>CACZAR010000030.1 GCA_902779135.1 uncultured Coriobacteriaceae bacterium | reverse complement strand
ATATCGTACAAGTTTGCACTTTGACCAGCGGTGTAATACGTGTCGTAGTATTCAGCTGCCACATCTTGCACCGTCTGCACGGCCGCAAAGGCCTCGTCGCTTTCTATGTCCGTATTCAAATATGCCACGATGCGAGCGTAGTTCGGCGAATAGAACTGCTTAAGCGCCTCGTCGCCTGCAACATCCTGGGGAATCGCGGCCCCAACAGCCGTGGCATACGAGAGCACACTCTTCACGCAATCGAGACTCGCCAAATCGGCTGAAAGTGCAGCCTCCGATGCTATGTCGCCTCGAGGCACGAGCACCACCATTGCATTCTGCTCGCCAAACTCGTCGCGCATGGCAACCATGTCAGCACCCGTTCGAAGCTCAGGGTCAGGAGACGTGTTCAAATACGTGAACACTACATGCGACTGGCCAAGATACGCAGGCACGATCAAGACGAACACGAGAATCATCGCAGGGATGCGTATCTTGGAAAGCACATTGTCGATGTTTCGGAAGCTCGGCATGAAATGCCTGTGGGCTGTCTTGTCAATCAAGCGGTACAGCAAAAGCGTGAGGGAAGGCAAGAACACCGAAACGGTCACGAGGCTGAAGATGATGCCTTTCACAAGATTGAGGCCAAGATCAGCGCCGATCTGGAACTGCATGACCGCGAGCGCCGCGAAGCCGAATAGCGTGGTGATTGCACTTGACGCAATCGTGGGAACCGATTTCATGGCAGCCTTCACCATCGCGTCTTGAACGTCGGCCGTCATGAGGCGTTCGGCAGCGAAAGCATGAAGCAAGAATATCGCATAGTCGAGCGACACCGCTAGCTGCAAGATAGGGCTGATGGAGAAGGTCATGAACGATACCTCGCCCAACACGATGTTCGTTCCCATGTTCATGACAATTGAAACACCGATGGCCGCAAGGAACAGTACCGGCTCGATCCATGAGAGAGTCGATAGCACCAGCAGGAGAATGATGATAGGTCCGAGAATAGCCACAGCGCCAAGCACCTGGTCAACCACAGCATCTTGGCTTGAGGCCGTGTCAGCGGCTTCGCCGGTGACCGCATTGCCCTCGCCGTACGAATCTATGAGAGCGCGTATGCCCGAAATCGTGGCACTTTCATTCCCAGACTTCACGGTTATTTGATACAGCGCTGTCCCGACGGTGGGGTCGTCTGGATTCACGTGGTAGTAGGTTTCCACCGTATTGCGATCCAACGTCTCAAGCGGCATGGTGAGGTCCACAGCAATGTCGAGCCAGATGACATCCTCGACGCCATCCATTTCAAGCAATGCCTGCTCGATCTCCAGCGCCTGCGGTATGGAAATGTCCTTCACCATGACGTTCGCATTGGGCATGGCAGTTTCAAATTCATCTGACATGATTTGCACTGCCTTGGTAGATTGCGCGTCATCGGGAAGGTAATCCACCATGTTGTAGTTCGTGCGCACGAAGGGAATGAAGCAGGCACATACGAGCATCGCGATAAGGAACAAGGCGACAACGGTTCGCGAATGCGCCAATGTTATGCGAAAAAACCGTTCCACATATGCCTCTCTGCGATTGACCGAGCCACTTCATGCCATATCGCACTAACAGGATAAACCTATTATTCATGAATAGCGCGCCTTATCAGTTTAACCAACAAAAGGCGCGCCATCTCCGAGTGTAGAATGAACGGCGGAGACTTGTAGCCTCTCGACGCAAAGGAGAACGAACTATGAAAAAGGGGTTTCTCGCGGTATTCCTGATTGCAGCTCTTTCAATAGCGCTCGGCCTCAGTGCCTGCAGCATCGGCAGCGGAGCGTCTTCAAACAATTCATCTTCCACATCTACGTCAGCCGACAATGCTAAAAAGTCGAAAGCTGAAGTAGATGGGTCGGCATACGGTTACGCAGGAGCCGATCCTGTCGAAGCAGCGGTTTACAAGTACATGGTGGAAGAAGTCGGGGAGCACTACAACGCGTTCATGAAAGCGTACAGCGACGAAGAAGCCCGCAAAGAGCTCAGGACAATCACCGTGTCTGACTATGTCAACTTGAACGGCCTTGCAGTCACCCAATACCAAGATTACGGATGGGAGCCTGTCAAGCTTTACAAGTAAGCTTGCTTACAAGCCTAATACCGTTGCGAGTATTGTTGGACAACCTGGTTCCAGTCAACGCCCATAGCCGTGCCGATCGCTATGAGGGCGACCGTGACGATAATCCCGATAATCGCCCAGATGATATTTGCACGGGCCCAGTTTTTCTTCGAGCGCTCGGTGCTCGAAGAAAACGCCCATACGAGCAAAAGGATGATGTTGACGACGGGAATGCACACGAGGAACAGCGTGAGCATCCATTGACCAGTTGAAGTTGCCTTCTTATCAAAGCTGATCTGACGCGGAGGATATTGCTGGTATTGCTGTTGGTACTGCGGCTGCGCATGTTGCCCTTGCGCCGGCATTTGCTGCGTTGGTTGATAGTTTCCGTTTGCCACAATTGCACCTTTCCTTAGATTTGCAGGTTATACAAGTATATCGAGGAAACTATAAAACGCCAACACGCGCGCAAATTCCACCTCTCAGGTTTGCAAGACCTTGTTCGGGGTCGAGGTTCCACGCCTCATCGCTGAAAAGCATGCCGTCGTTGTGAATGAGCGCACTGCTCAGCCCTGCGGCAAGACCAGGTTCGGTCTCCGGCTTCCACCAACCGTGAGGCACACGCAACGTTCCAGGTTTTTGACACGGATCAAGATGCGCCACAAGATCGATGGCACCGTGTCCAGTGGCAACGCGCACCCATGCACCTTCTACCACATTGCAAGAACTAGCGTCGTCAGGATGGATGAAAAGCCTCGGCTCGGGCTCGCGCTCGCGCAAAAAGCCGATCTGATGGAAGTTCGTGTTGTAGTTGGCTGGTTCACGTGCACCGGCAAATATCTCGAACGGCATATCGTCGTTAGCTAAGGGATCGGTTGGCTCCTCGTAATATGGCAGCGGGTCGTATCCCAAAGCGGCAAGCACCGAACTTGAAAGCTCAACTTTGCCCGACGGCGTGAGGAACGTGCCAAATGCAGGCGTTTTTCCGGGATGCGCAGGTGCCGACCGAGCTTGTTCCCAAGTCGTACCTAACGCCGCGAATCGATAGTCGAACAGCTCGTGCGCATTGCACCACGGGAAGGCGTCACCTATACCCATTCGGTCTGCCAACCCTTTGACCACGTCGTACCAGCATCGACAGTCGACCGGAGGTTCAACGATGGAGTTGGAAGTCGTCATAATCGGGGCGATGTCGAACATGGGTCCAACGGTGTCGCGCTCCATCCACATGTCACCCGGCAACACGTAGTCTGACAGCTGTGCCGTAGGCGTCATATTCACTTCGAAGGTGACGACGAGATACTGGTTCATGAGCGCATCAACAATGCCCTGCATGTTCGCGTAGCTCATGACCGTGTTGTTGGCCACGCTGAAGAAAGCCTTAACCGGATACGGCCCCTCACCGCGCATGGCAGCAAACAGGCTTGACGGGTGGGCCATGCACGACGAAGCCATTATGTCAGCTGTAAAACCGAAGCCCGCATTGCGCATCGCCTCGTCGTAAAGTGCGTTGCCTTTGAACGAGAACAGCGGGTAGTTTTCGCTCCCAATCTGTTTGTCCTTCTGGCTCTGCGACAATGCTGAGTAATCGTACAACCGCTCTGAAAGCGAGATGTCCGATGCTGGACCGTAAACGAGCTCTGACTTGTTAAGGAAGCCGCAGATCGCGCGCAGGATGCATTGGCCACGCAGAAGCGATGTCGAATTGCGCTGCATGTCGGCAGTCGCACCCCAGGGAATGAGCGCAGCCTCCGAACCTGCGTAGACACGCGCAGTTTCGCGCACCTCGTCTGCCGTGATACCGCAGATTTCAGCAACGCGCTCGGGCGGATACTCCCCTGCACGCTCTGCAAGATCCTCGAACCCGATAGTGCTCTCGGCAACGAATACATGGTCGTAAAGACCTTCATCGATGATGACGTTGATCCAACCGAGGGCCAGTGCTGCGTCGGTGCCGTAGTTGATGCGTAGGTGATAATCGGCCAGCTCCGCTGTCTCGGTAAGACGCGGGTCTACGACGATGAGCTTCGCACCACGTGCAAGTGCCGCTTTGAGATTCAGGTACTCGCGTGGCCAGAGCTCAGGACCACGATTCTGCCCGAAATACACGATGCAATCGGCAACCTGCCAGTTGGCGCTCGTGAACCAACCGTATGTTGCGCGGTGGACTTGAGCAGTGTTTCCCATACACAGATCGAGCGCTGTGATGTAATTTGGCGTTCCAAGATGATTCATGAACCGGCGCGTAACGCCACCGAACCCGTGGTTGAGCGGCATCTCCGAGAATGCAACCGCTTCGGGACCGTACTCGTCGATGACAGCTCGAAGCTTTTCGGCAATCTCGTCGAGAGCCTGTTCCCAGCTGATCTCCTCCCATTGGGGTTCTCCCCGCTCTCCCACATTCTTGAGCGGGTGCATAAGTCTGCCAGAATGGCTGCGAATCTCGTCCCAATTGACCGCCTTCGAGCAGATGGCTGGCATGGCGGGGTTGATTGGAGAGATAGTCACCTTGCCATCGGCATCGTCCACTGCAAACGTGCATCCCCCATCACAGAACACGCATGTCGAATACATGCCGCCCCCTTTCAATGGCCTCATTGGAATTGAGTTTATCGTTGTTGAACGAGGTCGACAATAGCTACCACTGTTTGAGTGCTTCGATGCGCTTTGCAGCAAAGGAGCCTGAGCAGAGAACTAAAAGGTTTCGACAACAGATCGCTTCGATCCTAGAGTCCGAGTAATTCAGCGTAAATCGACTTGTCCTTGCCGCTGAACACGTTGAACACGACGGTCATATCCGATCTGTTAGCTGAAAGCCAATCCCCCACAGTTTGCACTGCAATTGCCGCCGCCTCCCTTTGGGGAAAGCCGAAGACGCCAGTGCTGATGCAGCAAAACGCAATGGAGCGCAAACGATGCTTAGCTGCAAGATCAAGGCAACTGCGATAGCACGACGCCAACTGATCGCGATGAAGGTCTGTCGGCTGGCCGTTCGCAATGGGTCCAACCGTATGAATGACATGCTTCGCAGGAAGGTTGTACGCGTCCGTGATCTTGGCAGCACCCGTCGGCTCTTCGTGGCCTTGCGCATCCATGATGCGTGCGCATTCTGCTCGCAACTGTATACCGGAATACGTGTGTATCGCATTGTCGATGCAATGATGTCCTGGAACCCAGCATCCCAACATCTGAGAGTTCGCAGCGTTCACAATGGCGTCCACCTCAAGCGTGGTGATATCGCCACGCCACAGTCGCAATTGAGGGTTTGTCGCCGAAATCGAAGCCTCATCTATGTTATGAACACCCGCCTCGGCGATGACGCCCTGCAACAACTCATCCTGAGATTCAAGGAAACCAGCATTGGTAGGCCATGGCGGACGCGTGTTCACAAGCGCCCGGAAATACGCCCAAAGCTCTTCAGCATCTTCAGTTCTCGGAACATCAGCATCTCGTTCCACGCAGAGCGTTTTCACGAGGCTTTTCAGAAGTTCGACTTTTCGTGCTTGATCCATGTTGGCCTACCCCTCCTAAAGCTCTAGCAAATCACTCAAGACGCGATCGATATCGGCATCGATGAGGATCGAGCGGGAACGGATCGAGTCATGCGCATACGCTTCGCCATAGTTCACACATGCGTAGGTCGCATCCGGGTTCGCGTTCGTGTAGCGCCAGAACGGATACTTGATGATGACTGGTGTGTTGCCGCCCACACCCAATTCGAGGTAGAGCACCTTGCCAGTTTGATGTGCCTCCAGGAAAGAGCGGTAACGCTCGGCGGCTGCCCGCCAACCCGCGTCTTCAACGAACATGTCGTCTGCGCGCAAGTTCATGGACATCGGCTTGCCGCACACGGGGCAGAACGGCACCAGCTCGGATGGGACGCGCATATCGCGCTGCTCCTCCACCATGCGCTTCACCGTATCGTAGTTGTCGTACGTCTCATCGTGGCACGGTTCGCTGCACTGCCACAGGCCGTAGTCGCCTTGCGTGTAGAAAAGACGATCCTTGGGAAAACCAGCCAACTGGAACTGGTGGTCGACGTTCGTGGTGATGACGAAATAGTCTTTGCCGTCCAGCAAACGCAGCAGCTTCCCGTACGTGTCTTTAGGAGCTGGCTCGTAACGGTTGTGCCAGATATAACGGCTCCAGTACGCCCAGAGTTCTTCCGGCGTTTTATACGGGAAGAAACCCGCCGAGTACATATCGCGAAATCCGTACTGAGCGATGAAGTCGGGAAATAGCCTCTCGAAGCGTTCGCCTGCATAGACAAATCCTGCAGCGGTTGAGAGCCCTGCGCCTGCACCAACCACGATTGTGTCGGCGTCGTCGAAGGCGCGCTTTAGTTCCTGGAGGGCGTTTTCATATTCCATATTGTTCTCCTACAGAAGGCTCAACTGGCCTTTCGTTTGCTCCGTCCAGCGATGGACTTTGCGATGGTTCTTTTGCGTCCCGCGAGCATACGGAATCTCAGGATAGCCGAAACCGACAAGCAGCTTCATGTAGTGGTCGGACGGTATCCCGAGCATCTCGCGCGCATCGGACGCAAGTTCGCATATCACATCCGAAGGATAGCTCATGATGACGGTTCCTAGCCCGTGTGCATTGGCGAGCAGCTCGAAATACGCGGTGGCTAGATTGCAGTTGATGGCATAGTCGGCCGCCCAGCACCCCGTAGCCTTCACATGCGCCACGAACAGATGGGGCGCTCCGCAGAAGAGCATGTCGCCTTTACGCACACTCCTCTCAGATTGCTTCATCTTGGTGTAGTAGAAGTCATCGAAACTCGACGTGTAGCGCCCTTGAGCGGCAGCTTCTTCCATTGCAGTATAAGCCACGTCATGAATCTTGCGCATGCGATCCTTGTCGTCAATCACGGTGTATTCGACCGACTGCGAGTTCCCCCCTGCCGGAACGTTCTGCATCGCGGAAATAATGCTGTCAATAACCGCTGGATCAACATTCTCATCACGATAGCGCCTGCATGAGCGGCGGTTCGCCACGAGGCGCTCCAGGAATGCACCCGTCTCAGGCGGCGCAGGCAGAGGCGAATCCTCGGGCGCCTATCCGCGCCATCCGAAACGCTCGAAAGGCAGCATGTGCGGAAGGCCGTCTTCGCCCTGTTCGATGACTATGCCCGCGCACACAGCAACGCACCGCCCGCATCGAATGCACTTTGACGCATCAACCGTGAAATTGGTTTTCTCCTCTGCTCCCATGCTTTCTGTCCACCTTCCACATAAAACAAGGAGGCTGGAAAATCTTTTCCAGCCTCCTTTCCGCGCGTCATAACGTTGAACAGTTATGCGAAGGTACCACCAACGCCCCATTCCCAAGCACCAGCGACTCCACAGGCATCGGCAACAACCGCAAAATGGTATTTCGCAATGCCCAAATCAGTGTATTCCATCCCTGACTTCACGCGAATGAGTTCGGCGCGAACGGGGCCATCGACATCATCTTGGACGAACACGACCGGCTGCTCGTTGATGGCCGAGGGACCTTTCCACACTGCGTCGACACATGCTTGAATCCATTCGGGAGCATCGCCAAGCGGCACAGGACCACGGTAGAGATCGTCAAGCGCTTTCGAGCGGCTGCGAATGCCGGCACGGATCGTGCGCTGCTTGAGCGGAATCTTCGCTGGGGCGTAGCCAATTGGAATGACGTCGTGCAGAACCTCGCCTTCGTCGAGATCGACGCGCGTCGTCGCGCGGTCGAATGTGCCTGCAACCCAACAGGTCGAAAGCCCCATCATCTCGGCAAACAGCACCAGCCTCTCGCCATAGTAGCCGAGCTTCTCCTCCTCTACCGGATCCTTCTTGGCCACGAGCGCTGCATAGCATGGCGGATTGCCTGCAAACATCTTGTCGCTCATGTTGATGACCGTGCCGTCTGCGCGCGGACCGAAGATCTGGAAATGCAGACCCGTCTCTTCATTGATGCGCGTAGCCTCTTCTACAAGTGCATCGAACTTCTCCTGCTCGACTTGTTGGTCGGTGAAAGCACGGCATGAAATACGCTTTTCGATTGCCTGAATGATGTCCATCGTTCCACCTATCATCGTTGTTTTTAGTAATAGTTTAAAGACACGATAAACGAAACTCGTTGACAAGCGGTACGATACGAGCATAGTGGCATACCTTGCAAACGGCCTCTGGTAGCTATTGTGCATGAGTTGGGAGCTTTTGTTTTGCTAAAACGTATCGTAATTGCACTCGTTGCTGTTGCGCTCTTGTTGGTAGCAGTGGTTCTGGGGGTCAAGGCGGAGGTCATCCGACCTAACATGATCTTCACGCCCGAAGGTGTTAAGGGCGTGGACACAAGCGAGTATCAAGGCGCAATCGATTTCGAAGCCCTCTCGAGTGCGGGAATCGAGTTTGTCTACGCCAAAGCATCAGAGGGCACAACCCATGTCGACGCCCAGTTCTCTGCCACATGCGAACGTGCCTCAGGCAGTCATGCCGCCCTTGGCGCATACCACTTTTTCTCATTCGACTCCCCTGGCGAATCGCAAGCTGCAAACTTCATTGCGTCTGCAAAAGCATCTTGGGATGACCCTGCTATACGCTCATTGAAACCTGCCGTCGATGTGGAATGGTACGGAGACAAGAAACAGAACCCACCTCAAGCCGAAGATGTGCGCCGCGAGCTCAGGGCATTCGTCGAATCAGTCGAAGCAGCCTGCGGCCACAAGCCCCTCATCTACACTGGCAACGATGTCTACGACCTCTACCTGAAGGGATATTTCGACGATTGCGACCTGTGGATCTCGTGTCGCAAATGGCCTGCTTGGGCCGAGTGGCCACAAGGAGATTGGACCATTTGGCAGTACAGCGACGTGGGCGAAGTGAAAGGCGCTGCCAACGCGGAGGGCCACGTGGACCTCGATGTTCTTGCCAAGGGACTCTCTGTGGATGACTTGCTCATCTAGTGAATGCCATTGTGTTGACAGGGCATTCCCAACCCAAGTCGGAAATTGTGTGTAAGCTGATAGAGAACGGTCTTTAGGGGTTGACCTCGACTTTTGACTGTTTATTGTGCAAATGGCACAATAACTTGAGAAAAAAGGTTCGATTGCGCCCAATGTGATTGCGATTCTACTTATCTATACTCCATTTATTTAAGAGGGGGGTGCGCGCAATGCTCACGTTGAACATCATCGAACACGAGCTGCGCTCGGTAGGGCGCGTAGTGCGCACGAGCAATGCCAATCCCTCGTTTTCAGCCTTTAGACTATTCATTGAGGCGACGCCTCTCGCTGGACCCGATACGCTCTATCTTTGCGGCACGCGCGACGATGTGCACAAAGTCGTTTCTCAAGACTGCCAAGCGATCTACGTGAATGCGGAAGATGACTCCCCCGATGATCAGGCAATACTATCAGTACTACAAGGAGAATCGACGCTCATCGTGTTCAATACTCTGCTTGATGCGCTTTACCGGTTCGCCGACTGGGAGCGTTCTATGGACGCCGTGCGTTTGGGCGGAGGCGGGCTACAGGAACTCCTCGACATAAGCTCGTCATTCCTGCAGAACAACGTCGTAATAGTCGATCCCGCCCTGAAACTCCTCGCATATACAAAAGACGTCCCCTGCGATGACCCCATCACTGTCGAACTTATAGCCCACGGCTATCACACCGAGGAAAACATCAATAAGTTCAAGCTTCATAAACGCTTCAAGCCTTGGGCAGAGGAAGATGGTTTCATCATCAACAGCACCTTCGAGATCTGCAAATATGTGACGGTCGTGAGATCATTCAAAACCAGGTCTTCTTTTTCCATCATCGTAATCATGATGTGTAACGTAGCTCAACCAGACGACTACTTACTCGACGTATACGAGCTATTCACCAAGCGTGTCGAGTTCTACGCTTTGCGCGACTACCCAGACGACAAACCAGCTGGCAATGCCGCAGATTCATTTTTGAAGGACCTTTTCCTAGGCGCTGTGAGAAACGAAGATGCGGTTCTCGAGCGCGCGCGGATTGCTGGCATCCCACGTGAAGCCCGTTTTTGCCTGTTTTACATACGGGAGCAGGACGGATCCGTGCTCAAGTCGCGCCTCCTATCAGACGTGTCGCGACTCGTCGCACCAGCTAAGACTGTCCTCGTTGACGAGGCGGTGGTTGTGCTGTGCTTCAACTGTAGAAACGACCGATGCGCCCTGCACTGCGCTTCCAACAGCTGCCCCTTGGGCTGCGCATCGCTTTCCGCAAGGCTCGACGACATGCTTGAACGGTACGATCTCGTGTGCGGCCGCAGCTCCAAGTTCACAAACCTAATCGACGCCTCCAGGGCGTTCGACCAGGCACGCATAGCCTTCGAAATAGGATGGGGCAAAAGACTGAAAGAAGACAAACTGAGCATCCCCCGTAATTGGAGCAATATCATCTCGTTCGACTCATGCATAGTCGATTACATGGTGACGTCGACCGACGGGAAAGCCGCCGAGCTCATTGGTGGAACATATGCCGGGCATGTTCTCGAAGCCATTCGCAAACAGGATGACGTTTCGAGGACCAACAATTACGAATTCCTGTACGAGTACCTCCGCTGCGAAAGGCGCGCGAGCGTCGTCGCAAGTAAACTGTATATGCATCGAAACAACGTTAAATACCGCATCAACCGCATCGAGGACCAGTTCGGCATCGACACGAGCGATCCCGAGCTGAGATTCAACTTCCTCCTAGCCTATCGTGTCCGCGAGGCAACCATAGTGCCATCTGCACAATAACTGCGAAGAACTGAGTCGTTTCGGCAAAATGACTCCAGCCCACATGCTTTCTATCCTTTCCCTAACGACGTCAAAGAGAACACGTCGCAAAACGAGAAAGGATAATCCGATGGCAATCAAGAAGCATGAAGACATCCGCCTGAATGTGAAGCCGATGTTCCTAACCCTCTACCACGAGTACGTGTTCGAGGGTCCGTGCCGTTTCGGCGAGGGCATGCAGCTCGAGAAGGAATTCGACCTGCACATGGCCGCCGAGAAGTTCAAGGGCTGGTATGCACAGCTGCAGGCTGCCATGCCCGCCGACGTCGTGAACCTTCTCGAGCCTGTCAAGGTCGAGCGCGACGAGCAGTTCCTAACTAAGGACGAGATGATCGAGAAGCTCGCTGAAGGCAGTGAAGACGTTGACCTGTACTACATCGGCTATGCCAGCCGCCCGTACGACTTGGCACTCGAATTTGCCATGCGCACCGGCAAGCCCTGCGCAATCACTCAGGCTTGCTGCGCCTCCGCCATTACATCTGCTGAGTTCCTTGCTCGTGGCCTTGAGTTCTATTCATTCGAGGATTGGGCGGACGCCACCGAATACATGACGGTTCTGCGCGCCCGCAAGGTCTTGCGCGATTCGAAGATTCTTGCCGCCACACGCATGACGAGCACTGTTTCCGTCAGCTCCCCCGATTCCATCATCGATCCCGAGAAAATCACGGCGAAGTTCGGCACGCGCCTGCGCTACGTCTCTGCTCACGAGCTGCTCGACCAGATCAGCTACGACGATCCGAAGTCGAACCATTGCACCCCCGGCCGCATGGGCTTGAACTTCGACGGCGAAGATGCCAAGGGCATCGACAAGCTGACCGACGAGATCATCGACGGCGCCGATGAGTGCCAAATGACCCGCGACATGGTCAAGAAATCCGTCGAAGCTCACTGGGGCATCCAGAAGTTCCTCGATTACTTCGAGTGCAATTGCTTCACCGCCCCATGCCCGGACCTCTGCGCAACGCGCCGTCTTAACGAGAAGCAGTTCACGATGTGCCTGAACCACTCGCTGAACAACGAGCAGGGCATCCCTTCGGCATGCGAGTATGACCTGGGCGCCCTCATCTCGAAACTCATGCTGCAAGCAATCGGTCGCCGTCCGTCCTACATGGGCAACTGCTTCACAAGCCCCATCCGCAATGGCGTGCGCGCCCCTCTGCCCAAGGCGCTGTTCTTCACTCCGGAACATGTTGACGAGAAGACGGAAGAGCTTGCCGACGCCGAGAATGTCGTGCTGACCTTCCATTCGGTCCCGAACCGCCGCTGGGAGTCTTTCGACGAGGACTTCCGCCCCTACGCCATCCGCGAGTTCGCACGTTCCGGCTTCGGCGCCACCTTCCGTTACAAGTTCGAAGCCGATCGCGGGCAGACCATCACGATGTGCCGTATCGACCCGACTTGCGAGAAGCTGTTCGTCGCCAAGGGCACAATCCTCACCTCGATGGGTTACGACCAGACGAACTGCTCGATGGGCGTCTTCTTCCAGGTGAAGGATTCCAAGGACTTCTTCAAGAAGCAGGCTGCGATCGGAAACCACATGCCGCTCATCTACGGCGACTTCGAGGATCAGATCATCGAGCTCGGCGAACTGCTCGGCCTTGAAATTGTTAACGCATAACACGCACATTCTAATCGCATATGCGTGAAGGAAACTGCCCGCAGCCGCCGCATGCCTAGCTGCGGGCAGTGACCGCACTGGGGCAAGACGAGAGGAATCACACTCATGTCCGGGAACATGACTTTGAAGGAACGGCTCGACCTCGCAGCGCTCGACGCTGACGCAGCCTTGCAGCAGTTACTCGAGGGCGACCTCGACCGAGAAGGGTTCCGCCGTGAAGTGAGAGCTTTCACGCTTGCAAAGTTTTTTCTCACCGAAGAGGAATGCGCGGAAGCCGGAACCGAAATGCTTCTGGAACTTGCAAACGTCAGCGTGGAGAAGATGCTGCGCAACGCGGACAAAAGCGTGAAACTGGCTGAAGGATCCACCACCTGTACCAACCAAAGCTCGACTGACATTAAAAAAGTGCTCTTGTCAATGACGTTACAGCGCTCGCTTGGCATCAAGTTCACCCCTGAGTATTCCGCGAACCTCGAGACCATCACGCAGCTCGCTGATGCCCTCTACGATGCGCGCGGAAAAGAAGAATTCGCTCGTTAGGAAGTGAGCGCAAACTATGGCATCCCCCCAACAGATACAGGAACGGATCATTCGAGAAATCGAGCAGACAGGCGATCCGTTCAACCAATTCGAATACCTTCTGACAAAAGCTAGCCAGCTCGATGAGATGCCCGAAGAGCGAAAGCATCCCGATGTGCTCGTGAAAGATTGCCAATCGCAGGTTTGGTTGTATCTGCACAATGAAGGCGGACGTCCGATTATCGAAGCTGACAGCGATACGCTCATGATTCGGGGCACCATACAGATCCTGAAAGAAATGTTCGATGGTCAAACACCCGCAGACATCATCGCCTGCGATGTCAACTATATCCAGAGAACTGACTTGGCATACGCCTTCGATTCAAAGCGCGTTGCAGGACAAGTTGCAATCGTCAAGCGAATCAAGGATTTTGCCCAAACGCTTTCCACTACGTAAATGCTGACGGATTGGAAGGAACGGTCATGCTGCGCATCAACGAAATCCGCAAAGACTTTCCCATACTCGACCAGGAAGTTTTCGGTCGTCGTCTTGTGTATCTAGACAATGCCGCGACCATGCAAATGCCAGAACCCGTGCTCCAATCCATCGTGCGTCATTACCGAAACGATAACGCCAACGTGCATCGCGGTATTCACGCCCTGAGCGAACGCTCCACACGTGCGCTGGAGGGCGCTCGCGAGCGCGTACGCACCTACATTAACGCGCGATCATCCGACGAAATCGTGTTCACTTCCGGCACGACCGCATCACTCAACATGAGTGCCAGCGCTATGGTCGACACGTTCCGACCGGGAAGCGCAGTCCTCACGACCATGATGGAACATCATGCAAATTTTGTCCCCTGGCAACAAGCATGCAAGCGTAGCGGCCACACGTTCCTCGCGATACCTCTCGACAAGAATGGCGATTTGGATTTGAGGGCTTTCGAAGCCTTGCTCAGCGAAAACGACGTAGCACTTGTGGCCGTAACCCACGTCTCAAATGTGCTAGGGACAGTGAATCCCATATCGAGAATCACCGAGCTCGCTCATAAGCACAATGCCCTCGTTGTAGTAGATGCTGCGCAAAGCATACGCCACGAGATTGTTGACGTGCAGGCGATGGACTGCGATTTCCTTGCATTCTCAGGCCATAAAATGGGTGCGCCGACCGGTATAGGAGTGCTCTACGGCAAACTCGAGCTACTCGAAAAACTCGAACCCGTGCAATTCGGTGGTGAAATGGTAGATGAGGTGCGCGTTGCAGGCAGCACTTTTGCATCTCCCCCTCTCTGCTTCGAACCCGGTACGCCCAACTACGTTGGCGCTATTGGACTTGCAGCGGCGATGGATTATCTCGAAGCATTGGGGCTTGCAGATATCCAGAGTCGAGAGAGGCAGCTTGTTCGCTACGCCGAAGACGTACTCGAGGAAATCCCTGGATTGCACGTCATAGGATCGCCGGTTACACGAGCGGGATGCGTTTCATTTGCCGTGGATGGCGTGCATCCTTTCGACCTAGCAACCATGGTGGATAAAATCGGCATCGCGCTACGAAGCGGCAACCAATGCGCCCAGCCCCTTCTTTACGAGGCTTACGGCATCGGCAACATCACAAGGATGTCCCCTGCTTTCTACAACACCTATGACGAAATCGACGTTGCCGTCTCAGCCCTGAAGCGGGTTATCGACCTGCTTCGATCTTCTAGCATCCGTTCGCAGTAAACTGATTGAAACTCTGACAGCTCGAAATCAGTTTGGGCTGTAGGCTCTATCGCACCTCTCCCCCATCAAAAGGAATCGTCCCACCCGTAGCCATCGTCGAAGCTTCCAAAGGGCCTGAGATCGTCAAAACCGGCAAGGCCCGGTTCTTCGTAGTCTTCCTCGTCCTCGTACTCCTCTTCGACTTCGTAGCCATAGAAATCGTCTTCGTCGTTGTAGTCTTCATCGTCCAGATCGAGAGGCTCGAAACCAGTCGGCTCGGGAGTATCTATGGGACCGTACATGAACTCCGTCATCATCTTCCTCCAAGAACGTTGACGCGAGCGTATCGCACCTGACCCGTTAATTGTACATAGCGAAGCAACGAACCGCCAACACCAGATGCAGACTTCTCGGCCATCTTTTGTATAATAGACATGTATATAACACTTGTTATAAATGGAGTTATGCATGAGTCCAAAAGTTGTGACTTCACGCGATGAAATCGCGCAGGCTGCATTCGAGATTGTGCGTGAAGAAGGTCACGAGTTTTTAACTGTGCGTCACATTGCCGAACGGCTTGGCTGTTCAACTCAGCCCCTGCTCTACCATTTCAAATCCATTGAGGAAATCAGGCAGGCTGCCTACGATCTTGCAGAAGAATTCAGGACGCGCTTCATTATGGAGCTGTCCGGCGAGTATCCTCACCCGATGCTCGAGGTGGGTATGAGATACCTGCGCTTCGGCCACGATGAGGCGCGTCTCTTCCGTTTCCTTTTTCAGACAGGAAGATATTCGGGGCAAGATCTGCTTGCGCTTAACGATGACGAGAATCTGGCGCCTGTCATTGACGTCTTGCAGCAAGTTGCAGGCCTCGACCGCGAGCATGCGAATCTCATGTTCACATCGCTTGCCGTGATGGCGCATGGTTATGCGAGCTTTATGGCCAACAACTCGATGCCATTCAACGAGAAGCTTGCCAAGCAGCTGCTAATCAACGCCTACACCGGCGCAATGGAGTCAGCGCGCATGTCGCAGGAACAATAGCACCAACGGAAAGGATTCACCATGGGAGCGGTAGTGCTTGTAACGCTCGCACTTGTCGAAATAATCATGCTCGCAGCGAGCATGATTACGAAAACCTCTAAGCAGAAATGGCTGCAAGTTCGAACCATAGTGAGCGTGTGCGAAGCCTTTGTGCTCGCGCTGCTGATGGCGCTTCACGTCTCGGACATGGACTTCGATTTCCGATGGATGGCATTACTTGCAATACTCTCCCTGCGGGCCGTTATCTCGCTCATCGTGTTTCTCGTCCGCCGCAACAAGGCAAGCGCGAACGTTCCACAACGCACCTCGAAAATGGTTTTGAACGTTATCGGAAGCATCTTGGTCATCGCCGTTGCAACCGTACCAGCACTGGTGTTTCCACCTTATGAGGGGCTTCCCACTACAGGAGAGTATGCCGTGAACGAGGCGCATGCCATCATGGTCGACGCAACGCGGATGGACTCGTTCGAGCAAGACGGCAGCCATCGCGAAATCCCCGTATGGCTCTACTACCCCGACGCTCCCAATGCAGAGTCGAACACATTCCCGCTCGTGATCTTCTCTCATGGCGCTTTCGGCTACCACGAAAGCAACTACTCGCTATGCACCGAACTCGCAAGCCATGGATATGTAGTTGCCGCTTTGGACTACCCCCATCATGCCTTCTTCTCGACCGACACCCAGGGAAACACCGTCATCGTAGACGGGGATTTCATCAACCAAGCCATTGCTGCGCAAAACGGCGAGCTGTCAGATGAAGAATCGTATGCCCTCGAGCAGGGTTGGATGAATCTGCGAATGGCCGACCTTGGTTTCTCGCTCAACACGATTGAAGCGGCAGTTCGCGACGGATCCGTCAGCGGAGAGGCTTGGTTCTTTGATTCCGCCGACCAAGAAGCCCAAACGCTCAAGGCGCTCCAATATGTAAACGTTGACAAAATCGGCCTCGTCGGCCACTCGATGGGTGGAGCGACAAGCGTAGGTCAGGGACGGGCGCGCAGCGAAGTTGACGCCGTAATCGACCTGGACGGCACCATGTTCACCGAACACACGCTGAACAATGATGGCACGTACTCGTTCAACGAAGCGCCGTACCCTGCGCCTCTCCTCTCAATCGACAACGAGAGCCATTACCAAAGCGGTTTGCAAGCGAAGGAACAAGGCTATCCGTATGTGAACAACGTCGTGCTCGACAACGCGACCGTATCTGCGCACACGTACTTCAAAGGTTCCGGCCATATGAGCTTCACTGACTTGCCGCTCTTCTCACCGATGCTCGCATCCATGCTCGGCACAGGCGATATTGATGCCCGAGCATGCATTGAGAAAACGAACACCCTTGTGCTTGCTTGGTTCGACGAGCATCTGAAAGGCAGCGGTCACGCATCTGTCGCTGAAAGCTATTAGACGGAAAACGATTATTCCGATTTCTGAGCGTCTTCAGACATGATGCTGGAAAATAATCTGCTCTAACATGCAGCTTCCAATTGCTCGAGCATGTTGTAACTATGGTGTACGCAAGTTTGGCTATCGGGCCCGCCGCGGTGAGAGCCATTCATCTTCAGCGAACTTCGAGCGCTCCCATGGCATGACCGTGAGGGATTCGTTGTCGCAAAAGCGGCACATTGGATGCGACTTGCGACGAAATGTTTCGATATCATCAGTCGAGGCGATGCGTTCTAGGGGAAGCGAGTCTTCCGGGCAATCATGCATGTCGTACCCGAATCGCTTAGAAAAATATTCGTGATGTGCAGTCACCTGGCAAGGCCAGATCGCACCATGAGAAAGCTGCAAAAAGTGCCCGCCGAAGGGACAAGCTACGAATGATTCTGCAGGGCTGCATCCGCCGTCAGGATCAAGCGCGAGGCGCACGAACAACTCCCTCTCCTCGCACATGCCCGTGATGTCCTGGTTGAACCGAGCTTGTGCGCCCTTTGCCTGAACGAAATCGACGAGTGCGTTGTAATCAAGGTGTATCGGATACGGCGAGATCGTGAGATCCACCTCACATTCGATGAGCGCGCTCCAGAAATCCTCGCCCATGCGTTTGAGCAGGAGGCCATTCGTGCAGAGGGCTAAGAGGATCTTTGGAAGGTGGCGACGCGTCATGCGTATGATCTCGACGATTTGCGGGTGTAAAAGCGGTTCGCCTCCCATGAGAACGATTGCGTCGAAGTAGCTGCTCACGTCTTCAATGGAGGAGAACCGCGTCAAATCATGCTCGTATTCATCGAGATCGAGAAAGGTCGCTTCTGCAAGCGGCGCAAAGTGCATACAGCCAGCACAGCGCAAGTTGCAATGGCCACAAACCTGCACATCGATAACCGGCTTCATCGCCAACAAGGCCAGCCGTTCATCAAAGCTCATGCCATATGGAGAAGCTTCAGCCAAAACTAGCCCTATCAGAATCGCCCGAAAACCCCTTGCAAGGCCCTTGCTGGAAACACAATAAGGCTAGCAATAACCTTTCATATCTTTTCTGGCGCAATAGTTTGCGCACTCCTCGGGATCGCACGAATACCAAATTGTGCCACCCGAGACGGCATCAAGCTGGTCATCGGTAAGCTCCACGCCCTCGTTCTTGGCCAGCTCGAAAAGCTCCTCGGTCGTCTTGCAAGCGAGCACTTTTTCCTTCAGCTCCGGTGACAAACCCTCGAGATCCATTGTTGCTCCTCCTGTCATTTGCCAATCCTTGCCCATTGTAATGTCTTCGTCTTTTTTACGCGCTTTGAAGTAATAATATCTTTGGGTTTTTTAATGGCCCATTAAGTGGATAGTCAGCAGATCGACGACCAAGTGCCCCGAGTGCAAATTCTTCTTCGACAAAGAAGAGGGAAAGGATTGGCAGAAATGTCCAAGGTGCGGCAAGGTGTTTCTTGATTAGCCGCAGTTCTCGATCTTGGCTCACCAAAGCTAAAGAAGTCCAGCTTTTTCATAGGCCCCGCCAAGTCCTGGCGGGGCTTTCTTGCAAAACAGTGCTACTCCATGGACTATTGGCCCCAGCTAGCGGGATCGATAGCAGTGCCGCGCTTCGGGCGGTAAAAGCGCGACATATCGACGCCCTCATGCTCGAGCAGTTTCACCTTCATGTCGATGCCCCCGCCGAAACCGGTAAGGCTGCCGTCGGCGCCGACGACGCGGTGGCACGGGGCGATGATGCAGAGTGGGTTATGCCCCACGGCCCCGCCCACGGCGCGCGCAGAAGAGCGCTTGCCCGTCTCGGACACGATACGCCTCGCGATGTCGCCGTAGGTTGTCGTCTGCCCGTAGGGGATGTCGAGCATGGCCTCGCGCACGCGCAATTGGAAAGTCGTCGCGTTCGCCGCGAGCGGAAGCTCGCGCGGATCGGGCGCCTCGCCTGCAAAGTATCGGTCGAGCCATTCGCGCGCCTGGTCGAATGCGGGCATGTCGTCGTTCGGCTCCATCTCGCCACTGACGCCATAGCCGAAGTACCTGTCATTTCCAAACCAGCAGCCTACGATGGCCTCGCCATCGCTTGCCAGTGTGATCGGACCGATGAGATCGGACTCGTATTCGGTGCGGTAGATCGTCATGACGGCTGTTCTCCTTTCGGTTTCGGTGCCTAGTTTTCAAGCGAGTTCCATAGACTGATGACAGCATAGCTGCGCCACGGCCGGCACGGTTCCACGGCTTCGGTTCGCTCTTTCGGCGTCATATCGGGAAGGGCATGTGCGACACCCGAGTCCTTTTCCAGAAACGCATCGGGATACGAGTGCGCGCGCATCGCGATGTAATTGGCCGTCCAGGGGCCGATGCCCTTAACCGACAAGAGCGTGCTCATTTGTTCAATTGGGTCGACAAGTGAATCGAAGCTAAGTTGACCCGACTCCACCATTTGGGCGATATCTGCTATGACCGAAGAGCGCGTGCGAATGACGCCGAGCGGGCCTAACGTTCCTGCGAGGTCATCGATGGCGGCGATTTCCCGCGCGGAGGGCCAAGCGAGGTCGAGACCCTCGATGCCGGTTTGGACCTGCGGGCCAATCGCCTCGACGACACGAGCGGCCAGCTTGTTGGCCGCAGCAACGCTCACCTGCTGGCCGAGCACGGCGCGGCAGCACGTCTCAAAAGCATCGAAGCACCCCGGCAAGCGCGTCCCACACACATTCGCCCCAGGACGTATCGTATTGAGCGCAGCGAGACCTCCGAACACGGTCTCCGGGTCGCAATCGAGGTCGAACATCCTGCGCACACGGGCCACCACAATCGAAGTTGCCGGCAACAGCGACTCAGCTATAGAGAGCACGAGCGCGTTGTGCATAGGGTCGTGTTCCACCCGTATCCAACCCGAAACCTCGCCGCCATCGGGCAGCACCATGCGAGCCGTGCGTGCATACGACCCGTCACCCACTACCTCGACGCCGGCGAGCGCACGGTCGCGGAAGAACGCCAGCAGTTCGCCGAAGCGCAGAGGGGGCCGATAGCCGAGCCTCAGCCTGATTGCCGCCCCAGCGCCGGTAACGTCAGCGCTGCGGTTCTTCGCAAGCCTTCGCTGCTCTGATGGAACCAGACCGTAGTGGCTCTTGAACGCGTCGTTGAACCTGCGCGTGCTCTTGAAGCCTGCCGCCTTCGCGACCTCCGCCATGGGAAGGTCGGTGTCGGCTAGCATCGCTTTCGCGAGCCGCAGCCGGCACGTCATAATGAATTGCATGGGTGTGACGCCGAACTCGTCTTGAAACACGCGGCGAACATGGCGGTCGGTGTATCCGAGGCGGGTGGACAGCCTCTCCAGGCCATCTCCTGCGGTGCATTCCTCTTGGATCATTGCGGCAGCCCGCCGCGCGAGGCTTTTGCGGGCATCGGCGCTCGACAGCCCAGGTGCCGTTTCCGGACGGCACACCAGGCAGGGGCGATAGCCCGCCTCTTCGGCTTCTGCTGCGGTTGCGTAGAACGTGACGTTCTCAATCTTCGCGTGGTAGGGGCACACCGGCCGGCAGTAGACGCCAGTACTCGATATCGCCGCATACACCCGCCCGTCGAAGCGTGCGTCGCGCGCCTCGAACGCGCCGTAAATTGCTCGCTTGCGCTCGGGCGAGTCGTTCAGAGACTTCGACGTCAATCCAGCACCTAAGTATTCAAAAGCAGCTTCGCGTTCCGCAGAGTCTTGCATAAACGACTTGTCTTTCATCCTTCCCGCCTTTCTTTCGATGCAAATGTAACCGATGAGCATTCGAATGAATAGCCAAAATCGGACATCGATTTCTCCGTCGCCAGATTACGATTTCGATGTCCGAAAACTGCTAGCTTGCAGACACCTGCTGGGGGCTCTCTGCCGTGCGTATCTACCGCATCGCGCTCGACGCGATGCCCGACTTCGGGTTCCCCGAGAACTGCTTCAATGGCTTCTTCGGCATTACCGAGCCCGGCTACCAGTACGCCGAGGAGGCGTTCGCCGAGTACAAATGCGGCCGTCTGCCCAAGAACATGCTGTCGATGACCTACATGCCCACCTACTATGAGGCACCGGGCACGTTCGCTCCCGAGGGTCATCACGTGATTACCGGCTATGCGTTCCCCGTGACACATCGCCTGCTGAAGGGTTGGAACGAGGAGACCAAGGCCGAGCTCATTGAGAACTGGATTAACAGTCTCGACCGTTTCGCGCCGGGTTTGAAGGACCATGTCATCTATGCCGACGGCTACACTCCGCAGGAGCTCGACGAGATGTTCGTCATGACCAACGGCGACCTGGGACATGGCACACTGCGCTGGTACGACGAGTTCAACTGGCGTCCGATGCCAGGATATTCGAACTATCGCTCGCCCATCAAGAACCTGTACATGGGCGGCCAGAGCGTGCACCCGCTGTCGGGCGTTGGCGGCGTGGCCGGCAGCATCGTTGCCAAGGCAATCATCAAAGATCACGGAATCGCTGCAGCAGAAGGATCCAATGCCGAACAGTTCAAGGACCGCTGGTAATCAGAACGCATCCCACGTTTATTGTCTTAAGCATAGGTGCGCAACTAAGGCCTAGGTGCGCAACCGAGACCAAAACCTGAAAGCAAGAGCCGGCACGGAGCTGAACTCCTGTGCCGGCTCGATTATATGATTGTCAGAGACTGCATTCGGCAAAAGCTATCGACGGTACTTCCCAAATGCGTCAGAAGGATTCGATCGAACGTCCCTGAAAAAC
>CACZAR010000029.1 GCA_902779135.1 uncultured Coriobacteriaceae bacterium | reverse complement strand
TCGGCAAGGTCGATATCCTCACCGCCGTCGTAGAAGTCCTTGTTCATATGCTCGATCTTCTGATCGCAGGCAAACAGCATGAGGCGGCCGGTCTCGCGGGTGGCCTTCATGTAATTGTCGATGTACACCTCGCGCATCTCTGGCGAGACGTCAACGGGCACCTTCACCTGATCGCGTGTAATACTAGGCATTTTCTCCTCCTTGATTGGATTTTGAACGACTCTATTGTAGCGTTTTTCATATATCCAGTTGGTCGACATTAGAGACTGGAGAACAAGGCATTAAACCGCAGGTCACAGCGCAGAACGCAGCTAGCTCACTGGCCACTGGAACAACAAAACCCGATTAAAACCACTCGCGTTTCGATTTCACGTAGATCTCGTCGAATTCGGTTTGCGATTTCGTGAGATATATCACGCCTTCGATGATTGCGATTACCCAAATGACAGCTGCAGCCAAACCTATCGTGAAAATACTTCCGACGATACTGACGGTCAGCATGATGAATGCCGTCTGGTTGTAGCCAAGATAGAACTTGTGCATTCCGAAAACGCCGAGGAAAATGGCCAAAAGCCCTGCGGCAATATGATCCTTGCGATATTCGGCTTGGAGAGCCAGATCCCTTCGAGCGTTGACGTCAGGATCACCATAGCTCGGCGGTTTGTACTCCGGGCTGCCATATGTGCCACGCCAGTATTGCTCCTCGCTCATGACTGCTCCCCTTTTCCAAGGGCATCCATGATGCGGTCACGGAAAATAATGCCTACAGCAGCGATGATTGCGACGATGACCACAACGACAATCGGTCCAACGATGTCGCCTTCAGCAAGACCATGGGCGGTATACGTTGATGCAAGAACGCCCGGAATGCGTGCCACGTTCGACAAAATGACGAATCGTTTGAGCTCCATATCGGTCAGGGGGACCAGGTAGGTGAACACATCTTTAGGCATGCCGGGGATGAGGAACAATATGAACACGATGATGTCGAGCTTGCCCGATTTCTCGAAGGTTCGGAACTTGTCAAGATGCTCGGTCGACACCATGTTTTGCACGAACGGCGCGCCGAGTTTGTGCACAAGCGTGTAGATGAGTGCGCTCGAGCATACGCAACCGACGAGGATGATCAGCGCGCCGAGCCATGGCCCGTACATGAGGCCAGCTGCAAGTTGAACAACTTCGCCTGGGATGATTGCAACGACGATTTGCAGGAACTGCATGCCCAGCAATACGAGAACGCCGGCCGGACCCGCTTCCTGCAAACGCTCGACCATACGCTCGGGTCCACCCTCGGTGAACAAATCAGTGATGTAAGGCCAGGCGATGACCACGATGACGCAGACAAGCGCCAAGAATGCGATGAGCCCGCCGAATTTGAAGATGTCGCCTGCCTCCATCGTATGGCCGGCGACAGTTCTCTCTTCGTGCGCTTTCTCGCGTATCGTTTCTCGTTTTGTCTGCTCTTCAGGGCTCAATCTAATCGTCCTCGCGCGATGCTTTGTCGAACTCTTCCTTGAACGCCGAGAACATTCCCTTGGTGCGTCCGAGCTGGCGACCCACCACGAACGCTCCTTCGTTCACGGCTTCGCCAGTTTTCTCGGCCACCTTCTTGGCAACAGGCTTGGCCTGCTCGACTTTCTCGTCGACCGCAACCTTGGCCTTGGCAGCGCCCTTCTTGGCCTTGTCCGTAACAACGGCGGTCGCCTTCCCGGCAGCCGCCGCCGCACCGCCTTCGATGGGCAACTCGAGCGTACGGTCTGCTACGAGGATAGCTCCTGTTTCGATCGCTTCATCCGGGTCTTCGCCGTTGTACTCCCCCATGGGAGCAAGCGCGATACCCTGACCGTGTCTGAAACCTTTGATGTAACTGGCAGGAATGATTCGCTTGCCGAGCAGCGCATCGTTTGCGGCACCGTTTTCGGTGGAAACGCGCACAATAGCGCCTGACTCGCGGTCGAACGTCACCACATCGATGTAACCGATGAAATCGCCCGACGCGGTCATGACGGGCATGCCGACCCATATGACGCATTTGTCCCAATCGAGATCGAGCGCCTTACGGGCGCCTTTATCGGTTGCAGTTGGATCGTCATGCACGACTATTCTATTGTCATCATCGATATCAAAGCCGTCGAGGGCCACAAACAGGTCTTTCCGATGAAACATGAGCGCAGCATCGGGACGCTTGACCGTGAACCCGACGACCCGCTTCTCAGAAGGATGGAATACAAATCGGCGCACCTTGCCGATTTTCTTTCCCTTGGAGGAAACAACCTTTCGGCCAAAGAGACTCTTGGTTGTCAGTTGCGATGCCATGAATCGTCCTCGTCAAACCATGCAGAAGCGCCCGATGCACAAAGCGGTCGGGCGCATCGAGTGCTATCGCTTGAATTGGCTGAAATGCCAGAGCTTACTCGGCGACGGCTTCCTGGACTTCTTCGGCAGCTGCCTTGGTTGCTTCAGCATTCGCGGCAACCTGAGCAGCGATGCGCTGGCGAGCAGCCTCGATCTTCTCGCGCAGCTCGTCGTCAGCAACGCTCGCGGCCGGAGCGGCGGGAGCAGCGCCCTTGGTGAAGCTTGCGGCCTTCTCCTGAGCCGACTTGATGGCGTCCTGAGCCGACGCGGGGAAGCCAGCACCGAAATCCTTTGCTTCACCAGTGACAGCATTGGCCTTCTCGGCAACCAGCGCACGTGTCTGCTCGCCAGTTTGCGGAGCCAGCAGAAGGGCTGCAATGACGCCAAGAGCGGCACCAGTAACGAAGCTCGAAATCCTACCCATGTTTGCCTCCTAGCAACGTAAATCACGTATGTCTGATTATACGCATGCTTCGCCAATTGCCAAAATGTTAAATGGCAATAATTCATGAGCGTTTTACGATTCGTTGCTAAGGCGTAAGCTTCCGCGTGGTGTTGATTAACGACACAGTGCCCCCGGAAAGGCCGTGCCACTTTCAAGCAATGGCGCACCCTTCCCAAGAGGCACTGTCACACTTCGCCGATCGACGGTCTTTAGACGTATTTCGAGACGAGTTCGTCGAGAACCTGGGACAGCGTCAAACCAGCAGCCTCGATTGCTGCAGGGAACAGCGAGTGGCTCGTCATGCCGGGAACGATGTCGACTTCGAAGCAACGAGCGCAGCCGCCATCCCAAATCATGTCGATACGGCCCAAGTCGACGACGCTGTAAGCACGATAGACCTCGAGGGCGGCGCGTTCGATTTCGGCGCGGATTGCCTGGGCTTCCTCGTCGTTGCTCCACAGCGACCCCAACCGCACCGGGCAGTAGAAGTCAACGAGTTCGTAATTCATGCGTGCCTCAGTGTCGAAGAAGCCGCGGCGCGGGACAATCTCGACCGGCGGCAATGCATACGCATCCCAACCTGTGCCCAAGATCGACACCGAAAGCTCGACGCCTTCGATCCACTGCTCGATGTTGACAGCATCGTCGTATGACAGCGCGTCAAGGATTGCCTCGCCCAGGTCGTCCTGGCATTCAACGCGGTGGATGCCGAGCGCCGAACCACCGTGTGCCGGCTTCACACAGACGGGATAGCCACCCGGGATGCGCTCCTCGATGAGGTCGAGAGCCGACGCAGCACCCATGGTCGTGAACGCATCACGGGCGATGTAGACGCCCGGAGGCCAAGAAGCCACGCCATCGACCTCACCGGAAACCTGGCGATACTTGATGAGCGACGAATGCAATGCGTCTTTGTTCCACGAACGATGGCATACGCTGGCCGGCGAGCCAATGAATGGAATATCGAGGAACTCGAGCAAGCTTTGAATCGTGCCATCTTCACCATGCTTGCCATGCAATGCGTTGTAGACAACGTCGGGACGCTCGCTGCGCAGCGTGGGAACAAGCGCCTCGGTCGTGTCGAGCGGAACCGGGCGATGACCCGCCTCTTCAAGGGCGGTGCAGATATTCTTGCCACTGATCAGGGAAAACTCGCGTTCAAACGAGGTTCCGCCCATGAGTACTGCTACTTTAGCCATAAAGTGTTTCCTATTCCTTGATAGCACCCGCGGCAATGAAGGCACGGTACAGCTCGAGCCGGTCCTCGATCACCTCGGAAAGTCTGCGAATGGCTTCTTCGATGTTTTCCGGCGACTCGTAACTGAAGTTCAAGCGCATGCTGTTGCGGCCGCGCTTGCCATCGGGGAAGAACGAATCGCCCGGTGCGTAGATGACGCCATGGTCGAGTGCTTCAGCAAGCATCGAATTGGCATCGACATATTGCGGAAGCGTGACCCATACGAAGAAGCCGCCCTCGGGGCGTGTCCACACGGCCTCAGGCGGGAAGTATTCGTCAAGCGCATCGAGCATGGCACGACGACGCTTGTCGTACGTTTTGATGAACTTCTGGAGCGTATGCTGCCAGGGAGTCTGTGTGAAGTAGGCTGCGGCCATCTTCTGGTCGAACATGCTGCCGCACAAGTCGGTGCCCTGCTTGGCCAGGTTGATCTTCCCCTTCACGCCCGCTGGCGCCATGATCCAACCAACGCGCAGACCGGCTGAGAACATCTTCGAGATGGTGCCCAGGTAGATCACGCTGTCGTCGAGTGCGCGCATCGGCAGGCAATGCCCACCTTCGTAGCGCAGACGACCATACGGGTCATCTTCGACGACGACGAAGTCGTATTCATGCGAAAGCTCAAGCAAGCGCTTGCGACGCTCGGGCGACATGGTCACACCACCAGGATTTTGGAAATTCGGAATGGTGTAGAGGAACTTCAGCCGCGGGTTGCCCTTGCCGATGCGCTTGAGCTCTTCCTCGAGCAAGTCCGTGCACATGCCCTGGTCGTCGAAGGGAACCGTGCGGATGTCGGGCTCGTAAGCCGAGAAAGCCTGCAACGCACCGAGGTACGTGGGACCCTCGGTGATGATGATGTCGCCGGGGTCGCAGAACGTCTTCGCAATGAGATCGAGCGCCTCTTGAGCACCCGTCGTGATGATGACGTTCTCGGGCTTGTGCCTGATGCCGAGGTCGCGAACGAGGTCGCAGAACACTTGCGCCGTTTCGAACAAGCCGTCCGTGCCACCGTATTGGAGCGTAACGGCTTGATTGTCGATTGCCGCTTTGGCCGCCTTGCGCACGGCGCTCTTGGGCAAAAGCGATACGTCGGGCATGCCGCCCGCAAGCGAGATGACATCGTCACGCTGAGCTGCGGCGAACAACAAGCGAACAGCTGAGGGGCGCATCTTGGTTATGCGCCGGGCAACCTTGTCGGTCGCCGATTCGAATTTGATGTGTGCGTCTTTCATGACAAGCAGGTTAACACAGCCGTGTTAAGGAATTCGACCGCTTTGTTAAATGCACGAAGAGCTTGCAAATCATCGCGGAAGCTGGCTTCGACACGCGCTTTTCCAGCCTCTTCGTCGATCCATTCGCTCGTCCCCACGAACGTCTCGGCACGCGGAGTGTCCGTCTCATGGGCCTGTATGTCGACGACCAGATGCTCGAGCATATGTGGTATCGACGTCTTCTCGATGACCGATCCGAATGCGGTGCCCACATCGTTTACGCATGCATGGAGTGGCAAATCTGGATACTGATTTGTCACGAATGCAGCCAGTTTCGGCGAGGTCATGCGAAATGCGGGATTCGGAATCTCGATGTCGCAGACGATTCGCCCGGTCCTCACGACGATAGTCTTCACTTGAATCGGCTTTTCTTCCATTTAAGCAGCCTCCTCCTCGTTGGTGGACTCTTCCGTTGTTGTCTCGAAGGTGCCTGCGTCAGAGACTTCATCAGCCCCGTAGTCACCTTCTGTCATGGATTCTTCTCCAGCGCCTTGCTGGTCGTCAGCCAAATCACCTTCGGCTTGTTCCGCTGTTGCGTTCTCTTCGGTTGGCTGTGCAGCCTCAGAAGCTGCTGCAGAACTAGCAGATTGGCTTTCACCCGATTGCTGTTCATACAGGCCGTCAGCAGGTTGGTTCGTTACAAGCACCTCGGGGGTACGGCTGAAGGCGATAATGCCCTCACCTTGCGGCATCTCGACAACGCCGCCGCCTGCTGCAGTCGAGAAATCGAGAAATGCGCGAATCAGGTCGTCAACCGTCGTACCTGCGGCGGTGTAGCCATCGCCGTCGGTTATGACCAGATGCTTCCTATCGTCGCTGAACCAATAGCGCCCTTGGCCTTTCATCGGGCCGAACGTATATGAAATCGTCTTCTCACGAGAGTTGATCTCGTAGTTGTACGAAACCTCTTCGTTGAAGCGGATGCTTTCGGCGTCAATCGTGATGGGGACATCCGTGCCCATCACGTACCAAGTGCCCTGCAAATCGGCGTGATCGTCGTAACGTCCCCAGCGATTGAACGCGAACAGCGCAACAGCGATTACCGCGACAACCAGGACCGCAGCGATAACGACGGTCTTCGGACGAACATGCGATGCGGCTTCTCGAGCGCCCGCCGCCACCCGACGCTTTGGACGTCCTGCGTCCTGGTCGTTGATTTGGCGCTCGTCTTCCCCATCATGCTCTTCGCCACGACCCGGCTCGGCGTTCGGCGCAACTTGAGCATCGTCCCCTGGGGAAGATGGGTCGACACTCGCCTCGCGACTCGTGCGTTGTCCCATGGGGAAATCGTCCGTCAACCGATGCGGGCGTTTTTCCGCGGGGGGATCGGTTTCGTCGGAAGGCGTGTCAGAAGAAGCGTCGGGATGAGCGACGTCAGCCCGATCGTCTTGCGTGTGAGACTCGGCACCTTTTATTACCGTGAAACGGGGCCTGGTGGTCTCCGCAGATTCTTCGCCAACAACAGCGGAGCGATCTTCCACGATATCGTCAGTCAGAGGCTCGCTCTTCGCCGTCTTTTCAATTCGAGATTCAGCCGCAATGCGCGTGCTCTCCCTCGTAGACTCGCGAACCTCGCGCCTGGAGGGCATCTTGGCAGGCTTCGAGCGCGACGAATCGCCGACGCGCCTCTTGTGCACGTCGCTCGACTTGTACACGCGCCTAGTCGGCTGGTTGTCCTTGTCGTCCCGTTTCGCCATAGTCCGTTTCTGCTACGTTTGTCAGAGCAACCAAAAGGGACAATCCCTTTTGGTTAGTTCTCAGGCTCGATGACCGTCATGCCACCCATGTAGGGCACCAGCACATCGGGCACCTTGACGGAGCCGTCAGCCTGCTGGTAGTTCTCGATGATTGCGGCCATCGTGCGGCCGACCGCCAGACCCGAGCCATTCAGGGTGTGCACGAGGCGCGTGCCCTTGAAGTTCTCGGGATCCTTGTAGCGGATGCCCATACGACGTGCTTGGAAGTCAGTGCAGTTCGAGCAGCTCGAAATCTCCTTGTAGCCGTTGTAGCACGGCAGCCAAACTTCGAGATCGTAGGTCTTCGTGGCCGAGAAGCCCAAATCGCCTGTGCACAAACTGATCACGCGATACGGCAGACCCAACAGCTGCAAGATGTTCTCAGCATCGGCAACCATGGCCTCCAGCTCGTCGAACGACTTTTCAGGCTCGCACACCTTCACCATCTCGACCTTGTCGAACTGGTGCACACGGATGAGCCCGCGCGTGTCGCGGCCTGCCGACCCCGCTTCCTCGCGGAAGCAAGGCGTGAATGCACAGTAATGTTTGGGCAGTTCGTCGACGCCAAGCGTCTCGCCGGCATGCAGGTTGGTCAGCTGCACCTCAGCCGTCGGAATGAGGTAGAGATTGTCGCCTTCGCGCGCAGATTCGCCGTCCATGTTGGTCGCGAACGTTTTGAACATGTCATTTTCGAATTTCGGAAGCTGACCGGTGCCCGTCATGGTGCGAGCGTTTGCCATTACCGGCAGCCACCATTCTTTGTAACCACGCGAGATATGTGTGTCAGCCATGAAGTTGATGAGCGAACGCTCGAGGCGGGCGCCAGCGCCACCCAGCACGATGAAACGGCTGGCTGCAAGCTTCGTGCCGCGCTCGAAATCGATGATGCCCAGCTCAGGGCCGAGATCCCAATGTGCCTTGGGCTCGAAATCCCACTCGCGGGGCGTGCCCCAGCGACGCACTTCCGGGTTGTCGTCCTCGTCATCGCCCACCGGAGTGGTGTCGGAAGGCATGTTGGGCGTATGGAGCAGCAGGTCCTGCAGCTTCGCGTCGATTTCCTCACGTTCGTCGCTTGCACCGACGAGCTCGTCTTTGATCTCGGCCACGCGCGCCTTCGCAGCGTCGGCTTCGTCACGCTTGCCGTCCTTCATGAGCACGCCGATTTGCTTCGACAGCGTGTTGCGCTCGGCCTGGAGCGCCTCTTCCTTCATGATGGCAGCGCGGCGTGCCTCGTCGAGCTGCGCGAACTTCTCGCCATCCCAATCGGCGTGGCGGTTGCGCATCGCTTCGGCAACTGCTTCCTGATTATCGCGGACGAACTTTATATCAAGCATGGTTGTAGCTCCTTCGTTTTTTTGCCTAAGTAATTAGTATATCCAAGTCGAAAGCACTGTTCGCTCGACTCATTAAAAACACGTGTGAGTCATTGGGCCAGTTCCAATGACTCACACGTGCTAGTATTACGGATGCAGAAAACAAAGCGGCTTAAGCGTTAGGCAGACGATATGGATTTCGGATCGATATACCATTTCCTTTTCGAAACATACGTTGGAATCGGCGTATTGATCGGCGTGTCCCTGGTCGTCTGCATCATCATTGCCGCGCTGCTCGAGCTGCGCACCCGCAAGACTTACGTGGACCGCGGCCCTCGCGAGGATGACGAAGACGAGTGGTCGTTCTTCGACAACGAGGACGAATAACCAGAAGAGGCTACCCTCTCTGGTCATTCTGACTGGTATCGCGCATTTCGAACGATTCCTATTGGTAAAAGAAATATCCACAACGTGCATACAGCGCTATACTCCTCTATTAAACGCTAACGCAGAGGAAAGTGACTAACAATGACCGTGAAGCAACACCCGCATACCCCCACGCTCTACAAGCGCGACCTCGACTACATCCCACGCATCGCCGCAGTACACGATTTGTGCGGTTATGGAAAGTGCTCGCTTGGCATTGCCATCCCAGTGCTTTCGGCGGCAGGTGCCGATGTGTGCCCCGTGCCCACAGGTTTGTTCAGCTCCCATACTGCTTTCCCGGGTTGGTACATGCACGATACGACCGAAATCCTGCCCGACTACTTGGCCGCATGGAAAGGCATCAACGTCGAGATCGACGCAGTGTACTCGGGCTTCCTTGGCGCTCCCGAGCAAGTCGACATCATTCGCGACATCTATGCGACCTACCCGCAAGCACTGCGCGTGGTCGACCCGGTCATGGCAGATCACGGCCAGGTCTACCCCACCTATACACCCGAGCTCTGCCAGGCCATGGCTGAACTGGCGGGCGACGCGGACATTCTCACACCCAACCTCACTGAAGCCGCCATCATTCTCGGGCGCGAGTGGACCGGTACCGACATCACCGATGACCAGGCGAAGGAAATCATCGACGCCCTCATCGCCAAAGGTGCAAAGAACGTCGTGCTGAAAGGCATCCAGCGTGAAGGCGAAACCGAAATCCGCAATTTCGTAGGCGGCGTCGACTGCGACGTCTTCGAGGTGCACAACGAGTTCATCCCCTACATGCTGCATGGAACGGGCGACCTGTATTGCTCGTGCTTGCTGGCCAGCGTTATTGCCGGCAAGTCGTTGTTCGAAGCCGCTTGGTTTGCCGGCTCGCTCACGCGCGATGCCATCGAGGTGTCGACGAAGCAGCCGCACTTCCAGGAGCGCGGCGTCTCATTCGAACTTCTTCTGGGGAAAGTGGCCGCACTGCTCAGATCTTAGGAATGCGTTGATTTGGCGCAATCGCGTCGGCCAAGGGGAGAGCGTAGCGAGGTAAGCCCGAGGAGCCGAGAAATCCATTCGCCCGCCTGTTTTTGGCGGGCGAATTAGTTCGAGGCGACGAAGCGTCGAGCCAAGCTCTCCCCTTGGCCGACGCGATTGCGCATCAAACCATAACGGCAAGCAATATGACGAACCCTGCCACGAGCGGCACGATTGTCTGCGGAGTCAGGCCAAAAGCGACCACAAGCGCCAGGCCCATAAGCGCAACTGCGAGCACGAGACCAACAATCTCCATCCAGCGTTTCCTCTGCATTGAGAGGAACGACTGCGCAAAAGCCGCCACAAGCGAAATGCCGATGGTCAGCCAAGTCGATGTCTTGGTCACCAAGCTGCCGAACAGCGCCGATGCGTTCACGTCGCCCATGAGCCAATAGGTCATCGCATCCCAACCGAGCAACGACTGGGAACCGAGCGATCCGAGCGCAAGGGCAACTACTGCGGCAAATGCCGTCGTGGCAACTGCTTGCACGGGAGGCAAGGCAACTCCAGCTAGCAATGGCACGATGGGAGCACCGCCCACAGCACCGAGAAGCGGAGCCGCAAGGGCCACGTTGGACGCTCCTGCGCTATCTCGGGCTATGAAATACCACCAGAGTGCAAGAGCGAGGAGCAAGACGATGGCGGGAACGATGGCGTTGTGCATGAGCATTGCGATTGCAAGCAGGATAAACGAGATGAGTGCTCCAAGATGTTGACGCACGACGGCCAATGCGGCGGCAGCAATCGCAATTGCAGCGACCACGGCGAACTGTCCTGGCCCAAACGCCTCGAGAGGTGTGTAATTTGCTGCAGCCAACAAAGCGATGCCGCCGCTCGCCACAGCGGCGAACGCTCGTGATAAAAAGCCACGAGCAGGTGCACTCACCCTATCGCGCAGCGGTTTCCGGGCGGGACGCGCAGGTTTTGGAGCAGCTTGGGAAGGAGGTTCTTCTTCGATGTCGTCGCCATCATCTTCATCGGGATAGTCGAGCGGCATTGCGTTTTGGGCGTTTGCGGGTTCGGAGGTCGCAGACGGTGCTTTGTCGCGATCGAACAGCGATTTGAAAAACCCAAATGCCCCTGCTGATGCCGTTGCGCCCTCGAGCTCGAGCGAAGCATCATCGTGCGCATCATCGGTCTCGTCCGACAATCCGAGCGCATCCTCAACAATGGCGGCGAGCTGGTCCTTCCCCACAGTCGGGTCACCCAAGAACTTGTCTGCCTCTTCTGCGAAATCGGCCACGCTCTCGTAGCGCTCATCACGATCGGGGTCGAGCGCGTAGAACATGACATCGTCGATTTGCTCGTCGATGTTTTCCCAACACAGCGACGGCAAGACGAGCTCAGCATCCTCGATGGCCGCCTCGGCTTCGTCAAGGGTTTTCACCAGGAACGGATTCTCGCCCGTCAACATCTCGTAGGCCACCGCAGCAAGCGACCATTCGTCCGTCCGTGCGTCGAGGTGCTCGCGGCGCATTTGCTCGAGCGGCATGTACCCAATCGTGCCACCACCCGTCGTGCCCGCTCCCGACGCATCTGCCAGCGTCGCCAGGCCGAAGTCGGTCACTTTCACCTCACCCTTTGCATTGACCATGATGTTGTCGGGCTTGATGTCCAAGTGCAAGACTCCGCCTTCATGCGCCGTCGTCAAAGCGCCGGCCACCGCGTCGAACACGGCGGCAATCACATCGAGCGTCAGCCAATCGGCGTATTCGCGCATGATCTTCGTGAGCGTGATGCCTTCGACGTATTCCATGATCAGGTACGCAGTTTGACCGCGCACCTCGAAATCGAACACTGTGACGATGCGCGGGTCTGAAAGCATCGCGGCGGTTCGCGCCTCATCGAGGCCGGGCAGATGCGCAAGCGCATGGAAAGCCTCTGGTTCGAAGTCCTGATCGAAATCGTCCGATTCTGCGTGACTATCCTCTTCGAGGAACTCGCTCCACGGCTGAATGCCATGCCAGCGATCAGCCGTCGAGGCATCGACCCCAATCGCCCCTCCAGCGCCCGTTTGGCTTTGCCCCGCTTGAGCTACGGCCTGGGCACCCGGCAAAGCTGCTCGGTAAGCATCTTGTTCGGTCAGCTGAATCGTCTTGATTGCCACTTTACGCTGGATACGCGGATCCCAGGCGATTTGCACCGTGCCGAAACCGCCCGTACCAGCTGTGCCGATTGGCTCGTAACGATCGAGTATGAGTTTGGCGTATGCCATAGCACCTTCCACGCTGCAATTTCGGTTCGTTTTGGAAGCGCTTTCTTTGCGAGCTAATCATACAGCAAGCGAAGTCGACTCCGAAGGCGATTGAGGTGGTTACCCGAGAAAGCGAAGGTGAAATCATCTTTTTCCCCACAAAGGGAAACATCAATGAAATCTGTTAACAACGCACGCCACGAAACGTGGCAAGATGTACTAGAACAAGTTTTGCATTGAATAAAGAAGGGGAGCCGATGGCTCAGGCGAAAGGTCGTTACGTACCGGCGCTCGATGGACTGAGAGCGCTGGCCGTTCTTGTCGTAATCGCATATCACATGCACCTCGGATGGGCGCCGGGCGGTCTTCTCGGCGTCACGATGTTCTTCGTGTTGTCCGGCTATCTGATCACCGGCCTGCTTCTCAAGGAATACGACGACAGCGGCACGATCAGCTTGGCAAACTTCTGGCTGCGCCGTGTGCGCCGCATCATTCCCGCCGTTGTGTTCGCCGTGCTCGGCACAGCACTGCTCTGCACGATCTTCAACCATGCACTGCTCACGAAGATGCGGCCAGATGTCCTGCCGACGCTGTTCTTCTTCAACAACTGGTGGCAAATCTTCCACAATGTCTCGTATTTCGAGGCACTGGGGTCGCCTTCCCCGCTGACGCATTACTGGTCGCTCTCAATTGAAGAGCAGTTCTACCTGATCTGGCCGGTCGCCCTGCTCATCTGCATGAAAGCGGGCGTCAAGCGTACGACGATGCAGAAAGGCATCATCGTGCTCATCGTGTTGTCGGCCCTCGAGATGATCTTGCTGTTCGACCCGCATGCCGATCCGTCGCGCGTCTACTACGGCACCGACACCCGTGCGTTCTCGTTGCTCATCGGCGCTCTCCTGGCGTTCATCTGGCCTCATCAGAAGTTGACTGTTCGTGCGGGGAACCGCATGACGCCAACGGGACGGCTCGTCTTCAACATCGTCGGCGTGCTTGCAGTTGTGGGACTGCTCGTCATGGTCGTCGTCACCAACGGGTTCGAGCCGTTCATCTATCGTGGCGGCTTGCTGTTGTGCTCGCTTCTGACCGCCATCGCCATCGCCGTGCTCGTACACCCCATCAGCTGGATATCGAAGGTGTTCGAATTGCCTCCGTTCGTATGGATTGGCAAATGGAGCTACTCGATGTACCTTTGGCACTTCCCCATCATCCTGTTGCTCACCCCGACCAACATGCAAGGTGGAACCCCTTGGTGGCTCTGCTTGATCGAACTCGCGCTCGTCATCGGCATTTCGGCATTCTCGTACTTCTTCGTCGAGAACCCGATTCGCCATGGAGCCATAGGCAATTTCGTCTATGACTTGCGCGATGGCCAGTTCACTATCCCCCAATGGATTGGAAGCCATCTTGTGCTGGTCGTGCCAGCCATCCTGTTCATCGTCGTCTCCCTCGGCGGCCTGGCCTTGGTGCCTGACACCTCAGCCGTCGAAGGTGCGGGCTCCATGAAAGTCACCCCTGTGACGAAAACCGTGCAAGCTGCGCAGCAAGCCCGCGTGAAGGCCGAAGCCAAGATCGAAGCGCGCAAACCCGACATCTTGGTCATCGGCGATTCGGTACCGATGGGCATGCCGGCTTACGGGGTGTTCGACGATGTGTTCCCGGGCGGTTACTGCGATACCGCAGTCGGTCGGCAGTTCTACGACGGAGCTGCTATCTATGCTGAATATCGAGACCTCGAGCTCGTCGGCAACGTCGTCGTCATCGCGTTGGGTACAAACGGATATGCAACCGACGAAGACGCCGAAGCGCTCATGAAGGAAATCGGAGACGAGCAACGCGTCTGGTTCGTCAATACGCGAAGCCCCGAGGAGTATGTCGACTCGTCGAACGCAGTCATTCAACGCGTCTGCGACAACCATGCAAATGCACAGCTGATCGATTGGTATTCGATCAGCGCCGACCATCCCGATTACTTCGATGGCGACGGAACGCATCTCACGGGCGAGTCGGCAGCCACCTACGCATGGATGATTTACGATGCTGTGAAGGACTACCTGCCCGACCGCACCGATGAAGAGCGCGAGGCAGCCGCAGAGGGTGCCGCAGAAGCAGCAGCGGCAAGTGGCCTTTCCGAAGAGGGCTGACAAGTTCGCTAAAAACTTCCGACAATTTCGCCTTCCCACTCGTGTTATAGGATGGAAGGCGAAAGGAGTTGACCCTGAAAGCGACATACGACATCACCGGAGTATTCCGACGGCACGTGAAGAGCGTGTACCGGCTGTGCTACTCGTACCTAGGATCGGCAGCAGACGCGGAAGACGCGACGCAGGCAACCTTCATGAAGCTCGTCGACAAGCCACGCACATTCAAGGACCATGAACACGAGAAAGCATGGTTGCTGGCCTGCGCGGCAAATGTCTGCAAAGACGAACTCAAAAGCGCACGCCGCAAACGTGCTGGAGATATGCCAGCCGATGTTGTCGACCCGCAATCCCATGCGGAATCGAGCAACGTGCTCGATGCGGTCCTCGCATTGCCCGAACAATACAAAGACTGTGTCTACTTGCACTATTACGAAGGCTACTCGGCAAGCGAGATAGCACAGATCATGCGGACTTCCGAAAACTCTGTACTGCACAGGCTGAGCAGAGGCAGAAAGCAGCTGAAAGAAATTCTTATAAACGAAAGGATTGAGCCAAATGATGAATTACAAGGAAATCTTTGAAGATACTTTATCCGAGATCTGCGAAA
>CACZAR010000028.1 GCA_902779135.1 uncultured Coriobacteriaceae bacterium | reverse complement strand
GCGACCAAGCTGGCGGAAGGCGACCCGAGCGTTACGAGCGCCCTCGATTTGTCGCAAAACGAGCTCGAGATGGTCGACCACATCGTCGAGCAGATGGAAGAGGAACGAGGCCTTGATCGTGCTGCAGCCATCGCGGACATGCGCTACTCCTTCATCGGACGCGTCGTGTCGCGCACGGTCGTCAAGCCTCGCGAGAGCAAGGAGCGGGCGCGCAGCCTTTCGATTGACAAGCTGCTCACGGGCAGGTGGACGGCCATTCCGATGTTCATCGTCATCATGGGCGCGATATTCCTGCTCACGTTCAATTACATCGGTCCGTTCTTCCAGGACCTTATCCAGATGGGCATCGATGCCGTGACCGATGCCACAACCGAGGCCCTCGAAACGGCGGGTGCCAATCCGGTGCTCGAGTCGTTCATCATCGATGGCGTCTATAACGGCATCGGAACGGTGCTGCTGTTCTTCCCGCTGATTGTCATCATGTTCTTCTTCCTGTCGTTGCTGCAGGACACAGGCTACATGGCGCGCGTTGCGTTCTTCATGGACCGCGCGCTTCGCAAGATCGGCTTGTCGGGCCGGTCAATCGTGCCCATGATCATGGGATTTGGCTGCACGGTGCCTGCCGTCATGGCCACGCGCACGTTGCCCTCGGAGCGCGACCGCAAGCTGACGATTCTGCTCACGCCGTTCATGAGCTGCGTGACCAAGCTCACCATCTACGGGTTCGTGGCGCAGGCGTTCTTCCCCCGCCAAGCTGGGTGGATCATGATCGGGCTCTATGTGCTGGGCGTCGTCATCGCGATCATCATGGGTCTCGTGACGCACAAGACCGCGTTCAAGGGTGAGGCCGTGCCCTTCGTCATGGAGCTGCCGAATTACCGCATGCCGTCCGCAAAGAGCGTCGGGCGCCTGGTGTGGGACAAGTCGAAGGACTTCATCACGCGCGCGTTCACGGTGATTTTCGTGGCGACGATCATCGTGTGGTTCCTGCAGTCGTTCAGCCCACAGCTCGTCATGGTGGAAGATCCGGAGGAAAGCATCCTCGCGCTGATCGCCGGATGGATGGCGCCGCTGTTCGCGCCGCTCGGGTTCGGCGACTGGAGGTTTGTGACCGCGCTCATCGCTGGCTTCATGGCGAAGGAGACCGTCGTTTCGTCGCTGACGGTGCTCTTCGACGGCACCGCCGCCCTCGTGGCCGCGCTCACGCCTGCGGCTGCCGTGAGCTTCCTCGTGTTCTGCCTGCTGTACACGCCGTGCGTGGCCGCCATTGCCGCCATCAAGCGCGAGCTCGGCGGCAAATGGGCACTCGGCATCGTCGTGCTGCAGTGCGTTGTCGCCTGGGTGGTGGCGCTAATCGCATACTTCGTGTGCATCGCCATCGGTCTTGGTTAGGTTTGCTTTTGTCCTATGCGCTCTGACGCTGGAAAAGAGCTCGCCTACAGCAGTTCAGCTCATCTAAATAACGAAGAGAAGGTGCTTCACAAGCGGCTTCGCTCTTTCCCAGCGTCAGAGCGCATAGGACACACCGGTACCTGGTGCTGGTGTGTCATTTGGCACAGCCTTCCCTGGGAGTGTTGTGCCATCTGTTATCACCAAAACCGATAACGTGGTATCGTTCTTTCATATGGGAAATTGGCTTGAACCATTAATGAACCAGTGGTTTCATGGTGTGCGCTATCGTGAAAATCAATATCGGGATTCCCGTAAGGAGGCTTTATGGCAAAGAAGAACGTGGTCATATGAGCACAGCCCGTACTACAAGCGCGCTTGGGACGAGGCCGGCGTCGACCCGCATATCACCTCGCTCAAAGACCTCGAGAAGTTCCCCTTCATCGACAAGCAGACCGAACGCGACTGCCAAGGCATCGGCAGCTTCTTCGGCGAGCTGTGCTGCGTGCCCGAGGATGATGTCGTCTACATGGCAACGTCGTCGGGTTCCACCGGCGTGCCCACGATGAGCCCGTTCTCCCAGCACGACTTCGACGAGTTCATGCGCGCCGAAGCCCGTCTGTTCTGGCAGACCGGCATGCGTCCCAACGACCGTTATCTGCACGGTATGAACTTCGCCCTCTACGTCGGCGGCCCCTGCGTCATCGGTGCCCAGGAGCTCGGTGCTCTCGGCATCTGGGTTGGCGCTGTGCCTTCCGACCGCTTGCTGTGGGCCATGAAGCACTACCAGCCGACGCACTTCTGGTCGTCGCCGTCGTACGCATGGCTGCTCGGCCAGAAAGCCCTCGAGAAGGGCTACGACCCCAAGGTCGACTTCGCCAACCTGCGCACGATCATCATCTCCGGCGAGCCGGGCGGCTCGATCGAGACCACGCGCAAGGCCATCGAGGACATTTGGGACGCGAGCGTCTACGACTTCTTCGGCCTGTCCGACATCTATGGTGCTTGTGCAGGCATGTGCGAGCACAAAGACGGCCTGCACATCATCGAGGACCAGATCCTCGTCGAGATCATCGACCCGGTAACCGGTGAGGTTTTGCCCGACGGCGAGAAGGGCGAGATCGTCTACACCACGCTGACCAAGCGCAGCCGTCCGATGATCCGCTTCCGCTCGGGCGACATCGGCTGGGTCAACCGCAACAAGTGCGAATGCGGCCGCACCATGACCCGCATCTACATCTCTGGCCGCAAGGACGAGATGTTCATCGTCAGCGCCGTCAACGTCTTCCCGTCCGACATCGAGTACATCGTCCGTCAGGACAAGGGCCTGTCCGGCGAGTACCGCATCCGCGCCTACGACGAGAACCACACCACCAAGTACGAGGTTTCGGTCGAGCGCGTGTTCGACTCCGACGAGCCGTTCGACCAGATCGCCAGCCGCGTCGAGAACGCGCTCAAGACCCACACGGGCGTGCGCCCGGCGCGCGTGCTCGTTTACGACACCGACAAGCTGGGCGCTTCCGGCGAGCACAAGGTCAAGCGCTTCATCGACGAGCGTACATCGACCGCCGAAGCCAAGGAAGTCATGCACGAGGCGGAAGAGCACGCCGCTCACAAGCAGTAACTCGACGATGAGTGGGAAAGGGAAAGCCTCTTTCTCGCAAGTGAAAGGACCAACATATGACGCAATTCGCAGTATCCGGTCAGCACTACCTGTTCAACGTGCAGACCTTCGCCAGCATCGTGCTGAGCAACGGCGGCGACGATTACGAGTATGCGCTGCGCGACCGCACGACGCATGATGTGATCGGAGATGTGATGTCGGGTGCTTCCGAGCTGGGCGTGCTCGTCAAGACCACGCGCACGGCTGATGACCTTGAAGCGGCCTTTGCCGAGGCGGGCCTCGAGTTCGTCGAGCTCATCCAATCGACCCCGCGCGTCGCCCTGCCGGCGACCCACCCGTTTGTGAACTCCGAGAAGGTCACGCTCGAGCAGCTCGAGGACTATCCGTACATCTACTTCGAGCAGGAAGAAGGCGCTCCTCAGTACTTCGCCGAGGAAGCGCTCGCCGACGAGAAGCGCCGCAAGGGCATCGCCTGCACCGACCGCGCATCGCTGTCCGAGCTTATCACCGCCCTCAACGGCTACACCGTGACGAGCGGCATCCTCGTGGGCATTTCCGATGGCAAGGGCCTGTCGACCGTTGCGCTCGACACCGACGTCAAGCTGCATCTCGGCTACGTCGTGAAGAAGGGCGCCGAGCTCTCCGAAACTGGCAAGAAGTTCGTCGCGAAACTCGAGCAGAACCTCAAGCGCTACGCCAAGTTCTAGGAATCGGCATTCGGGAATGGCACAGCGTTCCCAGGGAAGGTTGTGCCATTGGCGCAGCGCTCCCAGGGAAGGCTGTGCTATCGAGTTCTAGCTGCGCGACGTGCACAATTGGGACATTCAAGGTAATGTCCCGAAAGCATAACCGCATTCAAACGATGCATTGGGGAATGTCCTCCAATGCATCGTTTGTTTTGCTATCCTACAGAGAGACGAAGATGGTTCTATGTCGCTATTTGAGAGGGAAGGCATCATGGGATTTCTTGAACGTTCCGACGCTTACTGGAAGTTCGCCGGCCAGTGCGCGCAGTGCGGTCATTGTACGAAAGCGTGCGATTCGCTGACAGAGGCGGGCATGACGCTCGGCGAGATCGCCAAAGCGCTCATCGACCACGATCGCGAAGCGAAAGATGCCGATGACCTGCGCATGCGCATCGCGATGGACGGCTCCCTCACGCAGGCGGTTCGCGGATGCTTCTTCTGCACGTCGTGCAAGAACACCTGCTTCGCGCACAACGACGTGTGCGACCTGATCTACAACGCGCGCGTCGACTTCCAAAACCTGGGCCTCATCCCGCGCCAGGACTGGTCGAGCGTGCTCGTCGACGAGGAGTGGGACATCTTCAAGGCATACCGTGCCATCCACGGCATCGGATACACCGACCTCACGCGCCATGTGGAAACCGAGGACCATGAAGCCGAAACCGATTTCGACGTCATGTTCTTCCCGGGTTGCTCGCTGGCCGCTTACGGACCAGAGCTCACACGCGAAATCTTCGAGACATTCGAGGAACTCGGCGTGAAGGCCACGATGCTCGACAGCTGCTGCGGCTCTTCGCTTCGCAGCGCGGGTTTCTTCGACCGTGCCGAGGTGCTCTGCGACCGCAACGTCGAGGAGATCATCCAGTCGGGCGCCAAGCAGCTCGTGTGCGTCTGCCCCGGTTGCGCCAACGACATGGGCAAGGCCGTCAAGCGTGCCGGCGTGGAAATCGAGACGATCTCGCTGGCCAAGTTCCTCTTGGCCCACGGCTTCGAGCCGAAGCATCCTGTCCCCACCGGGCAGCTCTGCATCTCGAAATCATGCCAGGACCGCGATGGTTCCTATCTGGCCGACACGTGCAAACTGCTCGGCGTCGACGCGTCTGTACCCACGATCTTCCACGGTTGCTGCGGCGCGGGCGGCGCGGTGAGCGCGTTCCAGCCCGACCGCCAAGCCCAGCAAGCCGACAGCAAGCTCTCGTTCGCGTCCGATGGCGCGACGGTCGTCACGATGTGCCCGACCTGCACGTACACCTACGCGTATCGCTTGATGAACGCTCCGCGCGATATCACCAACAAGCATTACACCGAGCTGCTGTTCGACAGCCAATTCGATTGGGACATGGTGTTCTACCAGCTGAACAGCATGTGGTATGGCGAGTACGGCGCATGGCTTGCCGAGGTGTTCGCATAGAACGCGAAGTAGTTGAGTGGTTGAAATTGCTCATGTGACGAAAGGGCTGCCTTTCGCCACATTGCTCGAAAGGAAACGAAGATGACGATGGTGGATCCCGGCAACCAGACAGTGGCCATTCTCGGTTACGGCACGGCGGGCGTGAACGCGGCCATTGCGCTGCGTCGAGCTGGCTTCGATGGGGTGATCCGCGTTTTCTCAGACACGGACATTCTTCCGTACAGCCCGATTCTCACGTCGTACTACGCAGGTGGGCTGAAGACCTACGAGGAGTGCTTCCCTTGGAGCGCCGAGGAGCTCGCGGAGCTTTCGCTCGAGGTTGTTGCCAACAGCCCGGTTGTCGAGCTCGACCCTGAGGCCCATGTTGTCCGCACTGCCGAAGGCGAATTCCCGTACACGAAGTGCGTGATTGCGACGGGCGCCACCCCGGTGCCCGTGGGCTTTCCCCCGGTCGAGGGCGATGAGGCATACAAGCCCATCGTCCTGCGCACGATGGAAAACGCCGAGCGCCTCAAGACGGCAATCGAGGACCCGCTGTGCAAGCGTGTGCTCGTGAGCGGCGCCTCGATGGTGGCGCTCAAGACGCTCGAAGCCTGCTTGTACCACGGAATCGAGTGCACGCTTGTGGGCGTGAACCCGCACGTTCTCGATATGAACGCGCTGCCCGAAGCGGCCGAGCGCTTCGAGAAAGGTCTGGTCGAGAAGGGCGTGACGCTGCGTCTTGGGAACCGGATTGCATCGGTCAAGCGTATCGACGACGCCGACGGTTTCCAAGGCCGCAAGCTTGAAGTGACGTTTGCGAACGGCGATGTCGACACGTTCGACGAGATCTCGGTTTCGCACGGCATGAAGTCGAACATCGAGTTCGTCAAGGAAGGCTCGCTCGAGATCGACCGTGCGCTGGTCGTCGACGATTTCATGCGGACGAGCAACCCCGACGTCTATGCTGCAGGCGATGTCGCTCAAGGGACTGAGCTCATCTCTGGCCAGAAGCGTATTGTCGGCATTTGGAAGAACGCTGCCTTGCAAGGTGCGTGCGCCGGCCGCGCAATCGCCGCCGAGCTGGCAGGCGAGGAGCCTCCCGCCGATTGCGCGCTTGAGGGCTCGATAGCGACGAACACCATCGTGGTGAAAGGCACGCTGTTCATCTCGGCGGGCACGATGGAGCTTTCCGAAGGTCGTTGGACCGAAGTGCGCGAGAGCGACGACATGACGGTCGTGTACGTGTTCGAAGATGCCGGCGACGGCCAGCGCCGTCTCGTGGGCTTCAACATCACGTGCGACCACGACGATGAAGGCAGCGTTGCGTTCGACACGGGCGCCATGCTCGTCATGCAAATCGAGCGTGGGTTGAGGGAGCGCTGATTCTGGGCGCAGAGCTAATTCTCAGCACAAAGCAACAAAAGAACGGTCCCGGCACTGAACCGGGGCCGTTCCATTAGGGCTGTTTAACTTACGAGCCCATTGGCGTTCTGCAGTGAGCGAAGGCTCTTAGGCGAAGTTGCCGTAAATGCCAGTCAGCATGTCGGACATGCTATCCTGGTCGACATCCCAGGTGTTGCCAGTCTTGGTGAGGGTGATCTCGGTGTCGGTTGTGACAGTTTCGGTGGCAGCATCCAAGGCGTCGTACAGATAACCAAAAACAACCTTCATGGCGTCTTTCTGAGTACCACCGTTTGCCACGATGTCCTGGACTTGTGCGGCAATCGCGGGATCGGTTTGTATATCCTGCATCGCTTTGTTCATGATTCCGCTGACATCGACGTTCGTGACTTTGATGGCGGCCGTAGCTTTGTCGCCGTTAACCTTGATGTCGCCGATTTCGTAGTCGAACTTGCCAAGTGCGTGCTGAAGGAATTCGACGATGTCAATGCCATAGGCATCAAGTTGCGCCATCGTGCCTGAGTCGAGGCTGTCCATATACGGAGCGAGCGATTCCTTAGTGGGATTCTTGAAGACGTCGAGCTCCTTGGTGAGGCCATCGCGGATGACCTGCTCGTCATTGTTGGACGAGCAGCCGGCGACGGCGAACAGGCCGAGAGCCAGGACTGCCGCAAACACTACGGCGATGAGGCGCTTGGTGCGGGTTTCGGTGCGTTCGTTTTGCATGGTTCCTCCTCTTTAGGGGCTAACTGGTAACAGCATATCAATAAACGTGCTGCAAAAGCTTATAAAGATGCACAAGTTTAGGCCGTTTCAGTGATTGCCTTCATGTTCTCGAACGTTCTCGCGCAGTTTTATGCGATCTGTTCGCCAGCGGTGGGGCCGGGCGACGATGAGAATACGGCGTCAACGGTCACGAAGCATCCGCCCTTCGACTTGATGGGCAACCCCATCTTCTCAAATGCAGCGTCGACCCATGCCTTCTGGGCTTCGAACTCTTCGCCTTCGTTCACGTACCGGGCGGTGCCATGGATCTCGTAGGCCTCGGAGCCCTGCCAGAACACGACGGCGACCTTTGGGTTCGCCTGCACGTTGGCCAGCGTCTTCTTGAAGAATTGGTCGGACAGATAGATTGTCTCGTCGTCGATGATGGTCTTCATGCCGACGATGCAGGTGTTGGGCTGCGCGTCGAGCGATGCCGTGCTGAACACGACGTCCTTTACTTCCTTGAACAGCTTTTGGACTTCTGTGGACATGACTGCCATGGCGGTCTCCTTTCGACGTGGTTCGTCCATGCACCAGTATAAGCCAGCATGGTGGGGGAATCGGGACTTTTGCCTTGCTTCGACGTTCGAAGGGGGAGAAGTTTGCGTTCTACCGTGCTGCCTCGCAAAACTTTATGCTTTACCAGGCCTCGGAGGTGCTCCATTGAATACAATTAAGCTATCCGTCGACATTGATTGGAACGTCTCATGATCAGTGGAAGGGAGATGGCGGTGAAGAGGGTTTACAAGCGTTTGGCGATTCTGCTCGCAGTGTTGGTTATGTCAGCGGGTTTGTGCATCACCCTTGCTGCTTGCGGAGGCGTTAGCGAAGAAGACCAGCAGATGATTACCGCCGAGCTCGATAAAGCGTTTGGAATGTTGAAGAATCCCAACCAGGATACTGTCAAAGCGCTCGTTGGTGATGATGCATCCAAGTTGGACGAATTTGCACAGTATGGAATCGACCCGGTTGAGATGCTGAAGCACACCTTCGGGCATCTCGATTACAAGGTTGATAACATCAAGGTCGATGGCGATAAAGCTACCGCCAAGGTGACGCTCACCAACGTCGACTTCCAAGCCGTTGTGACCCAATTTACAAGCGACATGCAAAAGGACGAAGGGCTCAGGGCGCAAGCGACCGAAGCTTTGGTTTCTGGAGATGAGCAGGGGGCCTATAAGATTATATTCGAAAAGTTGTATACGGCTCTCGACGAGTCGGATACGCAAGTGACGACCACTTCCGAACTCCAGTTGGAGAAACAGAACGGCAAGTGGGGCTTGACTGAAGAAGGCGATAAAGAGCTCGCTGAAATCGTTTCCAACGCTATCGATTATTCCTCGTTGCTCTAAACGCGCACGATGGCCGCCTCGATGAACCTTGGCGTTATTTTTCAAAGAGCCCGCGCACAATACGCGGGTTCTTTCTTTGTCAGGAGTATCATGGTTTCCTATGAGGAAGACTATGGTGGATAAATCGCAAGACGGCGAGCCGAAGAAGGAGACGATCTGGAGCTTCCCGTTCGTTGCGCTCATGTGCACGAACTTTTTCCAGAGCATGGCAGCGTTCATGTGCAACACGACGCTGCCGGTCTACATCGACCACTTGGGCGCGACCGCCGACATCGTCGGCACGGTTGTGAGCGCGTTCGCCCTTACGGCGTTGCTCATCAGGCCGTTTGCCGGCCCTGCGTTCGATAGCTTCTCGAAGAAGCGGCTGCTCATCATCGCGCAGGCCATCATCACCATTTCGCTGTTCCTCTATGGGGTGGCGGATTCGATACCGTTTCTTTTCTGTGTGCGCCTTCTACACGGCATAGGCATCGGATGCTCGGGGCCGCTGGCTATGTCGCTCGTTTCGGAGTTCCTGCCCATCAGCAAGATTGCAAGCGGAATCAGCATCTATGCGTTGGCGCAGTCTTTCGCCCAGGTTATAGGTCCCGCTGTTGGGCTTTGGCTTGTCGACGCCGTCGGTTTCTCGCCGGCGTATTTCCTCTCGTCAGCCTTTGTGCTCGTTGCCATGGTGGGCGTGTTCTTCTTGAAAGAGCCCGTGCGCGAGCGCTTGCCCTATCAGTTCAAACTCAACCGCATGTTCGCACGCGAAGCGGTCAGCAAGGCCTTCGTGCTTGCGTTGCTCGCCATCTCGTTCTCGTGCACCGCGTCGTACCTGGTCCTGTACGGCTATTTGCGCGGCATCGAGAACATCGGCTTGTACTTCACGGTGTACGCGATTTGCCTGATCGTGACGCGCCCCCTGTTCGGGACGCTTGCCGACCGATGGGGTGCCGAACGCGTGCTGCTCATCGGTGTTGTCTGCTTCGCGGCATCGTACGTGCTCTTGTCCACAGTGGAAGATTTCGCGCGCTTGATTGTCGTGGCGGTTGTCGGTTCGGCTGGCTTCGGAGCATGTGCGCCGCTCATCCAGTCGCTTGCGCTGTCGTCGGTGCCAGTCGAACGGCGTGGTGCCGCCAGCAACACCTCGTTTACCGGAATGGATTGCGGCATGCTGCTTGGCCCCGTGATCGGCGGGAACGTCATCGTGGCGCTCGAGCCCATCACCGGCTCGCTCGTGCAATCGTACGCGACCATGTGGCTCGTGATGCTCGTTCCGCTCGCGATTGCGACCATCGTCATAATCTATTGGAATGTGAAACGTGCTCGGGAGTGATCATGTGTCAGGGGCACGGTTTGAGTGAGTCAGGGGCCAGGGCACCGACTCACTCAAGAGAACCGTTCCTCCGTTATGTGTTTTCGCTTTCGCGGGAAGCACCGCCGGCGGCGACGAGGATGATGGTGCACACCATGAGCGCGAGGCCGATCCAGTCGGGAATGCTGAAGGCCGTTCCCATGAGCACGGCAGAACACACGGTGGCGCTGACGGGTTCGATGGCGCCGAGCTGGCTGCCCTGGACGGCGCCCACCATCGAGATGCCGTTGAGGAACAGGTAGAACGCGCCGAACGTTCCGACGACGATGATGACCACGAGGGTCGCAATGCCCATCGCGTCAAGCGCTGGGATGAGCGCGCTTCCCATGGCGTTCCCACCGCTTGCAACGGCGTCGATGCCGGGGAAGGCGAAGGCGAGCGCCCAGACGAGCGCGGCTGCACAGCCGCCGATGGCCATTCCGATTCCGACGACGGTGAAGCTTCCCCATCGGGGGTAGAGCGGTTTCGGCAACATCGAATAGCCCGTTGCCGCAACGGCGCTGACCAGGCCCCAGAACAAGCCCATTGCTGGAAGATGGAGGCCAGAGAGGTCGCCCTGGGTTGCAATCAGCACCGTGGCGCTAAACGCCATGACAAGGCCGATCAGCTCGAGTGGGCGTGGAAGCCGGTGGGCGAGAAGACAGATCACCAGCATGATGATGACGATGCTCGTGCTCTGGAGCACGGTGGCTGTTCCCGCGTTCGTGTAGCCGATTGCGATGACGTAGGTCACTTGGCTTCCGAAGAGTCCGCCGATGCCGAACAGCGCGAACCGCTGCAACGCCTTCGCGTCGGTGCGTATCTCGCTGAACGCGCTGCGATTGCGGATGGCGATGATGGGCAGGAACAGCGCGGCCGATCCCAGCATGCGCATCATCGTGATGAACAGGCTCGAGATGGCATAGTTCGACAAGAGGTACTGCGAGCAGGTGCCCGAGAATCCCCATAACGAAGCGCCCACGAGCGTGGACAAGATGCCGATGGCTCTTCTGTTCAACTAGCGTATCTCCATTAGTGTCAAGTGCATAAAACAACCAGGTTGAATTATGCATTGTTAAAGCTGGCGCGAGTGCAAAAAGTCATGAATGCATAATTCAACCTGGTTGTTTTATGCACTCAACGCAAAAGAAAAAGGCCGCGCCGGAAGTTCCGGCGCGGCCTTGCCGTCGTTCTTACAGGTGCGGGTACAGCGGATACTGAGCGCACAGATCCTTGACCTCGTCCTTGATGCGGCCGGTGACCTCGTCGCCCTTTTCCATGATCTCGAGGATCCACTTGCCGATCTGCTCGGTCTCGGCTTCCTTCATGCCACGCGACGTGATGGCCGGCGTGCCGAAGCGCACACCGCTGGTTTCGCTGCGGGGCAGCGGGTCAAACGGGATGGCGTTCTTGTTGGCCGTGATGTTCGCGCTGTCGAGCAGCAGCTGCACCTCGAGACCCGTGCGGTTCTTCGAGGCGACGTCGGCGAGCATGAGATGGTTGTCGGTGCCACCAGTGGTCAGGCGCACGCCGCCGTCCTGAAGCGTCTTGGCCAGGACCGCTGCGTTCTTGACGATTTGCGCCTGGTAATCCTTGAAGCCAGGCAGCATGGCCTCGCGCAGGCAGATGGCCTTCGCGGCGATGACATGCATGAGCGGGCCGCCCTGCGTGCCGGGGAAGACGGCGTGGTCGATGCGCTTGCCGAGCTCTTCCTTGCATAGGATGATGGCGCCGCGCGGGCCGCGCAGCGTCTTGTGGGTGGTGGACGTCACGACGTCAGCGTAGGGCACGGGCGAGGGGTGCACGCCTGCGGCAACCAGGCCGCCGATGTGCGCGATGTCGACCATGAAGTACGCGCCGACCTCGTCGGCGATGTCGCGGAACTTCTGCCAGTCGATGAAGCGAGGATAGGCACTTGCACCTGCGACGATGATCTGCGGCGTGCATTCCTTGGCCTTCTTGAGCACCTCGTCGTAGTCGATCATCTCGGTCTCGGGGCTCACGCCGTAGGTGACCGCATTCCAGTAGCGGCCGGTGATCGAGGCACGAGCACCGTGCGTGAGGTGGCCGCCAGCATCCAGGCTCATGCCCAGGATGGTGTCGCCCGGCTGCAGCAGCGCTGCGTACACGGCGACGTTCGCCTGGGAGCCAGCATGCGGCTGCACGTTGGCGTACTCGGCCTTGTACAGCGTCTTGGCACGACGGATGGCGATCTTCTCGATATGGTCAACGTTCTCGCAGCCGCCATAGAAGCGGGCGCCCGGGTAGCCTTCGGCGTACTTGTTCGTCAAGTGGCTGCCCATGGCCTCCATGACCGCTTCGCTCGTGAAGTTCTCGGATGCAATCAGCTCGATGTGGTCGCGTTGGCGCTCGAGCTCGTCTTCCATGATGTAGTAAATATCAGGGTCGGATTCGCGAATGAAATCGTAGTTCATTAAGCACTCCTCGAAATTACCTTGTGGTCTGTCGGGTGTCGGTGTACGCCGCGCACCGCGCGAGCGGGGCGGCAGACCAACAGATGATACTTTACCATCTGTTTCAGCATTGGCGTGTAACTTGTCGGTTAATGCATATCAGGATGACAAGCTGGCTCTGTGGTAAACGGGCAAGATGTGCATGAAATTAAACTCGACCAAAATAGTCCCGTTTTGGTCACTTTGACGAAGCTCTCAATCGAACTTCGTCTCTGAGAGCCGTAACGCCGACCCGAAGCTTTCACGCTATAATGAGGTGCGGTTGAACTCGTAATAACGCACGGAGGGTGTTATGACTGAATTCAAGTATGGCGAAATCGACAGCGCTCGCGCGGAAGCTGCAATACGCGAGTTCCTCTTCGCGATTGGCGAGGATCCCGACCGCGAGGGATTGCTCGAGACTCCCGCCCGCGTTGCTCGGGCTTGCACCGAGATGTTCGCGGGGCTTTACGAAGACCCATCTGCCCATCTGCTCAAGCAGTTCCACGAGGCAGACCATGAGGAAATGGTCATTGTGCGCGACATTCCGTTCACGTCGATGTGTGAGCACCATCTCCTGCCGTTCACGGGTCGCGCCCACGTGGCCTACATTCCCTCCAAGGGTCGCATCACCGGGTTGTCGAAGCTCGCTCGTTGCGTCGAGGGCTATGCACGCAGGCCACAGGTGCAGGAACGCATGACTTCGCAGGTTGCCGACGCCATTATGGAATCGCTCGAGCCGCTCGGCACGATCGTGGTCGTAGAAGCCGAGCACATGTGCATGACGGCGCGCGGCATCAAGAAGCCCGGTTCGCTCACCATCACGTCGGCTGTCCGCGGCAGCTTCCTCAACGACGAGAAGACTCGCGCCGAAGTCATGTCGCTGTTCACGTCATAAGGGGTTTCACATGTCAATGTACGAGCTGAGCGTCACCGGCGATACGTCGGTGCTGAAGAAGCGCACGCGCGTGCGCATGAACGGCATTCGTCAGATGATCGGCCCTGAGGGCCGCGCCCGTGCCGATGCCGCCATCGCCGCCAAGGTTGTCAAGCATCCTGCCTACCTCGACGCGGACGAGGTCTTCACCTACCTCTCGGTTGGGGAAGAGGTCGACACGCGCGAGATCATCCGCGATGCCTGGTCGCGCGGCAAGACGGTTGCCGTGCCCCGTTGCGTCGAGGGAACGAATCTCATGGAGTGGTATCGCATCGACGATTTCGAGGGCCTCGAGCAAGGCGCGTACGGCATCGAGGAGCCTGCTGCCGACCCCGCGCGTCTCATGGAAGTGCCCGGTCCTGGCACCGACGTCAAGGCTGTCGCAATCGTTCCCGGCTACTCGTTCGACGACAAGGGCTACCGTCTTGGGTACGGTGGCGGCTATTACGACGTGTTCTTGCCGACATTCGGTGGCGATTCCGTGGGCTTGTGCCGTCGCCAGCAATGGAGCGAGGAGCCGCTGAACTTCGACGAGCACGACGTTCCCGTCGACTACGTCGTCATCGGCTAAGGCAAGCGTCGTCATAGGCTGGTGCCCACCACCACCGACGGCAAAACAATCATCCATCATACGCTGATGCCAAATTGGCGTTAAGCTGCTTTTCCCTCCAATCAGGTCGGTTTATAATCTCTCGTAAGGTATCCGACATCTTGCGAGGTTGGAGTGACTATGGGCAAAGCCGTCAAGCGTGTTCTTGCAGTGCTCCTTACTATCATCCTGTTGGTCGTGGTCGTCGTGGGATGCTACATCGCCTATCTGATGATCACCTACAACCGCATCGCCGACAAGCAGCCAATCGATATCGAGAACAATGTGGCTGAAGTTGCGTTGCAGGTGGACCAGGAATACACCGCGACCACCTACAACATCGGGTTCGGCGCCTACACGCCCGATTACACGTTCTTCATGGACGAAGGCATCATGGAGGACGGCACGCACAAGGTGGGCGAGCATTCGGTTGCTGCGAGCGAAGAAAGCGTGCGCGCTTGCACCCAGGGCTCCATCGATTTGATTCGCGAGGTCAATCCTGATTTCGCGCTGTTCCAAGAGGTCGATACGAAATCCACGCGCAGTTACAACGTGGATCAGAAGGCAGCCATCGAGGATGCATTCCCCAACATGGGCTCGGCGTTTGCCGTGAACTTCCACTCGTCGTTCCTCGCGTATCCGATTCCCGAGATGCACGGCATCGTGAATGCCGGCCTGCTGTCGCTTTCCGACACGCGTGTGCAATCCGCCGTGCGTCGCAGCTTCCCAGTTGACGATGGGTTCCCGACGAAGTTCTTCGATCTGGACCGTTGCTTCCTCATCGAGCGCATCCCCGTTTCCAACGGTGCCGACCTCGTGCTCATCAACAACCATATGTCCGCCTACGACGAAGGTGGCAAGATTCGCGCGCAGCAGCTCGAGCTGCTGACCGGCGTGATGAAGTCCGAGGCGGAAGCGGGCAACTACGTGATTGTCGGCGGCGACTGGAATCATGCGTTGTGCGGAAGCGCGGAGATGTACCCGTCTCAGGCGCAAGTCCCACCATGGGTCGCGACCTTCGATGATCGCCTGTTGCCTGAAGGCTTCACGGTTGTTGCAGCTGACAACTTGGCCGAGGTTCCCACGTGCCGCAACAACGACATCCCCTACGAGAAGGGCGTGACGTACGTGACGACGGTCGATGGCTTTATCGTGTCATCGAACGTTGAGGCACATGCGCTCAACATTGACGCGGGATTCAAATACAGCGACCATAACCCTGTGCTGCTGACGTTCAAGCTGCTGCCTCCGACGGCAGGGTAGAGGGCGCAAGGAGCCTTTGATCGTTTCTCTTGAAGTTGTGGTGTAGTTTGCCGTGTCATCGTTATCGTCCGAAATGAAAGATCTACCCGGTTTGGGCGAGTTAGCGCTCGACGCCTTCAGGCGTGGGGCTACCGCCGACGACGCTTTCAGCATGTTCATCGACTACGAGCTTGAATGCGGCATCGAGCTGTGGCCGCACCAGGAAGACGCGTGCATGGCGCTCGCGCTGGGCGACCACGTCATCTTGGGCACGCCGACGGGTTCGGGGAAGTCGACCGTCGCGCTGTGGCTTGCTTTCCTGGCGCTCGCCACCGGGCAGCGCATGTTCTACACGGCGCCTATCAAGGCGCTGGTGAGCGAGAAGTTCTTTGATTTCACGAAGCGGTTCGGTCGCGATAACGTCGGCATGATCACCGGAGACGTGTCGATCAACGGCACCGCTCCCATCATCTGCTGCACGGCCGAGATTCTGGCGAACGAGGCCCTGCGCTACGGCGACAGTGCAAACGTCGCCTATGCAGCGCTCGATGAGTTCCATTTCTTCGGCGACCGCGAGCGCGGATGGGCGTGGCAGGTTCCGCTGCTCACGTTGCCGTACACGCAGTTCTTGCTGATGAGCGCTACGCTCGGCGACACGAGTGCCATCGCCGACAAGGTCGAGGAGATGACGAACCGTCCGATCACCTCGATCACCGATACGCCGCGACCCGTGCCGCTCGAGTACCTGTTCGCCGAAGACACGGCGTTGGAAGGCACGGTTGAACTGGCCATGCGGCGTGAAGAGGCGCCCATCTACATCGTGCATTTCTCGCAGGACGAGGCGCTCAAGAGCGCTCAGTCGCTCGCGAGTTTCGGCATCTCGTCGAAGGAGCAACGCGAGGCCATCAAGGAGGCGCTCGTCGACAGCCGTTTCAACACGGCGTTCGGCAAGACGCTCAAGCGCCTGCTGCTCATGGGTGTGGGCGTGCACCACGCCGGCATGCTGCCGCGCTACCGGCGCACAGTCGAGCAGCTTGCACAACAGGGGTTGCTGCCGGTCATCTGCGGAACCGACACGCTGGGCATGGGCATCAACGTGCCCATTCGCACGGTGTTGCTGACAGCGTTGGCCAAGTTCGATGGCACGAAGGTTAGGCGCTTGAACGCGCGCGAGTTCCATCAGGTTGCGGGCCGAGCGGGCCGCAGCGGGTTCGACACGCAGGGCACCGTCATCGCGCAGGCCACGAAGTACGATGTCGAGCGCAGGCGCGCGCTCGCGAAGGCGGGCGGCGACCCGAAGAAGGCACGCAAGATCAAGACGTCCAAGCCGCCCGAGGGCTTTGTCGGTTGGAACGAGGCGACGTACCGCCGTCTAGTCGACGCCGTGCCCGAGACGCTGCATCCGCGCATGGAAATGACGCATGCCATCGCGCTTGCCGAGGTCGAGCAAGGCGGACCTGCCTGGCAGCGCACGCACGATATGATTATGAGCCAGCGCCTGCCTAACTTCACCGGCTTCAGCAGCATCACCACCAACCTGGGTGAGGTGACCAACACCGGTATCGAAATCTCGCTGAACACCCGCAACATCGACACCGAGAACTTCAAGTGGAACACCACACTCGGCTTCTCTTATAATAAGAACAGAATCAAGCACCTCTACTACGAGTACGACGAGGA
>CACZAR010000027.1 GCA_902779135.1 uncultured Coriobacteriaceae bacterium | reverse complement strand
GTGGTGAAGGCGCGCGGCCTCGTGAAGCGTTACGGCGACAACACGGTTTACGACGGGCTCGATTTCTCGCTATACCGCGGCGAGAAGGTGGCGCTCGTCGGCCCCAACGGTTCGGGCAAGTCGACGTTGCTCAAGATGATCGCCGGCGCACTCGAGCCCGATGCGGGCACGATCGAGTATGGCGTCCGCGTGTCGAAAACATACTACGCGCAGCATCAGCTTGAGGAATTGAATTCTGGCAACACCGTGTTCGAAGAACTCGACCGTGTGGCACCCGGTTGGACGATTGCCCAGGTGCGCACGTTGCTCGGCGCGTTCCTTTTCAACGGCGACGACGTCGACAAGAAGGTAAGCGTGCTATCGGGCGGCGAGAAGAGCCGTCTCGCGTTGGCGAAGATGCTCGTGGCGCCGCGACCACTGCTCTGCCTCGACGAGCCGACCAACCATTTGGACATTTCGAGTGCCGACGTGCTCGAGCAGGCGTTACAGCACTTCGACGGCACGATCTTGCTCATCACTCACGACAGGCACCTCATCCGCAGCGTGGCCAACCGCATTGTCGAGGTCAAGCCCGGCAAGGTCACCGACTTCGCGGGCGATTACGATTACTACCTGTTCAAAACCGGGCAAGTCGACGAGGACCGCTCGACGGTTGACGAGTCCAAGGCCGCTGGCAAGGGCAAGTCGGGCACGCTGGGCCAGCATTCCCAAGCGACTTCCAGCGTTACGCGTGCGGGGAGCGGCACCAAGGCAGACAGCAAGTCGACCGACACGAAGGTGACGGTGCGCCGTCATCGTGGAGAGAAACAACCGGTTTCTGAGTTGAAACCGCTGACGGCAGAAAAGGGTTCCGCCCCGAAGACCAAGGAGCAGAAGCGCCGCGAGGCAGAAGCCCGCAACCGCGCTTATGCTGCGCTCAAGAACCACCGCAAGCGCATCGAAGAGCTCGACAAACAGCTCGAGCGCGATAATGCGCGCATGCAAGAGGTGTTGGCGCTGCTCGCAGACCCCGACTTCTACACCCGCGAGGAGAATACGTCCGACATCATTGCCGAACATGCGAAACTCAAGCAGCGTATCGAAAAGACAGAGGAAGAGTGGCTCCTTCTGAACGAGGAGCTCGAAGAAGAAATGGCACGGCAGCAAGCCAATGCTTAGCGTTGTCCTCATAGAGCCAGAGATTCCGCAGAACACGGGCAACATCGCCCGGACTTGCGCATGCACGGGCGCGTGCTTGCACCTCGTCGAGCCGATGGGTTTCCGCCTCACGCAACGCAACCTTGCACGGGCAGGTTGCGATTACTGGGACGAGGTCGAAATTGTGCGCTGGTCGTGCGCCGACGAGTTCTTTGAAGCGCATGGTGCAGATGAGCTGCACCTGTTCACGGGCCGTACGAATCTCAACTACATTGACGTCGAGTATGGCGCTGACGCTTTCCTGCTGTTCGGCCGCGAGAGCGCGGGCATCGACCCTGCGATTCTCAACCGCTATGCCGATTGCTGCGTGCGCATTCCCATGCGCGAGGGTTTGCGTAGCCTGAACCTTTCCAACGCCGTAGCCATCGCGACATACGAGGCGTTGAGGCAATCAGGCTTCGCGGGACTCGAATAAAGGGTTCGAATAAGAAAGGCAGGGGTCAAGCCCCTGTCTCATTAGCACGCGACTTCTCGCAATCTCAGTCAGATTCGCTCTACGCTTCGTCCCAGATGTCCCCCAAAATCTGGAGCTTTTTTTCGTCTCAGCCCCATTGATCGCGATTTTGGGCGATGGCGTCTTCGAGGGAGAACTGTTTTACTTTCTTATACCAGATCGCGGCACCTTCGATCATGCTTTCGACAGATCAGTTTACGGTCGTTCCCAGGTCGCCGGCTGTGCAGGTGAGGTAGAACTTTGCGGGACGTGGTTCGCAAGCGGTGAACTTTACCTTCGCATAGTTGAAGCGGATGGCCAGGGCGAACCTTCCCTCTGCGCCATCTTCGCGCTCGTAGCCCACGTGGCGTGCGAATGCGGTTCCAGCGATTAGTTTCCATCGATTGTCAGCCAGGCCCCAGCCTTGCAGCAGCTCCATGATGGCGCCGCCGTATCCCGACTCCATGCACTCGCGTGCCTGCCGTGGTTTGGTCTCGTTGAACGACAGCGACAGCCCGAACGTGTCACCTAAAGAACCGTCGGGCATGATGTCGAATTGGAAGTCGGCCGAGGGAGCGAGCTCCATGAACTCACAGCAGCGTCTCAACATGTCGGCGTCGAACGCCGAAAAGCCCGCCTGTCGGAAGCATCTGGCGAGATGGTCTGGGTCTTCGGCGCAGTGGCACAACTCGTCTCGGCCCAGGTAGCCTCCAATGCGCAGAGGGGTACCGGGCCGCCCCGGGAACAACCCCACGTAAGCGGGTGGCCAGCCTTCCGGCATGCGGGCGAGCGCGTCCAGATAGCTTTTGGTACGAGCGCTTTCACCCACGCTTTCCAGAAAAGGGGCCACGAGTTCGTGGCGCGTGCGCTGCTGCAGATACACGCCGGCGCGCTCGGTTTCGCCTGATGCGGTGTCGAGCTCTATGCCGCAGCTCACCGAGCCACCCGGCTCGCACACACCCTGGAACCAGCTGAGCATGCGGTCATAGCCGAACCCGGCGCCCTCCGCGAAGTGCGACCCTTCTTCTACATAGCCGTGAACGGACAGCATGTCGAAGCACGGATCGCCGAGAAGCGGGAACTCAAGGTAGGCTGTGGGGTAGCCACCGCCGATGAGCGTGCGCTCGTAGGCGGGGCGCGCGAGCTCGACGCTGTTCCCGAACAGCGCCTCCCCGCGCCCGTCGCCGGCGGCTATTGCATACAGGGCGTCGAAGGCGGTCATCTGGTCGGGTTTTCTCATTGCGCAGCCTCTTCGGCGGCTTCGCCGTTCTCGCTAGCCCCGTCCTCGTTGGCCTTGTCCTCGCCGATTCGGGCATGGAGTGCTAGCACGTACGCCTCGGGATCGTCCTTGAACGCTATGCAACGTCGCTTGTTGGTGATGCGCCAATGTGGGCAGCCGCCCACGCACATGGGCAGCCACACGCACTCTGTGCACTCGTCGTCGGGGACGGGGCTGGCCGTGTTCAGGTACATGGTCAGGTTGTCGGCTTTGCTGGCGGATGCCAGAGGGTCTTTCGGATCCCAGTCGTGCGCGGTGCCGAACGAGAACTGCGGCTTGTCTACGGCTTCCCAGCACTTCTGCAGGTTGCCGTAGTCGTCGATGCCGACTGACCACATGCTGTGTGCCCCGCAGTAATGCCCGCGCCCCACGCTGAAACGTTCCGCTTCCTGGCGCACGCCGATATCGGAGGCATCGCTGTCACAGAGCAGCCCCACTTCTTTGCCGCGGGCGTCGGCAGCGTCGCTGCCAGTCACCGGGGCGGGGTAATAGACCAGGTTGTTCCCCGACTCCTCGGCCAACTTCTCGATGAAGGCACTCAGATTGTCCACCTCGTGTTTGTTCCCCTCGTGCACGTTATGGCGTATGTTCACGCGGAAGGGAATCTTTAAGTCGCGCAGGTTTGACACGATGCGCTCGAACGTTGGCCCGCCGCCACGCAGGTAGCGGGTGGCGTCATGCGTTGCGCCCAGGCCGTCGATGGTCACCTGCGCGCTTTTCACCTTGCATCGGTCGAGCATGTCCACGACCTCTTGGGTAAGCAAGTAGCCGTTGGTGATGATGGAGGCTCCGTACTCGACGCCCTTTTCGTCGGCGAGCGCCATCAGCCTGTCCGAAAGCGATTCCACGATGTCGGGCGCGAGTAGCGGCTCGCCGCCGAACCACGTGACGGAAATGCCCTTCGCCCGACTCGCGTCCAGCATGCGCTCAGCTAGGGCGACCACGTCGTCCTGCACCTCGGGGGCCATCTTGCCGCGGCCGTGGTCCTCGAAGCAGTAGGGGCAATCGAAGTTGCAGCCCATCGTGGGGCAGATGGTCAGGCCTATGCTATGCGGCATCCCGCAGGCCATGCGCCCCATGCATTCGAGCGCTGCGCGTTCGTCGAAGTCGCATATGACGCCGCGCTTGGCAAGGCGCTCGATGATGGGATGGTTCTCGTCGAGCTCCTCCAGGACGCTCATGAGGTATCCCTCGATCGGTGCGTATTCGGCGCAAGTGCCCCGGTACAGGTTTGCAATGGCCACCTTTCTCGTGCCCGGCACCGGCGCACTCAGGTTGTAGCGCGACAGGTGCCAGCCGGCATCGCCGGCCGTGCGGGTTTTCGTCTCTTCAGCTGTTACCTTGCCTGTCATGAACCATTCCTCCTCATGCGCGAAGCAGCGTGTTCTCGAGTTTTATACGCCGCAAATTTCAATATAATCCCAGATTTTCGAAATATGATGAGACGTGCGCAGCCTGTTTGCGTACAATCTGTGAAGACGGTCGCACGGGGCGACTGATAACAAATGAATGGAGGATTACATGAAGTTTGAAGATTTTGCCCCCGAGCTGCAGGAGAAAGCATTTGCTTGCACCAGCACCGACGAGCTGCTCGAGCTCGCAAAGGCGGAAGGCGTCGAGCTCACCGATGAAGCGCTGGACATGGTTTCCGGCGGCTCCGACTGGTACTGCGCAAGCGTCTGCCCGCAGAACAACAAGTGCGTCATGGTCGAGTGCAAGACCAAGTAGCACTCACGTTCTGAGTTTTTACGCGAAGGGACGCCCCTGCTCGCAGCCTGTGTCAGCATGGCTGACCAGGCTACGGACAGGGGCGTCAGTCATAGGATTGCGGCTTATCTATCTCAGACTAGATGAGATAGAGTAAACGAAGCGGACGAATTGGGGGCAGCGTTATGAGGACAATGGATCCGGTGGAAGCTTTCGACACGCTTTACAAGCTGGCGATCGATGGCGGGTCCGAGCAAGCGCTGTTCGGCGGGTGCGCGCCGCTCGCGCGTGAGGCGCTGCGCCACAGCCCTGCTACATGCCCGTTCTCGTTTATGTGGTTCGAGGTGCCGCTCTCGGGTCCGGCGCGGTTCGACTTGCACATGTCGTACTCGCGCGACGACCTGCAGGGCCGCATCGGCGACCCGTCGCTCGGCGAAGGGCGCTACGCCGATCTCTTCCGTTGGTACGCCGCTGCCGATCGCGGCAGCAACGGCCTTGCGCTGGCATACGATGTCGGCGACGGCCGAATAGAGAGTCCTGCCGTGCATATGAACGTGAACGACGCGCCTGCCGCCGACATGGAAGGCTTCTTCGATCACGCAGCGGGCGAAGGCGCATATGCGGCCTATCGCGGCTTCGAAGAACGGCTGCCCGACAGCTGGCACGTGTGGTATGCGGGCGTGCATCCGGGGCGCGTGGGGTCGCACCTGCGCGTGGACTGCTTCGTGAGCGATGCAGCCAAGCAAGGGTACGCCGACGACTTCGAGCTGTTCGAGCGCGATTTGCGCTCATGCGGCTTCCGTCCAGCGCTTCCCGCGCTCGCTGAGCTCGCGTCGCCAATCCTGGAATCGCCCTTCGCCCTGGAACTCCAGTTCGACGTCTCTCGCGATGGCTCCGTCGGCGATACCATCGGCGTCTCGGCTGCCTTTCCAACGGGTGGTTCGGGTGCCGTGCGGTCGCTCTTCCAGCAGGGAAGCGCAGCTTGCGAACTCCTGGAGAAAATCGAGGGGCTTGGTCTTGCAGACGACCGCTGGAAGCACATCGCATCCGCCTCGTACGCCATCGCTGTGGATGTGGACGATGGTCGGTTGGTGCTGTACTGCGCCCCTACGTTCGTGAAACTGCGCATGCGCGATGGCAAGCCGCTCGACGCCAAGATGTACCTGCAAGCTGCCGCAAGCTTCCTGTAATATGCGCTCGCTCGACCCGTGTCGCCAGTTTAGCTGTGCAGCAGCGGTCAGCGTTTCGCACGCTCGGGCAGCACTTCCGAGATGATGATCGCTGCAAATACGAGCGCGAAGCCGAACACGATGCGCAGCGTGAGCGTTTCAGCGCCGAGCGCGACGCTGAACGCCACGCCGAACACGGATTCGAGTGATAGCAGCAAAGCTGCGCTTGCTGGTGGGAGATGGGCTTGTCCGATGTTCTGGAACAGCAGGGCAACCGTTGTGCAAGCAACAGCCAAATAGGCGAGCGAGATCCAGCAATCCATGGGGACTGCGGCCCAATCGGGCATCGGTTCGAACAGCCCGCCCACAATGAGCGAGCATATGGCAACGCCCACGAACTGCCACATGGTCAACACGTAGATGTTGCGTCCTTGTGCGAATTGGGATACGAGGATGATGTGCAATGCGTAGAAGACGGCGCACACGAGTGTCATCGCGTCGCCGAACCTCATCGTCAAGCTGCCGTCGAGGCTGATGAAGCCAATGCCCACGATGCAAAGAACCGCAGCTACGATGTTGTAGCGGTTGGGCCGTCGGCGCAAGAGCAACCACGCCAAGAATGGAACAATCACGCAATAGGTGCCGGTCAGAAATGCGTTTTTGCCAGGCGTGGTATCGGTGATGCCGATGGTCTGCGTGTAGTACGCAAGGAACATGGCCAAGCCGAACAACAGTCCGAACCCAACATGCGAACGCTCGAAATAGAGCTCGCGATACTTCAAGAACGCGACTGCCATGATAATTGCCGCAGCCGTGAATCTGACGACCAAGATCCATGCGGGCGGCATCGAATTCGTCACGTCCTTGACGATGACGAACGAGCTGCCCCAAATAATGGTTGCGGCTATGATGAGCAAGCGATAGCGCATGGCATTTTCTTTACCGAATAGATGCTTTACGAGACTGCTATTGCGGTCAGATTTGGTTACAATAACACGAGGACTATCGTCTACGAAAGGAAACCTTCCATGAATATCGTCTTGTTGGGTGCCCCCGGTGCAGGTAAAGGTACGCAAGCTGCGAAGCTCGTCGAAGAATTCAAGATGCCTCATATTTCCACGGGCGACATGCTGCGCGCCGCCGTCAAGGCTGGCACGCCGCTTGGCAAGAAAGCCAAAACGTATATGGATGCTGGCGAGCTGGTGCCCGACGACGTTATCATCGGCCTGGTCATCGACCGCTTGCAAGAGCCCGACACCGATGTGGGCTTCATCCTCGACGGCTTCCCCCGCACTTCGGCTCAGGCCGTTGCTCTCGACGCCGAGCTTGGCAAGCTCGAGCGCCCGCTCGATGCTGCGTTGCTCGTCGATGTCGACCCTGAAGTTATCATCAAACGCCTCACGTCGCGTCGCATGTGCAAGGAATGCGGCTACATCGGCAGCGTTGCCGACGAGTCCTGCCCGAAATGCGGCGGCGAGATGTACCAGCGCGACGACGACAACGAGGCTACGGTGCGCAACCGCCTCGAGGTCTACGAGAAGTCGACGTCTCCGCTGATCGATTATTACCGCGGCAGCGAGCTGCTCGTCTCCATCGACGGCGACCGCAATCCCGACGAGGTTTACGCTGACGTGAAGGAAGCGCTGAGCCTCTAAGCGGCAAAAAAGCTTTAGTAGTTTGAGCGAAAGCCCCTGCTTGTGCGGGGGCTTTCTCGTTTGTGAACCCGCATGGCGCACAGTGCAGTCGCTATAATCGCAACCATGGATTACATCATTCGAAACATGCACGAAGACGAGTGGCATTTGCTCGAAGAGTTCCTGTATCAGGCCATCTACGTTCCTGAGGGTTTCGAGGGCGAGGTGCCGCGCGACATCGTTCGCGATGATCCGAAATGCCGTGCAGCTTACGAGGATTTCGGCTCGCTGCCCGACGACCAGGCGATGGTGGCTGTTGTTGACGGCGAAGTAGTGGGCGCTTGTTGGGTGCGCACCACCGACGAGTATGGCCACATCGACAATGCCACGCCGTCGTTTTCAATCTCGCTGTTCGAGGAGTTTCGCGGTCGGGGCATTGGGACCGAGCTCATGCAGCGCATGCTCGATGACCTGTTGAGTGCGGGCTATGCGCGCGCGTCGTTATCCGTGCAGAAAGAAAACCCTGCGGCGCGCTTGTATGCGCGTTTGGGCTTTCGCTCGGTTGGCAATGGAGCGGATGAGACTGAGTGGTTGATGATTCGCGAGTTGAACGAGCCTTTTACTCTGATTGAAACGGACCGACTTATCTTGCGTCCGTGGCTTGCATCGGACGCCCAATGCCTTCTTTCTCTGGCAAATGATCCTGAGGTAGGTCCCACAGCAGGTTGGACGCCACATGAAAGCGCAGAAGAGAGCGCCAAGATAATCAAAACGGTCTTCGCTGCACCTGAAACCTACGCCGTCGTCTTGAAGGGGAGCGGGGAGCTCGTCGGTTGCGCAGGCTTCAACGCAGGCGATGCGGCAAGCATGCCGCTTTCCGACGGGGAGTTGGAGCTGGGTTACTGGATAGGCAGGCCATTCTGGGGTTGCGGTTATGCGACTGAAGCATCCCGCGCCCTCGTGGAACGCGGCTTCAACGAGTTGGGGTTGCGCGGAATTCACGCCGCCTACTTCGATGGCAACGAGCGCTCGCGGCGCGTTCTCGACAAGTTGGGCTTTTCATACATGCGAACTGAGCAGGATGTCGAGTGCGTTCTTCTCGGGGAGAAACGTACGGAACACTTCATGTACTTGCGTCGATGAATCGCAACAAACAACGATGGGGAAGACATGGACAAAAAACTCTTCATAGCAGCGATTGCCAAGTTTGCGGCAGGGTTCATCCTTGTCGGCTTGCTGCTGTTTGTGCCTGCGGGTACGCTCGGCTGGTGGCAGGGTTGGCTTTTCATGGGAATCCTCTTCGTTCCGATGTTCATCGCTGGATTCGTCATGATGGCCAAAGCTCCCGATTTGCTGCGCAAGCGCCTCTCGGCTGACGAGGACGAATCCGAGCAAAAAACCGTTCAGGCGCTTTCGGCGCTGATGTTCATCGCTGCCTTCGTTGTCGCTGGGCTTGGGTTCCGCTTCGGCTGGATCTCGTTGCCTGACTGGGCGTCATGGGCCGGTGCCGTCGTCTTCCTCGCCGCATATGCGCTTTATGCCGAAGTGATGCGCGAGAACGCGTACCTGTCTCGCACGGTGGAGGTGCAGGAAGGTCAGCATGTGGTGGACACGGGGCTTTACGGTATCGTCAGGCATCCCATGTACAGCACGACGCTTTTGTTGTTCCTCTCGATTCCGATTGTACTCGGCTCGCCGTTTTCGTTCGTCATCATGCTCGTGTACCTCCCCATCATTGCGAAAAGGATTCGAAACGAAGAGCAAGTGCTCGCAGATGGCTTGGAAGGATATCGCGAGTACATGAGTCGTGTGAAATGGCGTCTCGTGCCCCACGTCTGGTGACCACAGCCACGCCGGCGTCGTTGATTGGGTTTTCGCCTGTTACAATGAAACGCATAAATGTGCGTCTTGCTGCCTGGGAGGTTTCCTTTCATGATGCGTTGCAATGTCGAGCCATACGAGGGCTCTGAGCCGTATATTTTTGTCAGCTATGCGCATCGTGATGGGTCTCGGGTATTCCCCGTTATCGAGCAACTCGCGGCTGATGGATTCCGGATCTGGTACGACGAGGGCATCGATCCTGGTTCGGAATGGATAAGTAACATCGGCGAACACCTCAGCAACGCCAGCGCGGTAATCACTTTCCTAACTGCGAGTTCGGTTGCTTCGCAGAATTGTCGCGAAGAGATTATGTTTGCACGATCCTCGAAAACCCCCGTGCTCGCAGTGCATCTTGAAAACGTCGAAATCGATCAAGGCCTCAAGCTGGCTCTCATGTCGTACCAAGCGGTGTTCAAGTACGCTTACGAAGACGAAAGACAGTTCTACCGAAAGGTGGAAGGCGCGTCCATGCTGAAGGCATGCCGTGCTGCAGCGGCGTTTGCGCCTTTGGCTCAGTACATGCCAACGCCCGCTCCAGTTACGCAGATGTCCCAGATGCCGCCATCATCGCAAATGCCGCCGGCGCCGCAAGCGTCTTCAATGTTGCAAATGCCAACGGTGCCAGCTGGAGTTGCGTCTAAAACTACTTCGTCCAAAGGGAAGAGCATCGTCATCATTGCGGTGGCTGCCGTGGTGGCTGTCATTTTGGCGGCCGTGTTCATTTTAGGTGGGGGAGCAGGGCAGAAATCCCAACCGAGTCAATCTGCAACCACGAGCGATTCCACGACGGCGACAACAACAAGCACGACAGCCTCGTCAACTGATGATGCTGACAAGCCGAGTTACATGGTTGATGTTGCTACGACAAGTCGGGCTTTTCTCGTCGGTAGCGACGGTACGTATGACGAGTACATCATCGTCCGTTCTGGCAATGACACCGGGGCTCTGAAATCAATAAGCGATATTACCCATTTCTACAAGAGCGCTGGTTACACGATGGAAGAAATCGCATCCTTTGATGTTGAATCAGTTTATCCGAACTTCAATTCATTAAGTTTTACAACAAAGTCCATTAAGGAAAAAGAGACGTTGGCTGGTGATGGATACTATGAGGTCATCTACGAGTTCAACGATCTCAAGAAACGGGAAAACTTACTTGCGCTCGATGCCGCAGGAATAATAACGCTCGAAAACAAGGATGTTGACAAAATTTCAGGCGATAGCGTGTGCGATTTGATATTGAAGCAAGGCGGAAAGGAAGTCGACAAATCCGAATACCTGGAGCGGGGATTGCCTCAAATCTAAGTGAGGCAGGTGCTCCATCTCTGTCTTACTTCAATCAAAGAGACGCTTCAAAGTTTCAAGGTTGCCATATCCGAACGGTTCAGCTTGCTATAATCTCGGCATGTCAATCAAAGAGGAAATAGCAGGGCAGGCACGCGATGTTCTTGACGCGCGCGACGGGCTGCTCAAGAAGGCATTGATCAGCTTTGCGGCAATCGTTGCCATCGCAGTGTTGCTCGAGGTATTCCTCTTCAACATCAACTTCTTCCTCACGATGGGCTACGACGAAGTTGACGTGTCTAATAGGCTTAACCTCACGACAGACGAAGATGGCTTCTACCGCATGAGCGAAGTGAGCCACAAAGTCGAGTTTCCCGATCTTGACATGCCGGTGCACAACATCCATTTCGATTTCAACGAAGGTCAGCCTGCGCAACTGCTGACGCTCAAGATCATGTTCACCGACGAAGCGCACCAAACGTTCTTTGACACCACGGAATACACGGTGGGCGTTCCCGAGGTTGACGTGTCGACGGCGGTGAGCGAAAGCGAGTACATCCACATCAATGCGTCAGGCAATGTGGACACGCTGACCGTAGAGCTCGTGGGCGACGATGTGTCGTATCCAATCAGCATTGAAAAGGTGTCGATCAACGCCCCAGAACCGTTCAACTTCAACATGATGCGATTCTCGATTGTGGTGCTGGTTCTTACGGTAGGGTGGCTGTTCCGCCCGCGCTCACGCATTTACCAGATCAGCATGGTTGATGAGCCTGTGTTCACGAAGCGCGCCATCATCGCAGCCGTGATTGTCGAAGTGCTTGTTGTTTCTGCGTTCCTGTTCATGGGCTCGAATCTCGTGGGCGTAGCTTCGAAGAGCTACAACTACGGTTCATGGGACCAAGAGAGCGTTGTCAACGTGTTCGAAGTGGGTGGCGATAACGCGCAGCAATACGCCATGCTGGCGCAGGCTATGGCGAAAGGGCAGCTCTACCTCGATGAGCAGCCGCCCGATTGGCTTGTCGAAATGGACGACCCCTACGACAAAGGCTTGCGCGACGAAGCACGAAAAGCCGGTGGGGAAGACTACCTGTTCGACGCCGCCTATTACAACGGGCATTACTACGTGTACTTCGGCGTTGTGCCGGTGCTGCTGTTCTATCTGCCGTTCTATTTGGTGACGGGTCAGAATTTCCCAACGGCAATTGGAGTGCTCATTGCGCTGATCGCATTTATCCTTGGGTGCACGGCATTGCTCGACCGGTTCGCACGGTACCATTTCAAACGAGTGAGCTTGGGCATTTACCTGTTGTTGCAGATACCGCTTGCCATGTGTAGCGGAGCGCTCTATCTCGCGAAGTTCCCGACGTTCTATTCGCTGCCCATCATGTGTGCGCTTGCGTTCTCGGTGTGGGGGCTATATCTATGGATGCGTGGTCGCGCGAGCGCACGGCCCGAGGGCTGGTATCTTGCCGGGTCGCTTTGCATGGCGCTTGTTGTCGGTTGTCGCCCGCAGCTTCTACTATTGTCGTGCGTGGCATTCCCGCTGTTCTGGCGTCGCTACATCACGAAGCGTCGTCTGTTCACACCTGAAGGGGCACGCGAATTCGCATGCCTCATTGGGCCTTACTTTGTCGTGGCGGCAGGCATCATGTGGTACAACTGGGCGCGTTTCGGTTCGCCGCTCAATTTCGGCGCTAACTACAACTTGACTGTTCACGACATGCCAAAACGCGGGTTCGCCATCGGGCGCATCGCACCAGCACTGTTCGCGTTCTTTATCCAGCCACCGACCGTTGACGGCACGTTCCCGTTCATCCTTCCGGCGACATTCGATACAACGTACATGGGTCAGACCGTGCGCGAAGTGACGTTTGGCGGCATATTCGCCTGCCTGCCCTTGCTGTGGATCATCCCGTTTGCGCGTCCGATTCTGCACAGGCGCTTCGAGCAACGTTCGACGCATACGATTGCGGGCGTCATCGTGGTGCTGTTGATCACTGGAACGGTCCTGGCTCTGCTCGACGCCGAGATGGCAGGCATTTTGCAACGCTACTTCGCCGACTTCAGCTTCATGTTCCTGGCAGCGGCCGTTCTGCTCGCGTTCATTGCAAACGAGAACATGCACGATGGCTCCAGTTTCGACCGCCTGTTCCGCCAGGGCCTTTCAGTGCTTGTGGCGTTCTCTGTGCTGTACATCGCACTGCTGTGCTTCGTACCCGAAACTGGTTGGTATGCAGACATCTACGACTGGGCCTTCCAGGACATCATCGAGACCTTCGAATTCTGGACGTAAGAGGGTGAGGGGCCTGAGCTGCTGGATGTGACAGGGCCGCTGGAACCTCTGAGGCTGTGAGGAGCGAAGGCGCAGCGGGAGCGAGGACTGTCTGAGCGAGCGAAGCGAGCGAGTTCCGCAGCTGCTGCGCCGAGAGCGACGAACGGTTAGCCTCAGCCGATTCCATCGGCCCTGCCACGTCTAGCAGCTCTTTCCAACACTCGCCGTCTACCGCGCAAATCGAGCCGTTTCCCAACTCGCCCCCCGACGCATCCCTTTCGCCAGCGCAACTCCGACGAAATGCGAGTTTCCTGATACCATATGTTGTTATGTGAGAGAAGGGCAATCGATAGGAGACGATTTCATGGCGCGTGAATTCAAATCCATGGACGGCAACAATGCCGCAGCGTACGTTTCGTATGCGTTTACCGAGGTGGCGGGCATCTACCCGATTACCCCGTCATCCCCGATGGCCGATTACGTCGACCAATGGGCAGCTCAGGGCAAGAAGAACATCTTCGGCACAACCGTCAAGGTTGTCGAGATGGAGTCTGAGGCGGGCGCCGCGGGCGCCGTTCACGGCTCGTTGGGCGCAGGTGCTCTTACCAGCACCTACACTGCCAGCCAGGGCTTGCTGCTCATGATTCCCAACATGTACAAAATCGCTGCTGAGCAGCTGCCGAGCGTCTTCCATGTGTCGGCCCGTACGGTCGCTTCGCATGCGCTCAACATTTTCGGCGACCATTCCGACGTCATGGCATGCCGCCAGACTGGTTTCGCTATGCTCGCTGAGGGCAACGTCCAGGAGGTCATGGACCTCTCGGCTGTCGCGCATCTCGCGGCCATCAAGGGCAAGGTGCCGTTCCTGAACTTCTTCGACGGCTTCCGCACCTCGCACGAGATTCAGAAGATTGCCGTATGGGATTACGATGATCTGGCTGAGCTTTGCGACATGGACGCTGTGAAGGCGTTCCGCGAGCATGCGCTCAATCCGAATCATCCGGCCATGCGCGGCAGCCACGAGAACGGCGATATCTTCTTCCAGCACCGTGAGGCTTGCAACTCCCACTACGATGCGCTGCCTGCCGTCGTCGAGGAGTACATGGATGCCGTCAACGCCAAGCTCGGTACCGACTACAAGCTGTTCAACTACTACGGCGCGCCTGACGCTGACCGCGTCATCGTGGCGATGGGCTCGTTCTGCGACGTCATCGAAGAGGTCATCGACTACTTGAACGCCAACGGCGAGAAGGTCGGTCTCGTGAAGGTCCGCCTGTACCGTCCGTTCGTTTCTTCGAAGTTCGTCGAGGCCCTGCCGGCAACCTGCAAGAAGATCGCCGTCATGGACCGCACAAAGGAGCCGGGCTCCGAGGGCGAGCCGCTGTTCCTCGACGTCGTGAACGCGCTCGTGAAGGAAGGCAAGATCGGTGACCTCACCGTTGTCGGTGGCCGTTACGGCCTCGGCTCCAAGGACACGCCTCCGGCCAGTGCCTTCGCCATCTACGAGGAGCTCAAGAAGGACGCTCCCAAGCGCGAGTTCACCGTCGGCATCGTTGACGACGTCACCAACCTGTCGCTTCCCGAAGATCCGAACTGCCCGAACACGGCAGCCGAAGGCACCATCGAGTGCAAGTTCTGGGGTCTTGGCGGCGACGGTACGGTCGGTGCGAACAAGAACTCGATTAAGATCATCGGCGACCACACCGACAAGTACGTCCAGGCCTACTTCCAGTACGACTCGAAGAAGACCGGCGGCGTCACCATCAGCCACCTGCGCTTCGGCGACAGCCCCATCCGTGCGCCGTACTACGTCAACAAGGCCGACTTCGTCGCATGTCACAACCCGTCCTACGTCACCAAGGGCTTCCGCATGGTGCAGGACGTCAAGCCTGGCGGCACGTTCATGATCAACTGCCAGTGGACGCTCGAAGAGCTCGAGCACCACATGAACGCCGAGGCCAAGCGTTACATCGCTGCTAACAACATCCAGCTCTACCTTATCAACGCCATCGACTTGGCCGTTCAGGTTGGTATGGGCAAGCGCACCAACACGATCCTGCAGTCTGCGTTCTTCACGCTGTCCGGCGTTCTGCCGCAGGAAGAAGCCATCGGCTACATGAAGGATGCCGCCACGAAGTCCTACATGAAGAAGGGCCAGGACATCGTCGACGCCAATCACAAGGCCATCGACGCCGGCGCCACGGCGTTCACCAAAGTCGAAGTGCCCGCATCGTGGGCCGACGCCGTCGACGAACAGGTCGACAGCGCGCTCGAAGGCAACGAGCAGCTCGTCAAGCAGGTTACCAACGTCATGGAGCCCGTCGGCCGCATGGACGGCGACCGTCTGCCCGTTTCCGCGTTCGTCGATTACGTCGACGGACAGTGGGAGCTCGGTGCCTCCGCATTCGAGAAGCGCGGTGTGGCCGTGCTCGTTCCCGAGTGGAACGCCGACGAGTG
>CACZAR010000026.1 GCA_902779135.1 uncultured Coriobacteriaceae bacterium | reverse complement strand
CGCTGGCCGCCATGAAGGCCGTGTTCGCCGAGCGCGACCCGCAGCTCGTGCGCGCCGCCTACCGCCAGGCGACCGGGATCATCGCGGGGCTCAAGCCGCGCGCCGGCGAGCTGCTCGAGGACGCCGAGGCCGACGCCCTGGCCTACCTCGACTTCCCCTACGAGCACCACGTGAGGCTGCGCACCAACAACGTCCAGGAGCTCGCCAACGAGGAGATTAAGCGCAGGACCAAGGTCGTGGGCGTCTTCCCGTCCGTCGAGTCCATGATGCGGCTCGTGGGCTCGGTGCTCATAGACGTCAACGAGGAATGGCTCGAGATGAGCTTCATCGACGCCGCGTCGCTCAGGGGCGTGGCGAGGTCCGAGGCAGATCCGCGGCCCATCCCCGCGGCGGCCATCGAGGAGAGGCTCGGTAAGGCGGCGTGACGCGCATGGTGTAGAATGCAACCGGTTCCGGGTGATGCTGCGTTCGCTCGGGCGGGCTGGAGCCCGCGCCTCGCAAACGCAGTCTTGACACCAACAATCGGCACACTACCGCCAAAAAAGTTAAATCTGTTACATTTTGTCAAATCCGACTTCGATTTTTGCCCAAACGCATCATTCTTGCCCATTTGGACCCATGCGTGCTCGAAATGCACCCCGCATCATCCCCTTTGCACGCTGCGAAACAGCGAGCGAAATCATTTCCTTTCGCGGGAACGAACAGCAGCCCCATTTTGCTGGTATGTCCCATTAACGCACCACGCAATCACTTGACTTCGCGGTACCATACACGTGAAGAAAGATGAACTGGGAGCAAGCAAATCTGCTATGGCGCTGTTCGATGACAACTACGGAAAGGACCTCTCGAATGCCACGTTGTGGCTCGAGGCTTCGGAAGCCGACCGAGATTACGATGGAGGTGGCGGGTACCACTCTGGCGGTGGTTGCACCGAATCAGGCTGCTTCATCCTGTTTGTGCTGTTCGCAGTGTTTGTCATCATACCGTCGATAATTATCACTGCAGTAGCTTATTTGCTCTAAGACGGCGCAACTGTTATCGCGATTCACCCACGCTCCATTATCACGGCATTGGCCTACCTGCTCTAAGACGGGCAGCCGCTATCGCTATTCGCCCGCGCCTCCTTGCTCGACTTCGGCAATCTCTTCTTGCGAAGTCTCCTTCAAGGAATACGTGTCGAAAGCAAGCGTGTCTGGCAGCTGTATCTCGATGCGGTCAATTCTGTGCATCACGGCGTGACCGCGGACCAGGGACTGATCGAAGACGTGGCCTCCCCGCGTCCGGTCCGCCGACAGGAAATGCACGTGCCAGCCAGGGGCGTTGATGCCGTCCATGAAATCTGGGTGGTATACACACACGAGCGTGCCGTCCAGCTTCTCGAAGACGAACTCCCTCTGCGTTGTCGCGAGCATGTCCTTCAGGGTGACGTGGTCTGCATGGTACGCCGATTCCGAGCGCGCGGAAACGCTATCGAAGGTACCGCTCACGATCACGACATGCATGCTGTTCAGAGCGAAGGCCTCGTCGACCTTGTTGGTGAGCTCGAGCTTGAGGGCGTCTAAGCTGCTCGCCTCCTCCAACTCGATCGCGGTGCCGCCTTCTACCGAGGCAACGGAGGCGAACGGCACGCCGGTGTCCAGCGCGGGCTTCACGACGCTTCCGTCCTGCCGGACGCGGTAGCACACGCCGTCGAGCAGGATCATCTCGCCGTCCACGCCCTCGAAAGTTCCCAACCCGACGTTGCCTCGGCTTTCCAGTTCTTGCACGGTGATCACACCGCGCGTATAGCCTGCGACGAGAGCATGCAGCGTTGACACCTGAAACATTTTATTGGGCATAGCGCAATCCTTGTCTCCCGGAGCAATTCCTGAGGCCGATTCACTTATCGCTTACGCATTTTATCTGCAATAGAAGACAGCGAGCCCAGTTTGTAACCTGGCGACACGCAAGCATTGCCGACTCAGCCCAACGAGGTCTTCGGCATGTGCCGCCTCATCCTGTCAGCCGAGGATGTTTCTGAGAAACAAACAACAAGTTTGAACGGTTTACCATACGTGCCAAATTCGATTTACAATGTGAACTGCATTCATCCAGAGCTGGGTTAGAGAGTTGGCTCCACGACCCCAGCACCAACCTGCTAGATAGCAAGGTGGTCCCGCCAACATCGATGAAAGGACGGTGCACCATGCACGATTGGCCAGACTCCGAACGCCGCTATTTCACAGTCGAGGACATGATCCCGTACTTCCGAAGCCGCGCCAAACAGAAGCGGATCTGCCCCAAATGCCACAAAGCGGCCCTCACGGTGGAGCCGACCGCTCTCAATCCGAACCGTGCCTTCGACCGCTGCCCAAAGTGCCATTATTCCCAAACGGTGACCGCCCCGATGGCAGCGCAGGTGCCCTACGACTGGATGCCGCCGCACAGGCGCACGTGCAAAATCATCCCGTTTCCGCGGACGTAAACGGCAACTACAATTCGGCAGGAGCGTAATCTGCAAACAAGCAGCCGAACATGCGGGCAAGCTTTTCGTCGCTTCGCCCCTTCATGAGCTCCGTGTGCTCTTGGGCGGATCGACACGAATCGTGAGGGTCGCTGAACACCGAACCCGTCCCCTGTTCATCAAGCTTCGTCTTCGCGGTTGATGTCCTGCAAAACGCCTGCGATAACCTGCGCGAAGTCGAGCGCATTCATCGAGGTGATGACAGGACGACCCGTTTCCGCTTCGATTTGCTTACGCGCGTTGCCGGCGATCGTTCCGCCCCTGCGGGCAACATCGCAGTTTTCCTCGAAACTAATCGGCTCCTCAGCTCTCGAAATTTCTGTCGTGGTGGTTTCCGCGAGCATGTTAAGCACCAGCTCGGTATTGCTCATGTTGTCGCGAAGGTTTTCGTTCGTAAGACCCTTGAAGTCCTTGTATTCGCGCGTGCTCATGCCGCTCCATGCGCGGGAAATCTCGTCGGTGAGGATGGCGAACTCGCTGCCTTTGCGAACGCCGCGCTGCTGCCATTCGCTCGTAAGCTCCTTGCGGATGTCGATCGACAAGAGGCGCTGGCGAATCCATCCTTCCGAGTAGCCCTTCTTGGCGTAGGTATCCATGGCGCGCTGCATGGCAAGCTCGGGGTCGATGGTTTCCTGGATGCGCTCCGCTCCGACCTGCGCGAGCCACTGCTTGAACGGCTCGGCGCGCTTCGAGGGGATGGACTGGATGATGCGGAGCACTCCCTCGGTGTTCGCGGCTAGGACCTCCCGATTCTTCCCGTCAGCAGCTGTCATTCGAACTGGGGTACAAATTGTACCCCAGTTGGCGTTGAGCTCGGCGTCCCGTGAGCGCATCCGCTTGACGTATTGCCTTGGGTCTGAGCTGTCCGTCAAAGCACCGACCACGTCGACGATGCTGAAGTACCAGCGCTCCTCTTCAGCGTTCCATGCGCTGCGGATTTGATGATCTTCGAATTGCTTGACGATACCGGTATCCATATCGACCCCCTTCGATTCCGATGTGGCTGTCCCCGAAGAGGGTTAGGAGTCGATTGTTTACGCCCCAACCTATTCAACTTTCAATGGGAGTATACCATAAAAAGGAACAAATGTTTGTATTTAATCGTTTTTTGTTGACGACTAGCAACGGGCTAGGTTGGCTTGGTGAACAGGAAATGAACAAGGGGCGGGCCCTTCATCGAGTACTCCCACTTGTACGGCGACTACTCGAACCTGCCGGACGAACCAAACTTCCAATTAGAAGGCAGCCTTCAGGTCGGCACGTAATCCGCAAACGAGCAGCCGAACATGCGGGCAAGTTCCTCGCTGCTTCGCTCCTTCATGAGCTCCGCGTGCTCCTGAGCGGACTGGTAGGAATCATGCGGGTCGCTGAACAGCGGAGGGCGCCCGTTGTCGGCCATGATCTGGTTGGCATGCTCGAACTTCACGACGTACGTCTCGCCAATCAGCTCGATTTCGTCATCGGAAAAGCCGCAGCTGCGGAAAGACGGGTAGCCGTCCTCCTTCTCGAGGAACCACCTGATCATGGTCCCGCTGATCTCGGTCTTCATGTGGTAGAAAAGTGTCTGCCTGACCTCGATCGGAAGCCCATTCATGTAATAGTCCAACGCCTTGTCGGCCACGCCCGCGCCTCTCTTTATGCCGCTGTCAAACGGACTCGGCCACACTGCACCCTTCGCCAAGCTGCCGTCAACCGAGCTTAGCCTCGAACGCGTCTCTTGGTAACGCTAACCGCAAGCACTCCAAGCGCCAAGAGAGCAACCGCGAGCAATGCGGCGGAAGCCCCCAGCAGCGGGTCGCCCGTCGAGGGGGTGGCCGCCTTGGCGGATACCGTGAAGTCGGCGCTCACCGGGTCGGCGTCGTCGAAGGTCACGGTCACCGTATGCTTGCCCGCCGACAACGTAGACAGATACGACGGTTGCAGCTCGACGATGACGCTGCCGCTCTTGGCAGTCCAATTGGCCTTGCCAGATGCGTCCTTCTCGGACACGGCCTTGCCGTCCACCTGAACACCGGTGAAGTGGCTGAATGCCGTCTCGGGGTCGACAGTGCGCTCGATCTTGAAGACCAAGGGCGTGTTAGAACCCTGCGTCCAGGTGCCGCTCGCACCGGAGACGACCTTGTACGCAAGCTTCGGCGTCGTGGTGAACTTCGCCGTGTAGGTCGCATCACCGGTCACGGCCGCAATCGTAGGCTCCCAGCCGGCGAACGCGTAGGTATAGCTCTCGTCGGAGGGCCTGGTCGGTTCGGCGCCCTCAAACTTGGGCATCGTGCCGTAGGGGACTTTGACATCCCGGTAGAACTCGGTGCCATCGTAGTTCTGCCAAATGACCGTGAAGAGCCTGGACGTCTCGTCGTACTTGGCCGTGTACGTGACGTCGCTGGTCACGGCCACGACCTCGGGATCCCAACCGGCGAATAAGTACTCGTACTGCGCGGTGGCGGGCCTAGTGGGTTCGGCACCCTCGTACTTGGGCGTCTCTCCCTTCGCGACCTTGCCGCTCTGCAGCACCGTGCCGTCCCAGTTGGCGAACGTCACCGTGTACTCCTCGGCAGGTGCGGCCTCGATAGTCAGCTTACCGGGAATGTAAGTGATGACGTAATCGCTCTCATCCTCGGACTTCCCGTTAATCCTCGCATTGCTGGGCACGATTCCGTCTGCACCCTCGTACACGCCGACTTCGGTTTGCTCGCCGTCCAGAGTGATGCTCGTGATGCTGTCACCGCTCCGCAAGCCGCTAACCTCAACCTTTTCGCTGATTTCAGCCTGATCCTCGTAGGCCGTGTCGCCCTCGCCCTGCTGCTTGCCGTTATAGATGTAAGTCTGCGGCTTGGCCGTGATGGTCACGTCCAACTTCGCGAAGTTGATAGAGATGGCTTTGCCGCCATCCCATTTCTCCCCCTTCGGCACAACATTCCACTGTGCCTCCGACCCGCCGTAAACGATATTGCTCAGGTTTTGGCAGTTGTAGAACGCATAGGACCCGATACTCCTGACGCTTTCGGGAATCGTGACGCTCTTCAGGTTGCCTAATTCGGCGAATATGTTGGCTCCGATAGCCGTGACGCCATCTTCAATGACAACAGCATTGACATAATCACTGCTATCAACGAAAGCTTTTGTTATTACGCCCGTCCCCTCGCCCGTCTTGGAAATGGTGAGGGTTCCCTGGTCGATAACATAGGTCACGCCTTCGCCGCAGGTGCCGGTTTCGGCTAACGCCGGCGTGGCCGCAAGCCCGGCCGCGAGCATCACTCCCGCGAGTACGATGACGATCCAACTGATTCGCTTCATGAAACCTGTGGCCATTTCGCACATCCTCTCCGAGAACCGGGAAGCCAGACAACCGCGCCGTCGGCGCTATGTCTATATACGGGAAATTATCGCAGACATTTCGGCAAAAAGAGTCCTTAGAGCGAGTGCTTTTCGGCTCGCAACCATCGCTGATGGCGTCACGATGGGGGCGCTACTCGCGCTTGTCCCTGCGCATGTCCCCGCGACTGCTCTCGCGCCTATACTCGCTCGTGTACTCGCGCCTGCTCCCACGGGTGTACTCGTCCGCACGCTCGCGCCTACTCCCGCGATTGCTTTCGCGACTGCTTTCGCGGCTGCCCCTGCGCGCATCCCCGCGCCCGCTCCCGCGACTGCTTTCGCGCCTGTACTCGCCCGTGCGCTCACGATTGCGCCTATAGCCGTACCCATCCTCGACTTCATCCACATATCCGAAGAGCTTCTCCTTGTAGGGAAGAAGCACGCGGTACAAGAGCAAGCCGAGCACGCCGCAAGCGCCTATCTCTCCCAAACCGACCGTGAGCATCATCATCGGAATGGGTGTTTCGATGCCGTAGGCAAACCTGAGTATGAAAGGCACTATCAGAAGATTGGCAACAATCGGCGGAATGATCGCGATGAAGGGCTTCTGATCGCGCAGCTTCCAGGTGCCATAGGCGCCGACCAACGTTGCCAAGCTTCCGAAAACGATGTCCGGCCAAGGCGCACCTGCAAAGAGATTCGCAAAGAAACAACCGATGAACAGAGCAGGCACGGCAACTGGAGTGAAGACGGGAAGGATGCACAGCGCCTCCGTCACCCTCAGCTGGACGTCGAGGAACGAGAACTGCGCCGTGATGACGGTCACCACTATGTACATGGCGGCGATCATGATGACGCGAAGAATGTTGAACTTGTCTTTCAGCTTCTCTTTCAGCTGGTCGAGCAACCTGTCTCTCAGCTTTGCTCCTTTGTCCGGCAACAAATCCCGACTATCGCGGCCCTATTCTAAAGCATGAGCAGGGTTGTGGAATAGACCGAGTTGCAGCACAAGTCGAGTGGCAGCACGAGCAAAGTTGCAGCGCGGGCAAACGTTTTGCCATAAACAACACGGCGTCGTGAAACGATGCGGCATCAACCCCGTATAATTAACCGAAAGCCAAACAGCGCAACGCCATCCGCTTAAGAGGAGGCCAAATATGAGCATCGAAAGCTACATCAAGGACCTGGATCCCGAACTACAGAAAAAAGCCCGCGCATGCGACAACGCCGAAGAGCTGTTGGCGCTTGCCCGCGAGAACAAGATCCCCGTACCCGACGAGGTGCTCGCAGCCATCGCGGGCGGCGACAATGCCGACCCCGAAAACTGCGCCAAGCCGACCTGCCCGAAGTGCGGTCATCACAACATCAGCGAGGACTATCTCCACGGAGTCCATCATTGCAATTATTGCGGCTACGAGTGGTAAAGCTAGACCCGCTCCCCTGGGGAACGACTCATTCGACTCATTCCTTAGATCAGCGCACCGTACCAGCGCGCAGGGGCGAAGGGCCGTCCACCCGAACACCGAACCCATTCCCTGTTCATCTTCACCCGAACTGCAGGCGATAGTCCGTGCTTGCATCAACGCGAAAAGGCCGGTATGACGCCATGCGATAAAGGCAGCTATGGGAGCTCGATCTCGTCGTACAACACGCCGCGCTCTTTCTCCCACATCTCGAAGAACTCCTCGGGGGTGAGCGAGGGAATATCCATGTGCTTGAAGCCTTCCTGTTTCTCGTCGCGAGTCAGCAGGTAGTCGGCTGCCAAGTTCTTGCAGGAAAGGGCTATAAGCGCGTCCTCGACGTCGTCCCAACCCGCTTGAAGCGCTGCCTGGACGTCTGCATGGCCTGTCGTGCAGACGTTTACATGCTCAAGGCTCGCTAACAGAGCTTTTTGGACATCGGATGCCGGCTGCACCTTCTTCAGCACATAGAAGACGTTCAGGTACGACTGAGGGGAGGTCCAGATTTCAACGTCGTCGAACATCTGCATAATCATGAGCTTGTAGGACGATTCCTTGAACGGCTCCCGCTGTGCGAAGATATCGAAAAGCACGTTCGTGTCAGCGAAGATGCGCATACCGCTCCTTCATCGCGCTGTCGAGCAGATCCTCGAACGGGGCATCTTCCCATTCTGCAGGGACAGACACTTTCACGCTTTCCATGAACGAGGCGGCTTGCGCAAGCTGCTCGGGGCTGATTTTGTGCGATTGCAACGCGTCTTCCTGCCGCGCTCGCGGCTTCGGCAGCTCCCGCTCTTTGATGACATACTCAAATGCGGCATTGATAAGCTCGGATGTGGACGACCCTATTTCACGCAGGACGTCAACGCCCCGCGCCCTTACGCCCTCTGGCACGCGCGCTGTGACAACTGGGTTCATGCTCAGCTCCAATCTGCCGCCTTCGCAACCGCTTCGAACCGTCGAAAAAATGCAAGCGCAAATAGATGTCGCTCTTCGATTACAGCTTTCGATTCTGCATTGTTCTCGCGCTGCTGTACTATTTGTATTACTGTATTACAATCACTTTGTCAAGGAAGCGCGGGGAGCTGGCAGTAGCCGATACGCCCGGCTAACGCGGGTAATGCTTCTTGGTCATGATGAATCGGATGATCAACGAACAAGGAGCTGGGGCTCGTTCACCTGAACACTGAACCCGTCCCCTGTTCATCGAGCCTGCAGCTTGCGCGCCAGCACAAGCAGCAGGCACGCCACAACCAAAGCGGCGCCGATGAAAGCGAACATGGCCAAATAGCTTCCTGCAACGTTGACGATCGTGCCGCCGATGAACGAGCTGGCGATGACGCCGATGCAGATGACGGTCGACACCGTCGAATACAGCTCGCCGTAGGAGCGCATGCCGTAGAACTGGCGCGTCACGATTGGGCAGAACACGGTCTGCTCCCCGTAAATCATCCCGTAGGCAATGGCCGCCACGCAAATGAGCGGCCATTGCGCGGGCGCAATCGCGAACAGCACCAGGCCACCAATGGCGCAGGCGCATGCGGCAACGACAGTTGCCAGGATGTTCTTCTCGCCCAGACCGCCCCAAAGGATTTTCGCCACCACGCTCGCAGCCATGGCGCACGAGCTGGCAATGGCGCCGAGAAGGGGGAAATCGCCCGACGCCGGCAACGTGGCCACGAACGAGGGAATCATGCCGTACACGTACACGTTCAACGAGATGACCAGTGAGAACGCAAGCAGCGCTATGAAGCTGGCGCTTTTGCGGGCCGTAGAGGCATCGACGCCTTCAAGCTCGTACGAGGCGCTGTCCTCGGCGTCGGGGTCGTAGCCGTAGGGCACGCGCCCCACCACAGCGGGGCGGTCTTTCAGCACGAAGAGCGTGCAGGGCAAACCGAACAGGCAGGTGAGCAGTGCGAAAACCAGATAGGTGGCCCGCCATCCGATGTTCGCGATGAGCGCACCGCCGACCGTGGCCCACAGCATCCCGCCCACGCCCGTGAACGCCATGATGATGCCGATGAAGAAGCCCGACCGTTTCGAGAACCAGCGGTTGACCAGAATGGGCGGCGCAAGGTACACGCATGACGTCAAGCCGAAGCCCATGACGAACGCCAACGCCAGGAACTGCCAATCGGCCTGCACGAACGACAGCCCGACGAAGCAGGCGGCCAAAGTCGCAATGCTCGCCGTCATGATGATCCGGCAATCGATGCGGTTGAATAGCTTTCCAAAAGGCGTGAGGACCAAGATCATGCTGATGGAAAAGGCCGCCAGGAAATAGCTGAGCGTTGCTGGGCTCGTGCCGATGTCCGCCGCCACTGGAGTGTAGAAAATGCCCGCGCAACTCAGGCAGAACGACACGGGCCCGAAATTGATCAGGCAAAGCGCCGCCACAATCAAGTATTCGTACGGAAACCCCGCTTGCCTCGAAATGCCCATTGCCTACACGCGCTTTCCTTCCAGCGGCGAAGACGACGCGCGGGAAGCCCTGATGCCCTCGGCGGCCGCCTCGCGCACTCCGGCCTCGCCCACGTGCTTGTGGAACCAACAGGCACTTTGGTCGGGCACGAGGAAGTCGCCTTCTTCCGTTATGCTCTCTAGCATGCAGCCCCCACCGCAAGCAGCCAAGTGTTCGCAAGCCTTGCATTCCGGATTCTTGGCTATCAAGTCCATGAGCGTGGTCTTGACCACATCGTGGTAGTACCCGCGAAGGGTGATGTCACCGAGATGTTCCTCCAGCACGCTAGGAAATCTGTCGCCTAGCACCGTATCCGAGAAGCCCATGCATGGCGCCACCCGACCATCGGGGCGAATGTACATGTTGTACCACATGCTCTCGCAGTAGGGAATGTCGGACCAGCTGGCATCAGCGGCAACGTGATGAACATAAGGAATCCTGTATTCCGTTTTGCCTTTTGCGCAAGTAAAGAAGCCGCCTAGCTCCAGGCCTATGGGCGAGCCGTCTTTGAGGTACTGGGGGATATAGGTGCGGTATACATCCCACACCTCCTCCTCTGAAAGCGCGTAGCGTGCGGAGTAATCCTTCCATACGCCAAGCTCCTGCGGGGCATTCACCCGGAGCGTTTTCACACCGAGCGCTGCAAGGTAGTCTACCGTCTGGCGCAGGCTGTCCTTGTTGCCCCGATGAATCATCATGGCAGCAGTAACAGGAACGCCTCGTTCCTGCAGCAGGCGGAATGCCGCGTCTGCCTGAGCTTCTGCTCCAGCAATTCCGCGCAGCCAGTCGTGATGGCCAAGCCCGTCGAACGACAGTTGAAAGTTAGGTGTATGCCCGTGCTCGAGGAGCACGTCCAGCACGTCTGCGGTAAGCAGGCTTGCATTGGTGAACAAAATCCGAATGTGAAGGTCACGTTCGGCAAGCCCCCGCACCACCTGAGCGAAGTCATTCCGTGCCAGGGGTTCCCCTCCGGTCACGTCTATGGCCTTGATGCCGCAGGCGGCAATTTCGTCTGCAATGCGCAGCAAATCAGGCAGCGGCAGCTGCGGGTGATGCGCATCTGGGGCAGACACCAAGCAGTGACGGCAGCGGAAGTTGCACTTGCCGGTTATTGCCCAGTGAACGGACTCAATGAAACGAGAGGGAAACACGTGGTAGCGCTGCCATGGCTCAAGCGGCGTCATAGGCTCCTCGGACGATTCCGCCATGCCGCTTTCAACCATTTCTCCCACTATGCTCCTGAACTCGTCGCTCATGGCACGTGGGTCCACCTCCTCCGTTCCATTAAGGTAGAGGAGCTCCATGAACAAGTCCTTTTTGAAGAAGCGCGGGCGATCGTACATATGCGCGCCATACTCCGCGCGTATGGCATAAGGCAACTTGCGCCAACCGCGGAATGAGTAGGGCGCCTTAAGCTTGTAATACATACAATCGCAGCTCCTCGTATATTCACTACAGGCATTTGACCCCAATGGCGTGCGTCAGCCATTGGGGCCAAATACCTGTGCAATAACTATCTGGACTTTCGCAAAGGAATAGCCGTCGAATGCTAGTCTTCTTCGCCCCAAACATGGTCACTGAACATACACTTGTAGTTGCTCCAACAATTCACGTTTTTGTGAATGGTCTCGGTGTGGCACGTTATGGTGTAGCAGTGCCATGCGACGAAGCAACTGGTGTCATGGCCATGTTCGTCCGTCCAGCCACCGGCAACCTTGTCTAGCTCGGCCTCGTCTAACTCCTGCGCATCTGCCCAAGTACGCTCCAGCTCTTCCAGGGACACCTCGTAGCCCAACTCGGCGGCGACCTTCTGTATGACCTCGCCGTCGTTTTTCGCCCCACCTTCGGCGATGACCCGGTCGAGAATCTCTTGGTATTTGTCGCGCAACTCGCTGTCTGCAGCCAACGCGTCTTCGAGCATCTTCAGCCCTGTGTTACCCATAATTAGTTCACCTCACCAATCGACCCGACCTCAAAATACTCTTTGTAAATAGTAACACGGTCGTCAGGAATCGTGGATGCACGCCATCCAGTTGGCATCCATAGCCCCTTGGACGACATCACGCAAAAACTCGACTGCCAACACCCATGTTTTACAATGGCTCCGACGAGTTCTCGCGCGTTGAAGAAGGATGGCATGCAATTCGGTTTCTCGATAGTTGGCGTCGTGTTCCTGGCGATGCTGTTCGTCCCCAACATCATCTGGGGAAGAAACCAGCCGCCCGGCTATGCCGAGATCTCGAAAAACGAGAACCGCATCCTGCTCGCGCTCGAGCGCATCGGCGAAGTTGCCGCCACGTGCACCGCCGTGATCTTCGTTTGCCCGCAAGGCTTCTCGTTCCCGTGGCTCCTGTGGCTGATCGCCGCCTTCGCCCTGATGATCCTGTACGAGATTGCCTGGATGCGCTACTTCAACGGTGGAGGAGAGCTCGCCGACATGTACAGGCCCCTCGGCCCCATACCCATCCCGCTCGCAAGCCTGCCCGTGGCCGCCATCTTCCTGCTGGGCGTCTGGTACCAGTCGCCCTTAACGCTGATCGCCGCCGCCGTTCTCGGAATCGGCCACATCGGCATCCACCTCGGCCACGTGCGCGAGTTGTCCGGTCGTTAGGCGAGCAGGGTGCTCAACAGGGCGCTCGTCTCTTCCTCATAATCTGAACGGATCAGTGCGACCTGTTCGCCGTGCTTGGAAAAGGATTCGATGTAGTAGCGGTTGTCCGCCTTCAGCGAGTCGCGCGTGCACCCTGAATCGTCAAGCCTCTTCTCTATGTCGGAGCCGTGCGAGCGAATCTCGTCGAAGTGCGTGTCGATGTATTCGTCGGACATGGCCAGGCAGACGAACCTGATGTGCTGCAGGTACCGCTCATCGAAGTCAGATCTCCACCAGGGCGGGATGTAGCAGCCCTCGACGATGAGGTTCTGCCCGTTCTCGATAGCGGTTTTCACCATCTCCCGCACGATTGGCCAGAGATATTCCGTGAGTTCTTCGTCGTCCTCGGGTGTGAGGCTGGTGTTACCGCTGCGGATAAGCCCCATCTTCAAGTGGTCGATGGAGAGGTAAGGGTAGCCATATTCCTCGAGCATGCGCTGCGCCAGGAGCGTCTTTCCCGCGTGAGACGCGCCGGTAATCAATACGATCATAGCCTGACCCCGTTCTTCATCTGGCGCGCCCTCCTGCGTTTGCTGAAAACCACGACTTTTTCTCAGCATTTTAAGACATGATAAGGGTTGGGGCACTGGCAGCCTGCTAGATCAGCACTCCCTCGCAGTGATCGATCTCGTGCTGGATGGCCTGCGCCACGCGCCCGGAAAATGTCGCGCTGCGCGACTGAAGGTCTAGATCTTCGTACTCGACGTCGATGCGCTCGAAGCGCACGGCCTCGCGCAGGCCCTCGAGCGACAGGCAGCCCTCTTGCGCGCGGTACTCCCCTTCTGAGCGCACGATGCGCGGGTTCAGCATGGGAAGGACCGACCCGTCCGCGTCAAGCACGGCGATGATGCGCTTGCGCTCGCCGATCATGTTTGCCGCCATGCCCACGCAGCCGTCGCGGTGCGCCTCGAGCGTGTCGATGAGGTCGAGCGCGATGGCGAGGTCGTCAGCAGTCGCCTGCTCGCTCGGTTGGCGCAGGAAGAACTTCTTGGTCATGATGGGACGGATCATCGGGGCTCCTTGGGTGAGTGCGATGAGTTTGTAGGGGTCAATTGTAAATGAATAAATGAAACGGTCTTCCTGCGGATACTTTTCCCTCGTCGGCCAAGCTCATGTCATCGCCCTTTCAGCAGAGAAGGTGAAGTGTGGAAAGCATCGCCCTGTGTCGCAATTTAGTCCTTGCCTTAGAATGTGCGCATACATCAAATCAGGCTATCGGAGGCTGTCATGGTGGATTACGGGCTGAAGGACAAGGTCGCAATCGTCACGGGCGCAAACAACCCGCAGGGAATCGGCGCGGCGACAGCCATAGCCCTTGCCCGCGAAGGCGCGAAAGTCGTCCTGACATACAAGAAGGTTCCACGCGATTACGACGAGAGCAAGGCGGGCGAAAACGGGGTCGACCGCTATTACAGAGCCAACGCAGGCGATGCGTCGGAAGTGGAAGAGAAACTCGGCGAGCTGAATGCGCAGTATCTCGTGTTGGAGAAGGACATCTCGGATGAAGGCCAGGTAAGGGAAATCTTCGACGCAGCAATCAAGCGTTTCGGACACGTCGACATCCTCGTGAACAACGCCGCAACCGATGACGAAACCGGCAAGGACACCATAGAGGCCATCACCCGCGAGGTCATCGACGACACTTTCGCCGTCAACGTGCGAGGCAGCCTGCTCATGACGGCAGAGTTCGTGAGACGCCGTGGCGACTACGGGCGGATTATCAACCTTTCGACCGACTCCGCCCAGGTCTTTGCTGGACAGATAACCTACGGGGCGAGCAAAGCGACCCTGGAGGCCTTAACGCGCAGCGTGGCCATGGAGGTCGGAAAGTACGGCATAACGGTGAACAGCGTTGCACCGGGACCCACGCAGACAGGGTGGATCGATGAAGAACTCGAAAAGGCGGTCCTTCCGCTGATTCCCATAGGAAAGCTGATTCAGCCAGAAGACATCGCGAACACGATAGTCTTCCTCGCAAGTGAACAAGCGAGGATGATAACGGGCCAGGTTATCAAGGTGTCAGGAGGCCACGCACTGTAGCTTTGCTAATCATCCGCATCGATGACGGCGATGGCGCGCTTGCGCTCGCCGATCATGCTCGTCGCCACGCTCACGCACCCGTCGCGGTGCGCCTCGAGCGTGTCGCCGAGCGTCGCGGCCTCGCCCATGCCTTAGACTATGGGACGTATGGCAAACCGGGGGTTAAGCGGGGAGGACATGAGCTACAGAGAAGAAGCGATCGAATGCGTCAGGGACTCTGTTCTCCCGATGCAAAAGCAGCTGTATGAAAAGCACAACGGCGACTTCGACAGGATTTTCACCGAAGAGTACAACAACGCATCCTACATGGGAGAGGTCATCGTACCCGGGAGGGAGTACGAGCTGAGCTACCTGGAATGCACGTGCGAGAAGGTGAAGTCCGGGCTGAGAAGCGACCCCGAACAGTGCGAATGCTCGCGTCAGAGCGTCTTGTATGTTCTGTCTCAGCTCGAGCCGGAGAGTGAATTCGGCGTCCGGATAGTCGATACGATTCTCAGGGGCGGCGACCGCTGCACTTTCAGGATAAAGAGGTCACCTGCGTAGCAGGACATCCATCGTCGTATGGCGAACTGCATCGATGAAATGGTCGTGCTATACCCACCATCTCTACGCTTTGTGTTCACGAATCCGCAACACGACTCGTTCGGTATAATTGCCGTTACTGCGAAAGGGGTCCTGTGTCGAATCAGAACTACAAATCTATTGACTTGTTCGCCGGCATTGGCGGAATTAGGCTTGGCTTTGATCAAGCTTTCGGCTCAAACTCCATTGAGACAGTTTTTGTAAGCGAGTTCGATGAACCCGCCACTAAAACATACCGTGCTAATTTCGACACCCCCAAAAGCATTGCGGGCGATATCACAAAAATCGACGAGAAAGACATTCCTCCGTTTGACATTTGCCTAGCAGGTTTTCCCTGTCAAGCTTTCTCGCTTGCAGGTAGCAAGAGAGGGTTCGACGACGATTTCAAAGGCATGTCTCGCGGAACTCTGTTTTTCGACGTTGCCCGCATATGCGATTATCACAAACCGAAAGTCATCTTTTGCGAAAACGTGAAGGGGCTCCCGATACATCGTAAGGGCAAGACCCTCGAAGTAATCCTCGGCACGCTTCGTCAGATAGGCTATGTGCCATTTTACGCAATACTCAATTCCCGCTATTATGGCGTTCCTCAGAATCGTGAACGCATCTATATCGTTTCGTTCAGATCTGATCTAGCCCCTGATGAATTCGTGTTCCCCGACGGCGATAGTGGCAATCCAGTCATTCGAGACATTCTCGACCCAGCGCCTGTGCCATCAAAGTACTACCTGTCTGAACGCTATCTGCAGACGCTGAGGGAGCATCGCGCTCGGCACGAAGCTGCAGGCCATGGCTTTGGCTACGTTGTACGCGACTTAGACGATGTCGCAGGAGCCCTAGTTTGTGGCGGCATGGGCAGGGAGAGAAACCTTGTTAAGGATGAGCGAGAGCATAGCATGACGCCAACCACGAATATCAAGGGCGCAATTAACGATGAGAGCATCAGAAAGATGACTCCGCGTGAATG
>CACZAR010000025.1 GCA_902779135.1 uncultured Coriobacteriaceae bacterium | reverse complement strand
CCTTGCCGATGCGCCAGAAATCTGTCAGGGGTTTGTGGTCCCACAGTGTCGCACGGAACGATTCCTCGTCGAGCTCGCCGAAGAAATCGACGCTGTGTTTCGCGGTGATATCGAGCGCCAGCTTTGCGAGATATAGGTTGGGCCCGAGACCACAGGCGGCAGGTATGCCCACTTCGTCGAGCACCTCGCGACGAATGCGCTCCCCCAATTCACGAGCCGTGCAACCATAGAGCGGCAGATAGTTCGTCACATCCATGAACGCTTCGTCGATCGAATAGACATGAATGTCATCTTTCGAGAAATGCCGCAAGTAAATAGCGTAGATGTTGGCGGAGTACTCGATGTACTTGGCCATGCGTGGGGGCGCCATGATGTAATCGAGCGTATCGGGTATCTCGAACACGCGGGCACGACCGGAAACACCATGAGCTTTGAGCGAGGGTGAAACGGCGAGGCAAATCGTCTTCTCCGTGCGTTCGGGATCCGCCACGACCAAATTGGTCATCATGGGGTCAAGCCCGCGCTCGATGCACTCGACCGAAGCGTAAAACGACTTCAAGTCGATGCACAGATACTGCTTGCTCTGCCGGGAATCGTCCACCAGCCGACCTTCCTGCACTTCAAATCCAATTACTTACGTTGTATGTCTAACTCATCCACGATATCGAGCCCTGCCTTAGCAAGCATGTCGGCAGCGACACCACGACCGGGAACGACAACCCCCTTGAAGGAGCCGTCATACACTTCATGCACCCCGCACGAAGGACTGCGCGATTTGAGAACGGCACGTTCGCACCCCCGCTCTTGTGCGATGGCGAGCGCCGCACGCGCACCATCGAGAAAAGCCTCCGTCTGATCGTGTCCCATGCAATCGACAACGCGACCATCACGCTGGATCTCCGAAGGAGTGCGCGGCGTCGGCAACCCGCCGAGCTGCTCGGGGCAAACTGGCACAAGTTCGTATTGGCTTGCGAGCACCTTCGCCCCTTCGCACGGCTGCGCTTTGCCATCGTAGCGGCATGGCTCCCCCAACAAACATGCGCTTATCAATATGGCCTCATGCGGCATTGCATTCCCTTCATCTTGATGCGGGAACTTGGGGCTTGCCATCAGCGGCAACGCTCACCTTGCTGTTGCAATACGGGCAGAAACGCGACATGCCGAGCGGCACCGTGATATTCGCGCCGCAATTCGGACACGATATTCCAATTGACGACATCATGCCGCTCGGATCGAAATCGGGGTTCATCAAATCGTCTTCTTGCTCGATATGCAAGTCGCAAACCGATCCAGGAACGAGAGCCGCAACACCGTCGTGCACCTTTATCGACACCGTCGCGCCACGCGGGTAGTTCGCCACGTTGGATTCTCCAGTCGTGACGCGCGCTTCCCGAACTTGGCCGGACATCAAATAGCGAACGACGAGCGTGATGCACGGTTGGCCGTTCATCGTGACCCGATAGTCTGGCTCGTAATCGTAAATCTTTCCGAGATACGAAGCGCCTTGCTGCAGCACGGCATCGGTTTCGTGCATGCCATCATGCCCGATCTTGGCGAAAAACCCGCCAACGCCACAGAAGATGGCCACGAACAGCACACCGAAAAGCATCATTTCGGGTTCGTGTAAAGATACGGACATCGCCACGCCGCTCAGTCCGATGATGGCGCCGAGCACCACGAACAGGATGCCAAGGTAGAACATGATCTTCATGGGGCTGCCCGCTGGCCCGCTGACTTCAAGGCTCGTTCTCGTCATGAGGTTCCTTCTTCCAGCTGATACGAGGTTATTATACGTCGCTCCGAAACAACGATGAGGTCGGTGTTTCGCTCGAGGAAGAGCGCTAAACTATGTGAGAGGAGGACCACCTGTCAAGATGACTTACAACCGCACTGATAGATTTAATGATGGCTACGACCCCAATCGCGATCGTAGGCGGGCAACCACGCGCAACGCCAATCGAGATCTTTACTACGCGTCCTCGCGCAAAACCAGCCACAACCGCACCCGAACAGGTGAGCGCAGCGCCAACCAAAACCACGCTTCAACCCGAAGCACCAATCGCAGCCGTATCGACTCCTCCACGCGCAGGGCAACCGGCACTACTCGAAACAACTCGACTCGTTCTGCCTCGCAGAGACGTAGCTCGCAACGCTATGGCTCGAATCGCTATGACACGAATCGTCAATCCACCATGCGTGCGTACGGAGCAAGTGCATCAACTACTGCCAGCAGGAAGCCATTCGTCATCGTAATTGCTGCAGCAATAGTCCTTGCGCTCGCAATCGTTGGATGCAATGCACTCAACCACAAGACGAGCTCGAACGAGAAACCAGTCGAATCGCTCATGTCGACCATCACCGCCTCGCAACCGCGCATGCTCACGTTCCTTGCCGTTGGCGATATCGTGCCTCACAAGGAGATGATCGCTCAGTCACGCAGCGACGACGGATCCTACGATTTCAACCATGTTTTCGAGCCCGTGCTTACGCGGCTTGCTCCCTACGATCTGCTCAGCGTCACGCAAGAAACGCCTCTCGTCACCGATGAATCGCGTGTGGGCGGCTATCCGATTTTCGGAACGCCTGTCCAAATGGGCGATGCAATTGACAACGCCGGCTTCGACATCGTGACATCGGCGACGAACCACTCGTTGGACCAAGGCATCGACGGCGTCTTCGACACGGTGGACTACTGGAAGCAGAACCATCCCGAAATCACACTCATGGGTTTGCACGATGATCCCGCAGACGCCAACGGGGTCACGTTCATCGAACGCAACGGCATCACGATAGCGATGACCGACCTCACGTACAGCCTCAATGGATTCGAGTTGCCCACAGGACAGGAATACGCCGTCGACATGCTCGACGACCTCGACACGATTGTGGCAAACGTCGAAGCCGCCCAGGAAAAAGCCGACATCACCATCTGCTATGTCCACATGGGCAACGAGTATGCGACGGTGCCTTCAGACGAACAGCGCGAAACTGCCGAGCGGCTCATCGATGCGGGCGCCGACGTTGTGATTGGCTCGCATGTGCACGTCGTGCAACCCATGGAGGAAGTAACCACGGCTGCCGGCAACAAGGGCATCGTGTACTTCAGCCTTGGCAATTTCGCCTCGAACCAGGCCGACGTCGAAAACATGCTCGGCGGCGCAGCCGTCTTGACCATCGCGAAGACCCCGACCAAGGACGGTGGTTGGAGCACATCGGTCGTATCGCACGAATTCGTGCCCGTCTTCTGCCATTACGACTACGACACAACGCAGATGTACTTCCTCGACGACTACACCGACGAGTTGGCAAGCAGCCATTTCATCACGCTGTACGGCCACCCGTTCACAGTCGATCAAGTTAACGGCATTTGGACGGACATCACCGGCTTGCCGAGATAGCGAAGTCGTTGGGAGAAATGCCCAGGGTTAGCAATGGCGCAAATCGACTCTAACTTGACCAAAGACCAAGTTGCCCAGATGGAGCGCGAGTTCGCACGCAAGCGAGCCGCTGCCGAGCGGAGACGTGCCGCCGAGCTCGCACGCTTGTCAGACGAGCGGACGATGGTCGACGAGCGTCAGACAACCTGGACCTATTTCATCGTCGACGGCAACTTCATACGCCTCATCGCATGCGACACCGCCGAGGAGACGCTCGATGTGCCTGCTGATTTTGAGGGCCTCCCGCTCAAAGAAGTCGATCCAGAAGCGTTCTCGAATCTCGTCGCAACAAGGGAGATCGCGCTCCCCGACTCGATTGAAGCCATTGGCGCCTACGCATTCCGCGGATGCGAGAACCTGGAACGGCTCGTTCTGCCTGCCCGCACGACCACATTCTCATCGAGCTGGGTTTCGAAATGCCCGAACCTCACAGAGCTCTCACTTCCCGAATCACTCGAAACCGTGACAAACGAAGTGCTGGCCAACCAAGCTGTGAAGACGCTTGCAATCGGCCGTTACACACAGTTCATCCAACCGGGTGCATTCGAGAAATCCCACCTGGAAACCTTGATCATCAGCCCTGACAACGAGCATATTGGGACCGATGGAACCTGCATCTACTCCGCCGACGGATCCGTGCTGGTTGCCCTTGCAAAGCCTGCGCATTGCTACGAAGTCGCCGCAGGCTGCCAACGCATCGCAACCAAGGCGTTCGCCGGAGCGAAAATGCTCGAAGAGGTGACGCTACCCGAAGGCGTCACGCACATCGACGAGCTTGCATTCGCCAATTCGGGAATCACGACATTCACCTGTCCTACAAGTCTTGTCGAGATTGGCTCCAAAGCCTTCCTGCGCTGCCTTTCGCTCAAAACGGTCACCTTGAACGAAGGCCTGCGCATCATCGAGAACGAAGCTTTTGCCGGCTCGACCCTCGAAAGCTTGCGCATCCCAGCAAGCGTCGAGAGCATAGGCAACTCGATCACCGTGCGCACGAACGTGTGCCATTCAGGTGACGATGCTACGTTCACAATCGACGACGCCAGTAGGATTTACTTCATCGATGGGCAAGGTTGCCTGTACCGCAACGACCTAGACGGAATGCATCTTGTACAGATGCTTGAGCCTTCCCTCACCGCTTACGAAGTGAACTCCTCGACGGTAGCCATCGAGGAAAAAGCGTTCGCGTACCACAACGCACTGGAATCAGTCGAGCTGCCTGAAGGTCTCAAGCGCATCGGCGACGGCGCTTTCAGGGTTTGCCGCAAGCTTCGCCGTGTTTCGGTGCCCGATTCGCTCGATTCGGTGGGTCCCGACGCGTTCATCGACACGGCGCTCGAGTATTTCAGAATCCCCGCAGGTCTTGTCGACATCGGGAAAAATGCACTGGTCACCGATGGATCGCATCATGAATTCGTACCGCCCGCTCTCCGCACCATCGATGTCGATCCACGCAATCCGCGCTTCTTCATGCACACGGGCATGCTTTGCCGCCGCACGAAGCTCGGCGCCAATGTCGTCATGTTTACTTCCTCATGCGAACGCGTCGAATTTCCCGAAGAGATAATCGAGGTCGAGGACTACGCGCTCAACAATGCTCGAGGGATTCGCGAACTGCATTTGAATGCGCGCCTGCGCACGATCGGCGCCTGTGGACTGAGCGTCATGAGCCAAATCCGGCACGTACGCATCGATGTCGAAGAGCCCATCGAGGGTATGACATCGTTCGTGCTGCACTTCCCTGCCACCACGCACAGCGTGCATGGTTTCTTGTTGGCGCTCGGCGGGCTCGGAAGTCTCTATCTCCCTGACATCTTCGCGCAGTACGACAACTGCATCGCTGCTGCACGCGATTACCACGCGCCGGGAAAGAGCGAGAATGCGAGCGCCTACGAACAGGTCAAGCTGATCATCGATCGGTTGAACGATTCGGTGCTGCTCACGGATAACAGCAAACGGCGCTATCAAACGCTCGTCACGAGCAATATCGAGGAGATTTGCACCGACATCGCGCGCCACGACGACCGCGTGGCCATGGGTCAACTTGCCGACCTGGGGCTCTTGACCGCCGACAACCTCGATTCCGTCGTAGCATCCGTGAACAAATTGCAAGACGCCGCCATGACCGGCTACCTACTCGAGATGAAGCGCATTCGCTTCAGCGACCACGCCATCGATTTCGACCTGTAATTGCAACAGAGACCCGGCCTCTGTTGCAAACAAAAGGAGCCGCGCGTTCGCACGGCCCCTCTCCGAATTTGCTTGAACGGGAGCGCTTAGCGCACGCCGCCGCGACCACCCATGCTGCCGCCGCTCATGCCACCTTGCGGGCCGCCCATGCCGCCGCCCATCATTGAAGCGGTGATTTCGGAAACCTGTTGGCCGTTCACGGTGACAGTGCCACCCGTCATCGAAGCATTTGCGACGTAGTCGAATGCAGATTGCGCAGTGATGTTGACCGTACCGCCCGTGATGAAGAGGCTGCCGTTCGAATCGAGAGCGTCGGTGTCGCCAGAGGCCATGTTCACCGAGACGTCGCCGCCGTTGATCTGGATGTAGGTGCCCTCGATGCCCTCTTGGGAATCAATCGTGATATCTCCACCATCAATTTGAACGACTGCATAACCCTCGATGCCATCGCTTGCACCGTTGAGGTTGAACGTGCCACCAGCGATATAGGCGTAACCGAGCGTCAAATCCTCATCGTTCTTGGCATGAATAGCATCGGTGCCAGCCGTGATGTTGAAGGTGCCGTCGGCGATTGCAACCGAATCTTTGCCCTGGATGCCATGCTCCGTGGCAGTGATGCTGTACGTGCCTCCAGTGATCTTCACGTCGTCTTTGCCCACGACGCCGCTGGCAGACGAGTTGATGGTGAGCGTGCCTTGGCCGTTGAGCACGAGGTCGTCCTTGGCGAAGATGACGCCATCGATATTGGTCACATCGCCGATGGCGGCGAACTCGCCAGTGGTCGTGAGCTCGTTAGACGAACCACTCGCTGTAGTGACGAACACCTTGTCGGCAGAAAGGACGTAAATAGCAGGTGCGTCTGCGTTGGTGATGCTCACGCCATCGAGCACGAGCTGCACCTTCGCTGCGCTGTCGGCATCGACGGTAATGGTGCAATCGGTTGCCGTGCCGCTGATGACGTAGACACCCTCTTCGCTGATGGTGATGTCTTCACCGCTCTTGACCGTGATCTCGGTGGCATTGGCAGTATCTGCCGTTTGTTCCAGGTCGCGGTCGGTGAACAGGCTGGACGTGTCGATGATGCTGCCAGAAGCCGGCTCAGATGCATACGAGGCGCGCGTCATCTCCATGCCGCCCATGGCACCCATCGAGCCCATCGAACCCGCTGGCTCCGCTGCCATGCTGCTCGGGGCAGTCGAACTCGCGCTGCTGATCATGTCCGATGCCGATGCTGACGACACATTTGCACAACCCGTGAAAGCCCCCACTGCCAGAGCGGCGCTTAAAAGAATCGGTATTCCATATCGTTTCATTGTCTTGTCTCCTTTCAGGCACGTCTCGTGCCGATAGGAAGATGATAGGAAACGAACCTGAACCTCTCCTGAAAGCTCATCAACCAGAAGGAAACGGCCCAAAGCGTCCGCTTCATAAAAAAGGATGGGCGGCCGAAGCCGCCCTGGAGGGGAAGGAATGCGCGAGTTCGCGCAATGAAGTGGTGGTGGTCGGGCTTGCTCGGTAACTGCGAACCGCCCAACATGTCCCAACATTAGACCTTCATCCTGAACAAAACCTTAAACACGGCTATAATGGTCGCTTGCGTTATTGGGAATTTGGAGAGTCATCATGGAAACTAGCAACACTGAAACCATCACACCTCGTATTTCGGGCTTGCTGCCCGTCGGCGTCTTTCTCGTCCTTTTCATAGGCTCGGGTGTCGTCCTTCAGGACTTCTACAGCATGCCTGCCATCGTCGCGTTCGTTTGCGCATTGGCTGTCGCCTTCATCCAAAACCCCAAGCGCTCGTTCGACGAAAAGCTCGAAAGCGTCGCGCGCAGCATGGGCGAGTCGAACGTCATGATCATGTGTCTGGTGTTCGTGCTTGCCGGCGCATTCACAGGTGCGGTCAAATCTGCTGGCGGTGTCGAGAGCACCGTCAACTTCGCCTTGTCGATACTGCCGACGGGCATCGTGCTGCCCGGTCTGTTCCTCATCGCCTGCTTCATCTCGATTTCGATGGGCACGTCGGTCGGCACCATCGCGGCACTTGCGCCCATCGCCATCGGCGTTGCTGACAAGACGGGACTCGCCGGCGCCCTTTGCCTCGGCGCTATCGTGGGCGGCGCCATGTTCGGCGACAACTTGTCGATGATCTCCGACACGACAATTGCAGCCACGCGCACGCAAGGCTGCGAGATGGACGAGAAGTTCAAGGAAAACTTCAAGATAGCCCTACCCGCTGCCATCATCACGTTCATCATCTTCCTGGCTTTGGGCTTGGGAAGCGAGTACAACCTCGACGGCAACCTCGAATACAACCTCTGGCAAGTGCTGCCCTACGTCGCGGTTCTCGTGGCCGCCCTTGCAGGCGTCAACGTGTTCCTCGTGCTCATCGGCGGTACGGTGCTCTCTATCATCGTGGGCGTTGTGCTCGGTACGATTGCGCCCGAGATGATCTTCATCGCCATCGGCTCAGGCCTCGACGGCGGCAGTGGCATCATGAACATGTACGACATCACGGTCATCTCGATCATCTGTGCAGGCATCATCGGTCTCGTACGCGACAACGGTGGCATCGAATGGATCCTGCAGAAGATCACCGGTCTCGTGCATGGAAAGCGCGGCGCCCAGTTCGGCATCGCGGCACTCGCGTCGCTCGTGGACGTCTCCACAGCCAACAATACCGTCGCCATCGTCATCGCCGGCCCCATCGCACGCAAGATCTCGGACCAGTACGACATCTCGCCACGCCGCACTGCCTCGCTCATCGACATCTTCACGAGCGTTTGGCAGGGCATCATCCCCTATGGCGCTCAAATCCTCTACGCCAGTGCTGGAGCTGCTGCCGTCGGCATGGCGGTCACGCCGTTCGAGATCATCCCGTTCTTGTTCTACCCGTACCTGCTGGGCATCTGCGCGCTCGTCTTCATAGCCATTTGGGGCAACAAAGAAAAAATGCGTTAAAAGGGACTGCCCCCGTTAACGCATTTGCTTGCAACAATCGGAGTCGCTCGAGGACGCGAGTCGTCACATCACGCATAGCCCATTTCATCCACTTGCTCTTCATCCATGCCGAAGTAGTGCGCAATTTCGTGAACAACCGTCCTGCGAATCTCCTCAATCGTATCGGCATGGGAAAGGCCCATCCTTTCATGAGGGCCTTTGAAAATCGTGATGGTGTCGGGGAATTCGCCATACCCGTAGTAGTCACCACGTTCGGTCATGGCAATGCCGCTGTACAAGCCCATCAGCTCGCCTCCCTCGGTGTACAGCCCATCGCCGAAATAGTCCTCTTCGTCGGGTTCGTCGGCAAGCATGAAAGCCACATTGTCGAGCTCGTCGAGAAACTCGTCGGGAATCGAATCGAGCGCATCTTGAACGGCTGCTTCGAATTCTTCGTCGGTAAGCTTAGCCATCGTGGTCCTTTCGGAACTGTTTAAAGGGACTGCCCCTTTTTAACACATCTCGCTTTGCGCGACACGTGTGATGGAAACAACCTCGCCATCAAAGACGCAATGGGCAAGCAAGAGATCGGGGCGAAGCGAGCCAGTAGGTTTGGCCTCAAGCGTGAACACGGCCTTGTTGCCTTCCAGCTCGAACGGCTTTACAAGGAATTCGCCCACCACGAGCGTCTTTTCCTTGCGCTTACGCACGACCGTCACGGTTTCGGGCGCTTCGATTGACTCGATTGCACGGTCGAACACGACTTCGTACGTCGAGAACGGGAATGCGACGCTTGCGGCTGTGGCGTTGTGCTCGATGTAGTGGCATTCCTGCACCATCAGCTCCGGCACGCTTGCTGCTTGCAGCGCTGCCAGCGCTTTCGCAGGGGCGACGTACTCGGTCAGCTGCAAGTCGAAAATCTCGCACGTGCTGCCGACGCCGACGGGCAATGCCGCGCCGAACGCAATTTTCATATGCGGCGAGAACCCTTGGCTGATTGCGAACGGCAGCTTGGCGCGTCTCACGACACGCTCGAGCGTATGCGCAACCTCGAGGTGCGATAGCATGGCCAACCGGCCTTCTTCGACGAAGGTCGCGCGCAATCTGAACAGACGAGGATCAGTCATTGCGGGCACCTCCCAGCACGCGAGGTTGCGCGAGCTGATTGTCCACGCCGAGCCGCATGCAGGTTCCGCACCCCGAGCAGCGCTCGAAGGTGCAATCGGGCGTCGTGATGCCTTCATCGGCCAAAGCGCGTTCCCGCGCGAGCCAACGAGTCGTAGCACCGCAGCCGATGTGATCCCACGGCAAGACGTAATCGGTCGGATAGGCCGTTTGGGCAGCAGCTTCAACATCAAACGACAAGACGTCGATTGCATCGCGCCACGCTTGCTCATTGAAGCATTCCGTCCACGCATCGAACCGTGCACCGTGCCGCCACGCTTCCTCAACGAGCGCAGCAGCCTCTCGCCCACCACGACTCATGACCGCCTCGACAAAGCTCGTCTTCGGGTCATGCCAGTTGATCGTGATGGCACGATACTTCACCGAGTGGCGCAGAAGGTTCACACGTCGAAGTGCTTCCTCGGGCGGAATCTGACCATCCCACTGGAAAGGCGTCTGAGCCTTCGGCACGAACAACGCGCACGACGCACTGATCTGTATCGACCCCTTTTGGTCAGGGGGCACAACAGCACGAGCATGGTCATACGCTTGCTGAACGAGGCGGGCGATGCCCTTGATGTCGTCATCGGTCTCGGTTGGCAAGCCGATCATGAAATAGAGCTTGCAACGATGCCAACCAGCGGCAAACGCCGCATCAATGGCACCGAACAAGTCGTCTTCCGTCACGTTCTTGTTGATGACATCGCGCAACCGCTGAGTGCCAGCTTCGGGAGCGAACGTGAGCCCACCCTTCTTCTGGCCGGCGACGAGCCCTGCCATGTCAACGCCAAACGAATCGAGTCGTTGCGACGGAATGGAAATGCGCACGCCCTTCCCCGCACATTCGCGGTTCAAGCGCGTGAGAATCTCGGATATCTGGGAATGGTCGGTCGAGGAGAGCGACGTGAGCGAAACTTCGTCATATCCCGTCTCTGCCAGCCCCTCGAGCACCGAAGCCACGATGTTGTCAGCCGTTCGCTCGCGCACGGGACGGTACATCATGCCCGCCTGGCAGAAGCGGCAACCACGGGCACATCCGCGGAGAATCTCGACGTTCAAACGATCGTGCACAGCCTCGGTGAACGGCACGATGCACGGCTCCCACGCCGGGCTTTCCGCAAACCCGCGGAACACTTGCTTCTCGATGAACGTGGGAAGGCCCTCTTCCAAAGGCTCGATCCACGAACCGGCTTCCTGTGCTTCATCAGCTTCGCGCCAACGATACAGCGATGGCACATACCACCCATCAAGCGCAGCGAGCGCACGCCATATCTCACGACGCGACGCCCCACGTGCACGTTGGGTGCGGATGACCTCGAGCCCTTCGGGAAGCGACTCCTCGCCCTCCCCAATGTTTATGGCATCGAAGAACGGCGCGTACGGCTCGGGGTTGAGCGCACATGGACCACCGGCAACGACGAGCGGGTCATCTTCTGCGCGATCGACAGCATGAAGCGGCAAACCTGCCAGATCGAGCGCCTCGAGCACGTTGGTCGCCGCAAGCTCATGCGGAAGCGTGATGCCGATGACGTCGAAAGCGCCAAGCGGAGCGCAGCTCTCGATCGAGAACAGAGGTAACCCTTCTCTACGCAAAGCATCACACATGTCGGGCGCGGGCAGAAAACCACGCTCTGCCACCATGCCATCGTGTGCGTTAACAGCATTCACGAGAATACGGAGCGCCTGGTTTGCCTGGCCCAACTCGTAGGTATCGGGATACACCATACAGAAGCGAAAGCCGGCTTCGGGCTTGTAGACGCTCCCCCACTCATGGTTGATATAGCGCGACGGTCGCTCTGCCTTCGCGACGAGCGGCGCTACTTGGGGCCAGATACTCTCGAATGGAACCATGTCTAGCGAGCTGCAACCTGAGTTGAGATAGTCGAAGCTATCGCCGCAGCGCCCTTCGCGAGGTCTGTGATGGCATCAGCAGCCACCGGGGCGTACTTGGCTGCTTTTTCGCGCGCGATGGGAACGATGTTGCTCACCTTGCCGGGAATGTCGAGCGACGACGGATCCTCGGCGATGCTCCGCGCCTTAGAGACAATCTTCGTACCCTTCTCGGTTGCGCGCTCGAGCACAGCCGCGACGCCAGTCGCGTCCCCGCCGCCCTCGAAGTATTCGATGACCGCATAGCCCAAAGCAGCCGTGCCACCGTAGGCAATGCCCGGCTTGATGATCCAACCCAGAATGGGCAGGAATTCGGTGAGCTCGCGGGCAAGTGTGCGGAACACGAATGCGCTGCCGACGCAGGCACCCAGTTCCTTGAAGCGGTCCTTGTCCATGGCAAGCCCGTAGGCTGCGGCAATCTGAAGCACCATCTTGGCCTGGTTGAGCGTCATGACGGGAAGGTCGGCGCCCGGCAGAATGGGCACAAGGCCGATGCCCACGTTCTGAATCGACGTGGTCTGCACGGCATCGCGCGCAAGGGGACGACGCACGAACGGGAATGCGATGGCCAGCGCGAGACGCTTGTCGTGGCATGCCGCCACGATCCAGCGGCCCATACGGTCGTCGAGTGCTGCACGAACTTCATCGTCAAGCGCATACGGCTCTTCACTGGCGGTTTCAATCTCGGGTGAGACGAGGTCGCCTTCGGGAATCGCATGCCCGAGCCCTTCAGCCTTCTGGGCAACGATAGTCGGAAGGGTCGTGACCACCATGACAGGCACGCCAACCGCACGGATCGCCGTGGCCGCAGGGCCGATCGCAGCCGATTCGCCGGCCGCAATGACCGCGACGTCATCGGTCGGATGGGGCATGAACGTGTCGTCGAGATACGAAACGGTCATGCGCACGCTCGGCATTGTGGATGCAAACGCATTGCGCACGTGTGCGGCAAGGTCGGCCGGAGCCGCCTCGTCGATGAAGACGCTCACCGAAAGCGGCGTGTTGCGCGCAGCCTCAATGTCGGTCATCTCGTCAATGAGCGCTTTTACGTCAATGGGCAGTTGCATAGTCAACCCTTCTCGTATTCTGCTTTCCACGCGTCCAGACAGACCCCATGAAACCAAGCAGGGCGAAGTTCACGATCATGAACGACGACCCGTAGCTCATGAACGGCAGCGGGATGCCCGTGATGGGCATGAGCCCGCACGTCATGCCGATGTTCTCGAGTATCTGGAACAACCACATCCCGATGATGCATGAGACGATCAGCAACCCGAACATGTCGCTTGACGCACTTGCTATTCGAAAACCTATTATAACGAGCGCAACGTACAACGCGAGCAACGTTATCACTCCAACGAAGCCAAGTTCTTCGGCGAGAACGCAGAAAATGAAATCGGTGGGTGCTTCGGGCAAAATGCCCAATGCATGTTGCGAACCTTGCATGTAGCCCTGCCCGAACAAACCGCCCGAGCCGATGGCAATCATCGCCTGCTGCAAGTTGTAGCCCTCGTCCGACAGGTCGGTCGAATCCTGGTTCATGAAGACGAGCAGGCGGTTGCGCTGGTACTGCTTGAGCAGCTTGTATTCGCCAGTCGCTCCTTTAAGCACCTCATCGATCACGAACACTGCCACGATCAACGCGATTCCCACAGCAAGGCTGATGACGAGATAGCGCCAATTTGCACCGCCCATGACGAGCGCGACGGCAGCGATGAACAGGTACACGAGACCCGTGCCCAAGTCTGGTTGGGTCATGATGCAGGCGAATGGTATGAGCATGAGACCGACTGCTTTGAGGTACTCGCGCGGATCGTCGAGCCTTCCCTGGTAGCGCGCCATGATGCTCGCATCGAGCAAGATGACGGTGATCTTGGCAAACTCGCCCGGTTGAAGCTGTGGAAGGGGGCCTATCTTGACCCACGATGTCGCACCCATGGTGTTGACACCGATAATCGGCAGATGGGGTGACAAGATGAGCACCACGTTCACGATGATGAACAACGTCGTGTATTCCGAAAGCCTTCGGTAGTCGAACGCCCAAACGAGCGCCATAACGACGAGCCCGATGGCAACACCAGCCAACTGACGCGAGAACGTGTAGTCCTCGTCGGTGCTCACAGCCGAGAACACGACCAGCAAACCGTAGAGCACGAGCAGCGTGGCAACGATCACAAACGGCAGGTTAATCGCCGAGACGATACGGCCCAACAGGCTCGAAGACGACCCGTTTCCCGAGGCGCCCGAGCCGCTTCGTACAGTGCTCAATTGCGGTTGTACCGGCATAGCCGCCTCCTTCCCTAGTCCGTTCGCCCGCCGCCCGAGCTGGAAACCTCGACCGATTTGCCGCTCGAACCAGCCACGCGCCCGATATCAGTCAGCTCGCCGTTTTCCACCGCCAGCAGCGCACCCAAAACATGTGCGCCAACCGGACCAGCAACTGCGGAGCCGCCACCGCCCTGCTCAATGCAGGTCGAAACCACGTATTTCGGGTTGTCTTTCGGATAGTAGCAGACATACCAAGCGGTATCTTCCTTGCCTGCCATCTCGCCAGTACCCGTCTTGCTGCCAACCATCGTCGGGTCGACGCCCCAATCCGCAAACGCACTCATGATGTCGGATGAGCCAAGAGCGACCTCGGCGAGCGCATCGCGCACTTCCTTGTAGTACTTTTCCTCGACTTCGGGCACGTCGACAACTTCGGGCTCGAACTCAATGGCGGCGGCGTTGGCGCCTTCGCCGTTGCGCACTTCTTTGAACAGGTGCGGCTTCATGATGTTGCCCGTCGCAACCGCGCCATAAGCAACCGCGATTTGCAACGGCGTGGTCAACACGTCGCCCTGACCGATGATGAGGTTCGTCATGTCACCGCCACGCCAGAAACCCTCGGTCGGCACATCGGACCAGTAGGCTTCCTTCCATTCGGGTGTCGGGACACGTCCGCCTTCTTCGCCCGTCAGGTCGATACCGGTGGCCTTGCCGAAACCGAACTTCGCGATTTCCTCCTGTAGTGCGGTATCGGAAATCGTCCCTCCTTGGGTCTTACCAGCAAAGTAGAACGCCTTGCCGATTTCGTAGAACACGACGTCACACGAGTTGACGATGCCACCATGCAAATCGAGCTCGCCGTGGCCCGAACGCAACCAGCAATCCTGCCAGTCGCCCGAACCGAAACCGTCCCATGTGCCCTCGCAAACCCATTTCGAGTCTTTGTTGGCAAAGTCATATTTGAGAGCCGCAAGGCTCGAAAATGCCTTGTAGGTCGAAGCAGCAGGATACAAACCTGAAATCGTGCGGTTAAGCAACGGATAATACGATTCGGCAGTCGAATAGAGATCCCACACGTCTTGCGTGATGCCCCCGTTGAACGTTTCGGGCGTGAACGTCGGATAACTGGACATGACGAGGATGCTGCCGTCGGTCACGTCCATGGCGACGACGCCGCCACCGACACCCTTGCCTTTGCCGATGACGTTGCCCGGCGCGATGAGCTCGGCGAGCTCGACATCGGCCACATATTGGGCAGCTGCCTTGATGGTCAAGTACACATCCGAACCTCGCAGAGCAGGCGTCTCGCTTTCGACTTCGACGACACGCCCCTTCGAGTCGGCAACGACGCGCCTTTGACCATGTTCGCCGGCAAGCAGGTTGTCGTAGTACGACTCGACGCCGCTCTTGCCCACAATGTCGCCTAACTCGACGTTACGGTTTGCAGGCATCGTTTCGAGCTCGGCATCGGAAATGGCACCCGTATAGCCCAACACATGTGCGGCAAGAGCACCATACGGGTAATCGCGAACCGCACGTTCTTGAATCGAGACGCCCGTGAATGCATCCGAGTGCTCGGCAATAAAAGCGATATCGCGCTGACGTACATCGGACGCAACGACACGTTGACTCTGCGCACCCGAGCTTTGGTCCTGAATGCGCATGCGCACAACGTTGTAGGGAATGCCCAGCACGGTTGACAACCGCTGCACCACATCATGATCGTCAGCGACTTCAGCATCTGCAAGTACGGTCAGCGCTGTTCGATTGCCGACGAGCATAACGCCGTCGGAATCGTAGATGAGCCCACGCGGAGCCGGCGTTGCCACGGTCGTGTATTTGTTTTGCAGCGCCACGTTCTTGTACTCACCCGCCGCGAGCACTTGCATGCTCCACAGCTTCACTGTTAGAGAGCCGAAAATGGCAGCAGCAAGAACACCCAACGCTACGAAGCGCGACCGCAAGCTCTCGCTCACACGCCCGGTCGTCGTTTCAGCCGGAGCAGTCGTCGGAGTTGTATGTTTGCCACCGCGAGCACGAACCTGCTCGTCAAGCGTACCTTTCACACCCACGTTGTCGACAGAGCGAACGCGATCGCGCCCAGCGTGCGACGGCTTGGCCACCGTGCCAGCTCTGCGTTCGCGCAG
>CACZAR010000024.1 GCA_902779135.1 uncultured Coriobacteriaceae bacterium | reverse complement strand
TTCCTCCCGATGGCCACTTGGGCTGAGCATGACGGCATCGTCCTCACCCACTATGGCCGCAACACCGTGTTCATGGGCCCGATGAACAAGGCCCTGCAGCTCGGCGAGTGCATGTCCGACATCGAGATCTGCCTCATGTTCGGTTCGAAGCTCACCCCGAACTGGTGGCCGTGGCTCGACACCAACTGGATGCCGGGCGACCGCGATGGCGCTGCCATCGACCGCACCGAGCTCGACGCTGCTGTTGACAAGTTCTTCAGCGACCAGCTCGCAGAGCTCGACATGAACTTCAACGACCTCCGTGAAGAGGGTCTGTATCAGCCTGGTGCTCATGGCTTCGAGTACAAGAAGTACGAGAAGGGCCTCCTCCGCTTCGACGGCGAGCCTGGCTTCAACACCATTACCGGCCAGATCGAGGCCAACTCCATCCTCTACGCCTCTTGGGGCGAGGATCCGCTGCCTTACTACGAGGAGCCGAACTACTCGCAGGTCAGCCGTCCGCAGGACGCCGAGGCTTATCCGCTGATCATGACCTCCGGCTCTCGTCGTTACAGCTCCTTCCACTCCGAGCATCGTCAGGTCCCGTCCCTGCGTCAGATCGACCCGTGGGCATGGGTCCAGATTCCGCCGGAGACCGCCAAGGAGTACGGCATCACCGAGGGCGACTGGGTAGAGGTCTACAACATGTTCGGCGAGGCCCGCTACAAGGCAGAGATCACCCCTGTTCTGAAGCCCGGCATCATCAATACCGCTCACGGTTGGTGGTATCCCGAGCAGGACGGCGAAGAGCCGAACCTCTTCGGTGTTTGGAAGTCCAACACGAACAGCCTCATCCCGCACCAGAACATTGGTAAGCTCGGCTTCGGCGCTCCGTACAAGGGCGTTATGTGCAACATGAAGCGCGTCCGCAGCCTCGATGAGGACTAATTAGAAAGGGAAGATCAAATGGCAGACACTCAATACGGCCTGCTCGTTGACTACACTTACTTCTCCGGCAATCACGCTGCAGAGATTGCCTGCAAAGAAGAGCTTGGTCTCCCGCTCGAGCAGTTTGGTATCAAAGAAGTAGAAGTCGGCCCCTTCCGCAAGGGCGAAGGTGACACGGGCGACGCTTGGGAATGGTTCTACATTCCTTGCCCGACGAGCATCTTCTCCGAGCACTGGGGAGCCGGTGGCGACAAGTGCGGTCAGCGCCCCGTCGCTATCCAGGTCGAAGAATCGCACTCGATGTACTATGGTCCGCTGGACGAGATGTACGCGAAGATGCAGGAATTCGATCGCCCGACCGTTCTGTTCCGTCTCTAGTATGTGATACAGCGGGTGTGGCCGCCATGCGGCGGCCACACCTAACCTAAAGGAGGGACAATATATGGATCGTGAAGAACTGCTAGCTCTTGACAACAGCGAGATCGCCGCGAAGATGAATGAAATGATCGCCGGCGGCAAGTCCAAGCAGGAAGTAGAAGCCGAGCTTGGTCTGACGACAGCCGACCTCATGAAGGAAAACATCTTCTGGGTAAAGGATAAGTATCTGGCTCGCGCATGGTCTGGCTACACCAGCACGAAGCGTTCTGGCAACGAGTATGCTCAGGAAGGCGACGGCTGGCGCGGCGACGACGTCAAGGACTTCAAGGGCCGCGAGGTTCCTTGGTAGGCCTTTAGACGAGCAATCGTTTAAGCGATAAGGGGCAGCTTAGGCTGTCCCTTATTGTTTTGTTTGCTATAATCGTCGCATGCATTTCAGCCCATTTTGATTCCAAGGATGGTGATATCGCTCAATGGCTACAGAAGAAGAGATCAAGGCTGAACCTCGTCTTAGTGACGAACAGGAAGTTATTCTATACAACATCACGCTGAGGCAGGATGAGCTTGGACGCGTTCAGACTAACGTGCTTCTAAGCAAGATAGAAAACGATCCTGTTTACAAGGAACTGATTGACCGAGAGTTCCTCACCTATCAGCTTTACGATTTCGGCGGTCCCGATGCTCCGAAGGTTGTCAATCTGATTGTTACCCTCAAGGGTATGCGCTATTGCATTATTTATGCAGATGAGATTGAACCGAAGCTCCGTTGGGACGTTGCAGGCAGACGTCGTTACTAGTAAAACAAAGCCTGATATTTAAAAAGCCCGCAGAGATGCGGGCTTTTTTCTTTTTGCTAGGACTAAGAAGCTCTCTTCAGGGTGAGGTCTTGTAGTTGCATACAACAAGAGTCCAACCCTCAGTTCTTCTGTATAATCAATCGGGAAATAAAACGAGTTCAAGCAGAAAAATAGAGGTTTGTTTTGGCAATCGGAGATGGCGTATCTGCGCTCGCGGAATTAGGTGTGACATTTGGCGGTTTCACGCCGACAGCTATAGATGGCGTCGCACTGTCGAAACAATATGTCGAGCAATTAGCCATTGCAGACGAAAAGCGGAAGAGGGCTGCGCGTAGGAAACGCGAGCTCGAGCTTGCCCGTACTTCGAAACCGAAACGATACGATGATGAAACTGGTAATATTTGGGCGTACGTCGTTATAGACGATTCGGTTGTTCGAATTACTGCATGCGAGTCAACGGCAAAGAAACTTGTCATTCCCGAAATGATGGAAGGAATGCCCGTTCGCGCAATCGGGCCGGATGCGTGTTCTCGAAACGATTATGTAGAAGAAATTGTTTGTCCAAATTCAGTCGAAACAATTGGTTTATGTGCGTTCAGGTTCGACTCGAAGTTGAGACGCGTTGTCTTCCCAGAAGGCTTAACTGAATACTCGTCAACGTGGCTCTCGCATTGTCCGAAAATGGAAGAAATTGTTCTTCCTGGATCACTCAATGCTATCGATCTCTCTGTCTTCGATAATCCAGGTCTGCGAAAGCTGCACATTGGGCCTTATATCAACGAGATAGTTCCAGGTGCATTTCAAAAAACGCGTTTGGAATCGATCGAGATTGATCCCAATAATCCCTTCATTTTCACTGACGGAAATGCGATTTACACGAAAGATGGTAGTGCGTTACTGGCTCTCGCCAGGCCTGTTGAACACTATCGGGTGAATGACGGATGTGTGGCAATAGGGAAGAAAGCCTTTTACGACATTGAGACGCTTAAGAGCGTTGAAGTGCCAGAAGGCGTTACGATAATGGGGGAGTTCGCCTTCGCTCATTCGGGCCTCGAAACGTTCAAATCGCCTTCGTCGCTAGACGTGATCGGCGAAAAGGCGTTTTTCTATTGCAAGCAACTCAAGTCAATTGAACTGAACGAGGGTTTGACCGTAATTGGAGATTCCGCGTTCGAGCAATCTGCCCTCGAGGCATTACACATACCAGCGAGCATCGAACGCATCGGGGCGTCGATGACGGCTGCAACGAACATCATACATTCAGGTCCGAATTGCACGATAGAAATCGACGAGGCGGCACCGTCTCTGTTCCTTGACAGCGAAGGCGGACTTTATCGTAAAGAAGATGATGGTGTGCACTTAGTGCAGCTTATCTATCGAGAAGCTGAAGAATATGTTGCATGGACAGGCGTAGAGATAATTGACGACTATGCATTCGCATATCATTCCTCGATTCGACACGTGACGTTGCCTGATGGAGTCAGACGTATCGGAGCCAGTGCGTTTCGATGCAGCGGCTCGTTGGCTCGTGTCGATATCCCTGATTCGGTCGAGTACATTGGTAACGAGGCTTTCCTCGATACGTCGCTCGAGTGCTTCAGGGTTCCGGTTTCGCTCGACTTTCTTGGCAGGAATGCGCTCGTCACGCAGGCGGCGCACCATGGTGATAGACGACCTTCCCTCCATACGCTCGAAGTGGCCGAAGGGAATGAGAAGTTCTATATCGCATCGGGCATGCTTTGCCGCCGTAATGCGAAATCGTCGAGTGTTGTGATGTTCTCGAGTAGTGAGCCGCACGTGGTCATACCTGATGAAGTCAATCGCATCGAAGACTATGCGTTCAACAATGCCCGTAATATCGAATATTTGGAGTTGCGGCCGGACTTGCAGGCCATTGGAACAAACGGTTTGACGGTTTGGTGTTGGATTGAACACATCCACGTCGAGACATCTCAGCCGTATGATGATCGAAGTTCTTTCGATTTCTACTTCCCAAACACGAGCAAAGGCATCCACAGCATTTCTCAGGGAATAGGCGGCGCCAGTTGGGTGAACGTGCCGGGTATCATGGTGCAGTACGATAACAGCATCGCAAGCGCGCACGACTACAATTCGCCGCGTAACAGAGACAGCATTTCCATTTACGAGCAGGTTTCTAAAATCATTGCTCGTCTTGACGACCCGATTCTGTTGACGAAAACGAATCGCAATCTGTTCGAGCGCGTATTGAGCTGGCACATTGTCGAAATCTGCGTCGACATTGCCCGAAATGACGATCGTTATCTCATAGACCGTCTGCTTGATTTCGGTTATATCAACGAGGATAATCTCGAAGAGATAATTACTGCAGTTAACAAGCTGCAGGATGCCGCTATGACGGGGTATTTGCTCGAAGCAAAGCGGCTTCGCTTCAATCGAAGCGCATTCGATTTCGATTTGTAGGTGTTGAATGGCTTTCAGGATAGACGAGAAGCAAGCGCGCTGGGAGCATGCTGTCAAGCTGGCCAATGAGGTCCTTGATGAGAGTCGCGTTCAGCTCATGCTGAAGTTCCGTTTTCTCGACATGGCTCTGTGGCGCATGCAGCCCGAACCGTCGAGCATCAAAGGTCGTTATGCAATGGCCACGGACGGCAAGAAGGTTTTCTTCGAGCCGTATTCGGTGCTTAACAGGTTTGAAGATTCATTCAACGATATGATTCGTGACTACCTGCACATGGTCATGCATTGTATTTTCCGCCATCCATACGATGAGATTCATCGCGATCACCGTTCCTGGTGGTTGGCTTGCGATGTTGTTGCAGAAAGCGTAGCCATGGAGATGTGCGGCGGTCGTTTCGATTGCGAAGATGACAAAGCGCGTAAGGCAGCACTCTCGGAGTTGCGGCTTTTGTGCGGCAACATAATGCCGGGAAAGCTGTATTCGCTGTTTGAAAAGACTTACAAGGCGCCCTATGGGAAATCGCACATGGGGCTGACAGTCGAGAAGCTCAACGAGTACGCATCGCTGTTCGAGCGCGACAACCATGAGGCTTGGCCTGCCTATGTCAAGGCTGAGCGCGAAGAGGTTCCTGGCGATGTCGAAGAGCTTTCGCAGCCTGATGACAATGCAGATGAGTCGCAGATGCAGGAGAATATGTTCGTCAGCGATGGCGAGGATACTCCCGATGATGTCGATACCCAGGAAATTGAGCGTCCTGAGGCTGCGGATTCTTCCAGCGAAGGCGATGACGATGCCGAGGGCACGTCTGAAGACGCGCAGGATATCGACAACAGCGTCGACGACGAAGGCGAGAACATAGAGGACGACTGGCATGGCGCTTCGAGCGAAGACGACCATGACGACGAGGTCAAGGACGAGAAATCTGAAGAAGAGCGCGACTGGGAAGAAATTGCCAAGCAGATCGAGATGAATCTCGAGTCGTTCTCGAAGGAGTGGGGCGAAGAGGCTGGAAGTCTCATTGCCAGCCTGGCCATCGCCAATCGCAAGAAATACGATTACAGCGATTTCCTGCGTCGTTTCACGACGTTGTCGGAGGAGATGAAGATCAACGACGACGAGTACGACTACATCTTCTACACTTACGGTCTCGAGCTGTACGGCAACATGCCGCTGGTTGAGCCGCTCGAGTACAAGGAGACGCAACGTATTCGCGATTTCGTGATATGCATCGATACGTCGGAATCGTGCCGCGGTGATTTGGTGCGCAAGTTCGTAGAGCACACGTTCAGCATCATGAAGAAGCAGGAGGATTATGCGCACGAGATCAACGTGCACATAATCCAATGCGACGCGAAGGTTCAGGCGGATCAGAAAATCACCGATTTGCGCGACATCGATGTGTTCATGGACGGGTTCTTCATCCGCGGCATGGGTGGGACCGACTTCCGTCCTGCGTTCGCCTACGTCAACCAGTTGGTCGAGCGCGGCGAGCTCCCTGATATGAAGGGCCTCATATACTTCACGGATGGTTTGGGGCAGTTCCCCGACAAGGCGCAGGATTACGACGTTGCGTTCGTGTTCATGGACAACGGCGAGGAGCATATTCCGGCCGTTCCACCATGGGCGATGCGCATCATCATCGACGAAGAGGGAATCAATCGCTTCAAGAGCGGATTGTAAGGTAAGAACGAGTGAGCCGGCGCCCTGGCCCCCGACTTACTCGTAGGTATAGAAAGGATTTGAGCGCGCATGATGAACATTCAGGCAGCGAAAGATCAGATCAAGGATACGGTTGATGCGTATCTGCAAAAGGATGATGCTGGCATGTACATCATCCACCCATCGCGCCAGCGTCCGATGTTCCTCGTTGGTGCGCCTGGCATCGGCAAGACGGCAATTATCGAGCAGATAGCTCAGGAGCTCGGCATCGGTGTCGTGTCATACTCGATGACACATCATACGCGCCAGAGCGCCCTTGGCCTTCCGCGCATCGTGCATTGCGAGTTCGAAGGGTTCGAGTACGAGGCTTCCGAATACACGATGAGTGAAATTGTAAGCTCCGTATACGATTACATGGAGCGTACGGGCTTGCGTCGCGGCATCCTCTTCCTTGACGAGATCAACTGCGTATCCGAGACGCTGTACCCCTCGATGCTTCAGTTCCTGCAGTTCAAGACATTCGGCCGCCATCGTGTTCCGAAAGACTGGATCATCGTATGCGCCGGCAATCCGCCCGAGTACAACAAGTCGGTGCACGAGTTCGACGTCGTCACGCTCGACCGCCTGCGTGAAATTGACGTTGAGCCAGACTATCCCACATGGAAGCACTATGCAACGGAAAAGGGCATTCATCCTGTTGTTACCACGTTCCTCGAGGCCAAACCAGACTGCTTCTACAAGGTCGAGTCGAAGCCAGGTGGCGGCAAGAGCTTCGTGACCGCGCGTGCTTGGGAAGACTTGGGCGAAGTCATCACGTTGTACGAGAAGATGGGCAAGAACGTCGATATCGAGCTGTTCAGCCAGTTCCTGCGCGATGACGAGATTGCTGATCGCTTCGCGGTCTACTACAAGCTGTTCGACAAATACCGTTCTGACTATCAGATAGGCCGCATTTTGGCTGGTCAGGCTGATCGCGACATCTATGATCGCGCTAAGGAAGCAGAGTTTGACGAGCGTCTGGCTCTGCTCGGTCTGTTGCTCGATTCGGTTGGCACGCAGTGCAAGGCAGCACTCGATCAGGAAAGTGTCGTCGTCGAGTTGCGCGACATGCTGCGTGTGGCAAAGGGCGAGCTGCTTGGCGGTGCTTCAATCGAGGAAGCTATCATTGTTCCGCTACGCAAGCGCGAGGAAGCGCTCGAGCGCAAGGTCGCTGCAGGTACTGCGAAACCCGATTGGATGCGTCGCGAGAACCTGGTTATTCGAAACCTTCGTCTACTCGTCGACGAATGCGAGCTTTCGCATACCATGGAGGGCGAGGTTGCTTTCAACACGATCAACGCTGCATACCGCAAGCAGGTCGATCAGATCAAGCCGCTTGTCGAAGAAGCAAGCTCGAAGATGAACAATGCGTTTGACTTCGTCGAGGCCAGCTGGGGCAACGTGCGCGAGATGCTCGTGTTCGTGGCCGAACTCACGACGCGCGCAAGCACGACGCAGTTCATCGCCCACTACGGCAACGACAAGTACTACAAGCACAACGACGAGCTGCAAGTTGATGCAACGCGCAGCGATCTGACCTCGCGTATCCGCGAGCTTGGCGAGTTGGAGAAGAATACCGAAACCATTTACGACTTTGTCGCCGATTCGCTCGGCGCTGATATGGCTGGAGGCGCTGGCATCGGCCATGCCAGCCAGACGCCGCTCGGTAAAGTGTCCGACGCGGAGGTTCGTGGCAAGGGCATGTGGGCATACTACGATGGCCGAGAAGCCGAATGGGGCTTTGCCAGCATGTCACGTATGACGCTGCCAGGACTCAAGGGCTTGCGTGTGCTCGACGTGTGCTGCCGTCGCGGCAAGGGCGTTTACAAGATTTCAGCACGCGTAGGGGAGAACGGCCGCGCGATTGGCGTCGACTGGTCCGAGGACTACATCCGCGAAGCGAAGGCGGGGATGGAGCGTGCATGGCACGATAACCATCTTAAGGCGAATAACATGGAGTTCCATGTTGCGTGTCCCGAGGATCTCATGGCTGGCGGCATCGGAGACAACTCGGTTGACGCGGTCTACATCAACAACATCATGACGCTCGTGTACGACACGCCCAAGACGCTTTCCGAGTTCTACCGTGTGCTCAAACCAGGCGGATTGCTCATCTGCGAGACGGTGTTCTCCGACAAGGAGCGTGACGAGGCGACATGGGCGGCTGCTCGCGATCTGGGCAACAGCATCCAGGCCGGCCGTACTCAGGATGAGTTCTTCGCTCAGCTCGCTGACGCTGGTTTTGCCGAACCTGAAATCGTCGACGAGCTTCCGGTTGATGCCGACACGGGCTTCAAGTTCGGTCGCAAGGTGCCTGTGGTTCCGAGCACTGAGGACGTGAAGTTCACCGCTGTCGCAATCAACGTGCGCAAGCCGGAATAAGTCGGGATTTACCAAGTTAGGTAGTCTTTTTTTGACGCATTTACGATAGGGTTAACCTACCGCTTGTCTTTAAAACGGCCAATCTCGCGTGTCGAGATTGGCCTGTTCATTTATAATCTACTAGTTACGGTTCGTTAGGGGCGGACCATAACAGTTGAGCTGCACAGGTTTCGATGTGAAGGGGATGATAATGAAACCGTACAAGACAGTAATCTACAGTTTCCTGCTCGGAGGCCTGTTCTGCCTCATCGCCCAGGCTCTCTTCGGGTTCTGGAACGCGGCGCTCACCGGCACCGCAATGGAGTTCTTCAAGGGCGGCGCCGTGCTCGTTAGCTTGGGCGTTATCGGCTTCATCCTTGGTGGCCTCGCTATTTACCAGTACTTCGAGGAATGGGCAACGTTTGGTGCTCTGTTCCCGTTCGCAGGCTTCGCTATGGCCGTCGGCATGAAGATGGTTGTTCCTTGGACCAAGGGAGAGTCGCTTGGCAAGTCGATTTGGCCAGGAGCATGGTTAGTCATCTGGTTCAATGCGGTAGGTGCAATCGTGTGCATCGCGGGTGGCTACATTGCCGGCCTGCTCGGCTGGACGCCTCCCGCTGACATTCCTGCAGCCATCATCGCTTCGAACGATCCGCTGGTATCGTTGACCATCGGTGCTCGCGCATTCGTTGGCGGCGGCATCATCTGCGCGGTGTTCCAGATTGTTTGGCTGGTCGTCAAGGCTGCCATCCCCAAGGCCAAGCATGTGTGGATCCTGATGGGCGGCTGGATGTGCGGTGCCATCTTCTGCCTGCCTGGTCTTTCCCAGTGGCTCGTAAGCCAGTTCGGCCAGGGCTTCTCCTGCCTGATCCCCGTTGGTGGTTACAACATGTTCAATACCGGCTACGACCTGTTCCTGGGTGGCGAGCATGCCATGACGGGTCTTGTCCACCTCGGTTCGTTCATGCTTGCCGTTTTCGGCCTGTTCTTCACGGGTCTTGGCACGTTCATCGTGTGGAATGCCAAGTGGGGTCGTAAGAACCTGCATCAGGTGCATCTCGAGAAGGCTCAGCATGCCCTCGAAGAGGCCCAAGGTGGTGGCGCGCACTAAGCGCATCTGCATATCAGCATGATTGGAAAGCCGTCCTTCGGGGCGGCTTTCTTTAGGGACCCGTATCGGGAGGGTGGCTCTCTTGAACCAGACAGCTTACCTGGTAAGTGTCTGGTTCAAGAGAGCAGTTCCTATGGCGCGCAACACATGAACCAGACACTTACCAGGTAAGCTGTCAGGTTCAAGAGAGACGTTCCCATGGCACAGAACACAAGCCCACTCTGCCAGAATGTCGTATAGTGTTAAGCGCACAAAAACACATATGAGGGAGGTCTTCGAGTGAACGAATTGTTGGAACGCGCATTGGGTGCACACGAAACGGTTGAGAAGCGCTACGTGTCCGCACTCGAGGAGCGTGGTGTCAAGTTTGCAGAACGTGGTGCGAACGACGCGCGAATCGCGGAATTGCGTGAGGAACTTGCTGAAAAAGGTGCAGAGTTCAAGAACGCAGGTGCATCGATTGTGTACGGCTGGCAATCAAAAGCGTGCGTGGAATGCACAGGCGAGGGCGGTTCGGAAACGTTCTCGACGACGTTCAAGTGTCATCGCGATTGCTACTTCTGCTTCAACTACAACGTTGCCGACTACGAGAAATTCGTTCAAGAAGGCTGCCCCTGGGAGCAAGGACTTGAAGATTCTCATCGTCAATTCGAGGATCTGGCAGCTATCGGTCTAACGGGCGGCGAGCCGTTGCTCGTACTTGACGAATCCATTCGTTTTCTCGAAGCAGCGCGTGAGCAGTATCCGCATGCGCACAAGCGCATGTACACCTCGGGCGATCTGCTGACCGAGGAAGGAGCGCAGCGTCTTCGCGATGCAGGACTTACGGAGATTCGTTTCAGCGTAAAGCAGGACGACCCACCTGAGCGCCAGGAGCGCGTGCTTGCAGCTATGGAGCTTGCAAAGCGCTATATTCCCGATGTGATGGTCGAGATGCCCATCATCCCTGGAACTGGCGATGAGATGCGTGCCCTGTTCGATCGCTGGGCTGAAATCGGCATTTCTGGCATCAACTTGCTTGAATTCTGCTTCCCGTTCCACAGCTGGGAAGAGTTTGATGCGCGTGGGTTCGAGATTCGCAATCCTCCGTTTGACGTCATGTATGACTACGGCTATTCGGGTGGTCTACCTGTCGCTGGCAGCGAGGAGCTTTGCCTCGAACTGATGCTCTACGGTATCGAGAAGCAGGTGCCTTTCGGCATGCACTACTGCTCGCTCGACAACAAGCATCGCTCCGAGATGCGTCAGATGAACGAGCGCGGTGAGTTCCTGCACTTGTGCTATGAGTTCGACAAGGGCGATTTCTTCCTGAAGACTGCGAAGGTTTTCGGCGAGGATGTCTTGCCCACCGTTGAAGCCATTAGCGATGCCGGTTGTCGCAGCTATCTCATGCTCGACGATGATGAGAGTTCGATTTGCTTTCCGCCGCACTACCTCAAGGCGCTCAAGGATGTGGATGTGACACCTTGTATTTCTTACAACGTTCTTGAGAAGGAAGGCGGCGATTACTTCCTGCAGGAAGTTGCGTTGGTGCCGGTCGAATAACGGCAATCAAAGGGACGCATTGGGTTGCAACAGAGACCTGGTCTGTGTTGCAACGTAAAGAGGCCAGCTCGATATGAGCTGGCCTCTTGTTTGCGGTTCGGGGCAATTTACTACTTGATGCCTGCGTGCACTTCTTGAAGCGATTTCACCTTGTTAGAACCGGTGGCATTGACGGTCTTGATGCCGATAGCAGCGGCTTTGCCAGCAGCGATGGTTGTCATGTAAGCGGCGTGAGCCTTGATGGCTGCACGACGCATTGCGCTACCATCGTCGGCCGACTTGGTTGTGGTCGACGGCGTGTTGATGATGAGGTCGGCGTCGCCATTGGTGATCAGGTCGATGACGTTGGGGCGTCCCTCCGACGCTTTGAGTGTGAGTGTCGCGGGGATGCCTGCCTCGACCAGCGCATCGCGTGTTCCGCGGGTGGCAATGATCTCGAAACCGGCGTCGATGAGCGCCTTGCCAAGCTCGACGAGCTCGTCTTTGTCGCGATCGGAGATGCTGAGCAGCGCAGTACCGCTAAGCGGCAACACCGTCTGTGTAGCTTCCTGCGACTTGAAGAAAGCTTCGCCGAACGTGCTTGCCAAGCCGAGCACTTCGCCGGTCGAACGCATTTCAGGTCCGAGAATCGGGTCGACTTCGGGGAACATGTTGAACGGGAAGACGGCTTCTTTGACACCGTAATGGTTGTAGGTGACGTCCTTAAGCGCCGGGACAGGCGAGGGGCGACCCGTAAGCGGCATGGTGATGACGTCGGTGGCGATTTGGACCATCTGAATGCCGCAAACCTTTGAAACTAGCGGCACCGTGCGGCTTGCGCGCGGGTTGGCCTCGAGCACGTAGACCTTGTCGCCCTCGATGGCATATTGGATGTTCATGAGGCCGCGCACGTGCATGGCCTCGGCGATGAGGCGCGTGTATTCCTTGATGGTGGTAAGGTGGTCATCGGAGATGGTCACCGACGGCAGAATTGCAGCCGAATCGCCGGAGTGGACACCTGCCAGCTCGACGTGCTCCATGACAGCCGGAACATAAGCCAGCGTGCCGTCACAGATGGCGTCGGCCTCGCACTCGAGCGCATGGTTGAGGAAGCGGTCGATGAGAATCGGACGGTCAGGCGTGACGCCGACTGCAGCAGCCATGTAGGCGCGCAGGTTCTCGTCGTCATAGACGACTTCCATGCCGCGTCCACCCAGAACGTAGCTGGGTCGCACCATGACGGGATACCCGATCTTGTGCGCGATATCGAGCGCCTCGGCGACGTCGACTGCCATGCCGGCCTCGGGCATTGGGATGCCCAGGCTGTCCATGACCTCGCGGAAGCGGTCGCGGTCCTCGGCCAGGTCGATGATCTCGGGCGACGTGCCCAGGATGTTGACTCCAGCTTCCTCGAGCTCGCTTGCCAGGTTGAGCGGCGTCTGGCCGCCGAACTGGGCGATGACGCCGAGCGGCTTTTCCTTCTCGTAAATCGACAGAACGTCTTCGGCTGTCAGCGGTTCGAAGTACAGCTTGTCGGAGGTGTCATAGTCGGTCGAAACCGTCTCGGGGTTGCAGTTGACGATGATGGTCTCGAAACCGAGTTTCTTCAGAGACTTGGCCGCATGTACGCAGCAGTAGTCGAATTCGATGCCCTGGCCGATGCGGTTGGGGCCGCCGCCTAGGATCATGACCTTGCGACCGTCGCTGACCGGTGAATTGTCAGGCGCATTGTAGGTCGAGTAGTAGTAGGCCGAATCCTGTGTCGAGGAGACATGCACGCCTTCCCATGCTTCGGTGCAGCCGATTGCGATGCGCTTTTCGCGGATCTTGCGCTCGGGCACGCCGATGAGTTGGCTGAGGTACTTGTCGGAGAAGCCGTCCTTTTTCGCGGTGACCAGCATGTCATCGGGCAGCATCTGTGCGGGATGCGCACTGGCAAACGCGCGGATTTCTTCTTCCTCAGCGACCAGCTCGGCCATCTGCTCGATGAACCAGCGCTTGATCTTCGTCAGCTCGAACAGCTCGTCAACCGTAGCGCCGGCGCGCAGAGCTTCGTACATGATGAACTGGCGCTCGGACGTGGGAGTGATCAGCATTGCGAGCAGTTCGTCCTTGGACTTGCCGTTGAAGTCCTTGGCGAAGCCGAGGCCGTAGCGCCCCTTCTCGAGGGAGCGGATTGCTTTCTGGAATGCTTCCTTGTAGGTCTTGCCGATAGACATAACCTCGCCGACGGCACGCATCTGAGTGCCGAGCTTGTCCTCGACGCCCTTGAATTTCTCGAAAGCCCAGCGGGCGAACTTGATGACGACATAGTCGCCATCGGGGTAGTACTTGTCGAGCGTGCCGTACTTGCCGCACGGAATCTCGTCGAGGGTGAGGCCACTGGCCAGCATCGAGGAGATGAGGGCGATGGGGAAGCCCGTCGCCTTCGAAGCGAGCGCCGAAGAGCGAGACGTACGCGGGTTGATCTCGATGATGATGTCGCGGTCGGTGACCGGGTCGTGCGCCCATTGGACGTTCGTGCCGCCGATGACCTTGACAGCATCGACGATGCGGTACGACTTCTCCTGCAGGCGGTCGATGACAGCTTGGTCGATTGTCTGCATGGGGGCGGCGCAGAACGAGTCGCCGGTGTGCACGCCCATCGGGTCGATGTTCTCAATGGTGCAGACCGTGATCATCTGGCCCTTCGCGTCGCGGACGACCTCGAATTCGAGCTCTTCCCAGCCGAGCACGCTCTCTTCGACGAGCACCTCGGTAACCGGCGACGCAGCAAGGCCGCGCGCGACGACCGTGCGCAGCTCTTCGACGTTGTAGACAAGGCCGCCGCCTGTGCCGCCCATGGTGTAGGCAGGACGAAGCACGCAAGGATAACCGAGCTCGTCAGCGATTTCGACGGCTTCCTCGACGGTGTGCGAGACCTGCGAACGAGCCATTTCGATGCCCAGCTCAGCCATGGTCTGCTTGAAAATGTCGCGGTCCTCGCCGCGCTCAATTGCGTCGATGGGGGTGCCGATGACCTCGACACCGTACTTGTCAAGGACGCCTTTCGCTGCGAGCGCAGATGACAGATTGAGGCCAGACTGGCCACCAAGGTTGGGAAGCAGCGCGTCGGGGCGTTCCTTCTCGATGATCTGGGTGAGCCGTTCGACGTTCAGCGGCTCGATGTAGACGGCATCGGCGGTTTCGGGGTCGGTCATGATCGTTGCGGGGTTCGAGTTGACCAGCACGATCTCGTAGCCAAGGCTGCGCAGCGCCTTGCACGCCTGGGTGCCTGAGTAGTCGAACTCGCAAGCTTGGCCGATGATGATGGGGCCGGAACCGATGATGAGGACTTTTTTGATGTCGTCGCGTTTGGGCATGCGAAACCTCCCATGGATTGGTGCAAATGTGCTTTGCACATTGTAAAACAGCGACGCGTGATAATCCTGTAGGATGGACAGAACAAAAGAACACTGCAATGGAGTTTTAACATGTTCGATTTCACGATGGCAGATGGCTTCATCTTTGACTGCGACGGTACGCTTCTCGATACGCTTAACGCATGGGATGAGGCAGAACGCGACCTGTTTGCGCAGGCAGGCGAGCTGACGCAGGCTCAGGAAGACGAGATCCACGCTGCTCCAATCGAACAAGCGGCTGCCATTCTTCACGAACGCTATGGGGTGGGGGAATCGGCCGAAGGCGTGCTGGCTCATCTCGACGGATATTTGCTGCCCCATTATCGCGACATTTCGGTGCCGATGGAGGGAGCTATCGAGTTCGTTCGAGCGGTGCACGAATGCGGCATTCCGTGCGTTGTCGTGTCGTCGAGCCCGCGGCGCTACCTTGCAGCCGGTCTCGAGCGTGCAGGCGTGCTCGACTGCTTCAAGGAGCTCGTGTCAACCGATGAAGCGGGCGCCTCGAAGCAGGACTTCAAAATTTACGAGGTGGCAGTTCGCGAGCTCGGGTGTGATGCGGCACGAGTTTGGGCGGTCGATGATGCGCCATACGCTATCGCGGTCATGCATGAGTTTGGCTTGAAGACGATCTGCGCCGGCCAGCGCAAATCCGATGTAGCAGATATTAACGTAGAGACGCTTGAAGAACTGCTCTAGCATGCCAAAGGGGACGGGCCAAATGTCTCGGTGCTCTTAGGGCGTGCCATTTGGCCTGTCCCCAATGGCACGCCCCCGTCCCGAGGCGTGTTAATCGATCGAGGGAATCGCGATGATGAAGCAGGCGCCGCCTTCGGGGCGGTTCAGCGCTTCAACCGTGCCGTCATGCGCCTCAACAATGGATTTCACGATAGCAAGACCCAAGCCGGTGCCGCCCGTGTTGCGGGCGCGCGAGGTGTCGGCGCGGTAGAAGCGGCCGAACAGCAGGTTGGGGTCGATGTCGCCAAAGCCCGTGCCGTCGTCTTTCACCTGAACAACCGAGTTCCCGTGCAAGCCGAACAGCTCGACGACGATGTGGCCGCCTGGCTCTATGAAGCGAGTCGCGTTTTCAACGAGGTTTGTGAGCGCCTCTTTCAATCGATCGGCGTTTCCGAGCACGTCAGGCGCCTCGCCGACGATTTCGATATGAGCTTCACGGTCCGTGATGATCGGATGCAGCGTGTCAACGACTTCTTGCGCCACGGTACGCAGGTTGACGCGCGCGAAGTTGCGCGGCGTGCTGTCATATTCGATGCGCTGGAGGGTTAGCAGGTCGTTCACCAGGCGAGAGAGACGTTCGGATTCCGAGATGATGATCGCTCCGAACTTCTTTTGCATCTCAGGTGGCAAATCGGGGTCGGCCAGAATCTCGGCGTTGCCGCGGATGGCCGTCAAGGGTGTGCGCAATTCGTGCGCCACATCACTTACGAACTCGCTCTGGCGGCGGTTCTCACGTACGAGGTCGGCTTGTTGCGATTCGAGCTTACGCACGAGCGCATCCATCGATTCCGAAATCTCGTCAGCTTCGTAGAGCTTGCCATCGGAGACGAACTCGACGTTTGCGCCGGCACGGTAGGCTTTGATCTTGCGTACGAGCAACCTGAGCGGTTCGGCGAGGAAGTACCCGATAATCAAGCTCAGTGCGAACGTCAGGAATGTTGCGGGCACCATGAGCAAGAAGACCTGCCACGGCAAGCCGAACAACAAGGTGCATACGAACAGCACGAGTGCTATCGCCAGCAGCGTGAGCAGCTGACCCGCCGCGAAATAGAACCAGACGCCGGCCGTGCCCAGAAAGCGGCTCAGGATGAACGCTGCCAGCGCCGGGAAAAAGACGGCATCACCTATTTTGACCGGGGGACCCTGACCGGGAAAAACGGCCGCCGGTACGACCGCTTCGCCATCCAGA
>CACZAR010000023.1 GCA_902779135.1 uncultured Coriobacteriaceae bacterium | reverse complement strand
TCGAAATCAAGAACGAAGACCTGCGTATCGACGTTTATCGCGCTGGCGGTCCGGGCGGCCAGTGCGTCAACACGACGGACTCCGCAGTTCGCATCACGCACCTCCCCACCGGCTTGGTCGTGCAGTCGCAGGATCAAAAGTCGCAGTTGCAGAACAAGATTGCTGCCATGGCCGTTTTGCGTGCACGTCTTTACGAGAAGATGCTCGCCGAGCAGCGCGAGGCCGAAGGAGCCGAACGCCGCGCTCAAGTAGGCACGGGCGACCGTTCCGAGAAGATTCGCACCTACAACGGCCCGCAAGACCGTGTGACAGACCATCGCATCGGCTACAACGGAACCTACAACGGTGTTTTGCTTGGAAGCGGTGGAGCTGGTCTTTCCGAGCTCATCACCGCCCTGCAGGCAGCTGAGCGTGCGAAGAAACTCGAGCAGGCTGTTTAATGTCTGACGATATCTGGAGCGTCAAGCGAATACTCGATTGGATCGAGGGGTATCTCGACAAACATGGTGACGAGAACCCCCGATATTCAGCGCAATGGCTTGTCGCCGATGCGCTCGATTGCTCGCGCATGCAATTGTTCCTCGATCTTGAACGTCCGTTGACGCTCGCTGAGCGCGATACGCTGCGTGAGTACACCCGTAGGCGCGGAGCCGGAGAACCGCTTCAGTATATTTCAGGAAAAGCCTCGTTTCGGCATATCGAAGTGAAAGTTGCTCCTGGCGTGCTCATACCGCGTCCAGAGACAGAGGTTCTTGTGAGCGAAGCTCTTTCATTGCTTCCGGCGCCAGAAAAGCCTCAGGACGTTTATGATGCGCAGATTCTCAAAATGCTTCAAGACGATGAGAATCCTGATAGTCAATTTGCAACCAACGCCGTGGATGACCCACAACGAGAATTACTTGTAGCAGATATCTGCACGGGTACGTCTTGCATCGCATCTTCGATTGCTTACGAACATCCCAACACGCACGTTATCGCGACCGACATCTCCCCCGTCGCAACCGCACTTGCTCGCGAGAACGTTAAGCTTCTGGGCTTGGACAAGCGCGTTTCCGTAATCGAATGCGATTTGGGCACCGGCATTGATGAATCCCTTTTAGGGTCTTTCGATCTTGTTGTCTCGAATCCGCCTTATGTTCCGACAGACGTCTTATCCGAGATCCCGAACGAGGTTGCCAACTTCGAGCCAGCACTAGCACTCGATGGCGGCGCTGATGGTCTCGACATCTTCCGCCGCCTGCTCTCATGGTGCAATGTTGCGCTTCGTCCTGGTGGAGCCTTTGCTTTCGAGCTTCACGAAACATGCCTTGAAACCGCTTGTCATGAGGCGCTTCAAGCAGGTTTTACTGATGTCCGCATCATTCACGACCTTGCAGACCGACCGCGCGTTCTCATAGGTCGAAAAGCCGAACCCGATAAAGCCTCCCAGTCGATATAGAATTCAACAAGAAAGCCACGACAAGAAAGGCCGCGAAGAAGATGCTGTTCATACTCACTGGTGAAGTGCAGACAGGCAAAACGCGGTGGCTCGAGTCGCTTATCGATTCGCTTTTCGAAAACGGCATCTCCGCGCAAGGCGTACTTGCGCCAGGAGTCTGGCGCTCTGGAAACGACCCTGATGCTGTTGAGGAATATGTCGACGAAAATGGGTTCGAAAAACTCGGCATAGACAATGTGCTGCTCCCGGACAATAAGCTCATACCGTTTGCGCGGCGTCGCGACATCGCAGAGGCAGAGGGATTGCTCAATCCAAACGCCCAAAGCGAGAAAGCGAACCTACTCTGGCATATCGACGAGGACGCGATCATCAAGGTGAACGACCATCTTGCTTCGCTTCCGCATGCCACTGCACATTCAAAAAGCTTGCTCGTAATCGATGAACTCGGACGGCTCGAACTCTTACGAGGTGGCGGGCTAGTTGAGGCGCTCAATTTGCTCGAGCAAGGTCCGAACACGACATTTCCCCATGCACTCGTGATCGTACGTGCTGCCCTCTTGGATGACGCCAAAACGCGCTTCCCCCTTTGGGGAGAACCAACGCTCATTTACCCCGATTGCGAATCTGCAAACCAGGTACTTACTGCATTCGTTGATTGAGATTGATGGCTCAGACCGACCTAGCGCCCAATTTCAATTTTCGGCACACAGACGCGAACCCGGTCATCATGAAGAGAGTTGACCTCGACCTCGACACCGTAGATTTTGCTGATAAGCTCTGCTGTGATCGCATCTTTCGGCGAGCCATACGCCAACACTTCGCCCTCGAAGAGAACGAGCGTCTTGTCTGCATACAAGAATGCTTGGTCTGGTTGATGCGTCGATTGGATAACCGTCAAACCCTCAGTGCTCAACTGCCGCACGCACGACAAGACACGCACCGTATTGCCATAGTCGAGAGCGGAAGTCGGTTCGTCCATAATGATGGTGTTCGCATTCTGCGCAAGCGCACGCGCAATGAGCACAAGCTGTTGCTCGCCTCCTGAAATGCGTGTGTAGGGACGATGTGCGAGGTGACCGATACCAACGCGTTCAAGCGCATCGAGCGCACGGTCCACATGCGCTTTCTTCGGAGAGAAGAACGCACCTGACCCAGCTCCTGAGCTCATGAGCACGACATCCACAACATCGTAATCGTACACAGGCTTGTGAGACTGCGGGATGAAGGCCATCTCGCGGGCGCGCTCACGGATGTTGAGCTTGCTGATATCCTTGCCGTTCACGATGATGGAACCATGGTATGACGTGTACAAACCAAGAATGCAGCGGAACAACGTGGATTTTCCGGTGCCGTTAGGTCCGAGCACGTTTACGAGCGTACCATCTCCAACTTCAAGCGAAATGTTCTTGAGCACCTGGTGGGTGCCGTACGCGAAACTGAGGTTCTCGATCTTGACACTCATCTTTTCTTCCCCTCCCTCGTAATCAGGTACAGGAAGAACGGAGCTCCGATGAACGCCGTCAAAATGCCGATGGGAATCTCCGCAGTTGTCGCAAGACGCGACACGTCGTCGACAAGCAAAAGGAAACATGCGCCCATGAGCATGCTGGCAGGCATGAGTTTTCGATAATCGCTGCCGATGAGCATACGAGACAAATGCGGAATGACAAGACCGACCCAGCCAATCATGCCCGTGACCGAAACGGAAGCAGCGGTGACAATGGTTGCAGCGATGATGATAATAAGGCGCAGCGCCTTTGTGTTGACGCCCATCGTAGCTGCTTCCTCATCGCCCATAGTGAGGATGTTGATCCGCCATTTGAGCACAAACAGAGTCACGAGGCCGACAACCATGAACGGGAGCACCATCGTCACGTCAGAAGGTTTCGCACCAGTGAGGCTACCCATGAGCCAATATGTGATTGCCGGCAGCTGGTCTGATGGGTCGGCGATCAGCTTGGTGAAAGAAACACCCGCCGAGAACAACGAGCTAATCATGACGCCCGCGAGAACGACAGTAAGCACTTGGTTACCACGTGCTGCTTGCGCAACTGCAATGACAAGCAGAACGGTGACGATAGCAAATGAGAATGCCATGACCGAAATGCCAAAGCTTGCAAACCCAAGCAAGATGGCTACTGCTGCACCAAAAGCCGCACCCTGTGAAGCACCGAGAATATCAGGCGAAACCAATGGGTTTTGGAATGTGCCTTGATATGCGGCTCCAGCCGCAGACAGACTGCAGCCGACGAGCATGGCAAGCAACACGCGTGGAAGTCGAACGTTGAAGAAGATGATCGCTTCCTGGTCTGTCCAAAACTGGTCAACAGGGACTATGCCACTAGCCAAAATGCCGACAACCTTATCGGGGCTGATCGGAAAACGACCCACGAGAAACGAGAAAATTGCAAGAATGACGAGGCAAATCCCAAGACCGATCAAAATGATGGCGGTCTTGCGGTCTCGGTAGTTTTGTTTTCGGTCGGTCGTGCTGTTGCTCATTAGTTGGCCCTAGCAAAGCGGGCCGTGCATTAGCGCGGCCCGCTTGCACATTGAACTAGTTCTTCGGGGAGGCGTTTTCGATGAGTTTCTGGCACTCATCGTCGCCGAGCTCGTAGCCATATACGTTCTTGTAGTAATCCTTGGTGACCGTAGCAATGTCATCGGAGAACTTGTCGGGATAGCAGAGGCGCGAGAGCCACTGGAGTCCCATGATCTGGTTCACGGAAGGCGGCGTGGAAATCCAGTTGTACGGAGCTGCCGGAACCTCATAGTAGTTGCCGTTCTGGATAGCATCGATTGTCTGCCATGCAGGATCATCGCCCACCGTGCTGTAGATGCTCTCGGGCGCAAACAGCACGAGCGACGGGTTCCACAGCGCAACTTGCTCGAAGCTGACTTCGCTACCGAGGCCGCTGCCCTTAGCGCCCTCGATCTCCGCAACGTTGTTTGTAACGAGGTCGATAACGCCGGCCTGGAATGTGCCCTTGGCCATAGCGTTCAGACCAGCATCACCGAGCAGGTACGCGGCGTTGACGCGCTCTTCTGCGGGGATAGCGTTAAGAACTTCAACAGTCGAAGCGTAAGCATTGTCAACGTAGGTCGCAATCTCATTAGCGCGCTCTTGACGGTCGAGCAATTCGCCGAGCATGCGGTATGCGTCACCATAGGTGGAAAGCGAGGCCTCGATGTGCACAACCGGGACACCGATTGCATTCTGCAGCTCGTCAAGATCCTCTTCAATGCCCTTCTTGGCCTCGCCGATATCGACAATCAGCTGAGGGTCAGCAGCAGCAACGGCTTCCTTGTTGAAGTCGCCCTTACCTCCGTAGATCTGGCCGAAGACAGGCAGGGACGCATACTGCTCGCCAACATAAGTCTTCTCAGCATCGTTCATCTCGTCGCACAGACCGACGAGCAGATCAGGCGAGAACGTAAACATAACTTGCTGGGAAATCGCGCCCGAAACAGCTACGCGCTCGATGTTCGCGGGAATCTCGACAGTACGACCAAGCGAGTCAGTGAACGTACGCGTACCAGATGCAGCGGCTGACGACGCAGCCGCACTCGATGCGCTCGATGCGCTATCTGATGCGCTTGCGCTTGATGCAGAGCTCGATGCTGATGAGCTCCCACATGCCGCTAGGCCAAGAACAGCCGCGCAGCACAGAGCAAAGCATGCGAGGGCTAGTGCCTTAGCAGTCTTTGACATACCCTTCCCCTGTTTCATGAAACCCTCCTCAAACCGATTCGTTTCGTTTCGATACAGTTTATTCTGCATCATACCTATTCATAATAATACGTATTCCTCGTTTAGGATGGTCTCATTTCCGAATAATTTGTTGCTATCGCTAAACCGAAGCACTCTTGCATGACACGAGCCCTAGAAACAATGCGGCCCCGCTCATCCTTTTAGATGAGCGGGGTCGCACATCATCAAGCAGAGACTACTGTTTCGGGATGGAGTTCTCTAATAGCGTTGCAACCTCGGTATCAGACATTTCGTAGTTGTAGAACGTTTTGTAATAGCCTTTTGCCATGTCCTCAATGCTGTCCTTGAACTTATCCGGATAGCACAAGTGAGCAAACCATTGGTAACCGAGCACTTGGTTGACACCAGGAGGAGACGATATCCAGTTATACGGCTCGCCCGGTACAGCGTAATAGTTTTTACCTGAAATTGCACTCAGCGTCTGCCATGAGGCATCATCACCAACCGTGTCGAAAATACTGCCGGGAGCGAAGACTATCATCCGGGGATCCCAAAGTGCAATTTGCTCGAAGCTGGTCTCGCTGCCCAAACCCGAACCACCTGGGTTTTCGATAACAGCAACATTATCTGCAATTGCGTCAACGACAGTAGCCTGGAAGGAGCCCTTCGCCATGGCGTTCAAACCTGAATCGCCAAGCAAATATGCAACTTTCACACGGTCGGTATCAGGGACACCAGCAATTGCTTCGTCAGTTGTTTTAACAACTGAGGTGCAGTAATCCGCTAGCACTTTTGCACGATCCTGAACTCCCAATAATTCACCGAGCTGTTGATATGCCTGGTCATAGGTGTTATACGTTGCCTCGATATGTACGCACGGGATGCCAATGGATTCCTGGATACCATCAAGATCCTCAACGATGGTCTTTTTCGCCTCGCCAATGTCAATGACAATTTGCGGATCGGCGTTTGCCACAGCTTCCTTGTTGAAATCTCCCTTACCGCCGTAGATCTGCCCAAGAACCGGAAGGTTTGAAACATCGGTTGCAAGGTATTTAATCTCAGCTCCACTCAGTTCATTTGACAGCCCCACAAGCTTCTCCGGGGCCAACGTAAGCATGCACATTTGAGAAATCGGTCCGGTAATGGCAACGCGCTCGATGTTAGCCGGCACCTCAACTGTTCTACCAGCAGAATCAGTAAACTGAACCGTTTCACTTGATGCGGAGGCGCTCGAACTCGCTGCAGATGATGCACTTGCAGATGCGCTCGATGCATTCGTTGAGCTTGACGTCGATGAACCGCATCCCGCAATTCCTAATACAACAGCCAAACACAATGCGAATATTGCAGCTGCGGCAAGTTTTCGCGTGCCTTTTGACGCTGTCGATTTCTCCATCATTCCCTCCTCGCTTCAGTTTGTTTATTTACGAAACTGTCTATTCTGTTTCGTAAATATACTAATACTTATTCTCATTACTGTATATTGTTATTTAAAAATATTTATTGTGATTCTGTTATATGCAGTAGGAGTTCAATCGCACTCATTGCAATGTTTTGAGTCGGCATCTTCGCAGGATTAAATAAAGCCCACAAAAAGAAACGGACCTAAGCGGGTCCGTTTCTCATTCTTGGTTATGTTTCTTGATACTAAGCGAACAAAGCCAGGATGTTCTCCTTTGGCTGCGCGCCAATCGTTTGAGACGCAACCTTTCCATCTTTGAAAACCATGAACGTGGGAACGCTCATGATGCCAAGCTGCTGCGCGATTTGCGGGGCTTCGTCAATGTCGAGCTTGTAGACGCTTGCCTTCCCCGCCATCTCTTGCGACACCTCGTCGATAGTCGGCGCCATCATCCTGCACGGCCCGCACCATGTGGCAAAGAAATCAACGAGTACCGGCTCGCTCGCACCAAGCACCTTGCTTTCAAATTCCGCTGCACTGATCTGTTGAGTCATTTCATTCCTCCTGTACATCAAAACCTATTGTTCGATTTAATTGTACACAATCTTTCTTCGAAATCAGGCAACGCTTCGGTTACACCACCGCATCTGCAATCAAATCGACCATCTGCTGAACAGGCCAGGTGCCCTTGTCGCCCTCGAAGCGATCGCGCACCGAAATCGTGCCGTTTTCGATTTCCTTATCGCCGAGCACGATCATGTACGGAACCTTCTGGGCTTGTGCCTTGGCAATTTTCACGCGCATGGGCTCGTTCTGCTCGTAAACCTCCACGCGGCCACCAGCAGCGGTCAGCTTATCACCGAGTTCCTTCGCAGCATCGATATGACGATCAGCTATGGGCAGGATGACGGCCTGAATCGGCGAGAGCCACAGCGGCAGAGCACCGGCATAATGCTCGATGAGAATTCCAAGGAAGCGCTCGATTGAACCGAACAGAGCACGATGCAGCATGAACGGCTGCGCTTCGCCATTGTCAGCCGTACGGTACGTGAGGCCGAAGCGCTCGGGCAGATTGAAGTCTACCTGCACCGTCGAGCACTGCCAGGTGCGTCCGATAGCGTCCTTGACCTTGATGTCGATCTTCGGGCCATAGAACGCGCCGTCACCTGGGTTGATCTCATAGCTCAAACCGCGACGCGTGATTGCTTCCTTGAGGGCTCCTTCTGCGAACTCCCACATTGCATCCGTGCCAATCGATTTTTCGGGACGCGTGGAAATTTCGGCCTCATACTCGAAACCGAATTCCTTCATGATGTTGTCGGCAAGATCGAGAATAGCCTCAACCTCTTCGACAACCTGGTCCTCGCGGCAGAACACATGAGCATCGTCCTGCGTGAAGCCACGGGCGCGCATGAGGCCATGCACAACACCGCTCATTTCATGGCGGTAGACCGTACCGAACTCGAAGTAACGTACAGGCAGGTCACGATAGGAGTGTACGTCATTGCGGTAGAGCATCACGTGACCGGGGCAGTTCATCGGCTTGACGCCATACTCGCTGTAGCGCGGCTGCTCGTCCGTGCCCTCGTTGATGTTGAAGAAGTACATGTTCTCGTGATAGAAGTCGTAATGCCCCGACGTCTTCCACACGTCCGCCTTGTAAATGTGCGGCGTGATGACCTCTTCGTAGCCGCGGCGGTACAGCTCTTTGCGCAACCACTCCTGCATGGTGCGGATGATGCGGGCACCCTTCGGGAGGTATAGCGGCAAGCCGACACCCGCCATCTCATCCATCATGAAGATACCGAGCTCGCGCCCAAGCTTTCGATGGTCGCGCTTCTCTGCTTCCTCGAGGTTGTGCAGATACTCGTCCAGCTCCTTCTGCTTGAAGAACGCTGTTCCGTAAATGCGTTGCAACTGCTCGCGATCTGCATCGCCGCGCCAATAGGCGCCAGCGATCTTCTGCAGCTTGAACGCCGGAACCTTGGACGTGTTGGGGAGATGCGGCCCGCGGCACAGGTCGGTGAACGACCCGATCGTGTAGGTCGTAATGGTCTCTTCTTCGGGAAGCTCGCTGATCAACTCGACCTTGAACGGCTGGTCGGCGAACATTTCGAGAGCCTCGGCGCGCGATACGACCTTGCGCTCAAACGGTTCAGCAGCTTCGACAATCTCAGCCATACGCTTCTCGATAGCCTCGAAATCGTCAGACGAAAGCGTGCGATCGAGTTTGACATCGTAGTAGAAGCCGTTTTCAATTGCCGGCCCAACGCCGAACTTCACGTCGCCATAGAGATCGACGAGGGCGGCTGCCATGACATGCGCGGTCGAATGCCTTAGCAGTTCAAGAGCCTCGGGGTTCTTGTTTGTTAGGATGGACACCTCATCGCCATCTTCAATTTCATATGAGAGGTCGACTTGCTTGCCGTTCACGACGCCACCGAGCGCCGCCTTGGCAAGACCTGCGCCAATCGACGCGGCAACGTCGGCCACCGAAGATCCTGCGGCAACTTCCTTCATAGATCCATCAGGTAAAACAATGTTCATTTTCGTTCCTTTCTTTGTCTGCCGGGCGCATACAAAGCGCCTGCTTCTTGCCGGCGTGTACAAAACGCTGCAAAGGGGAATTATATAGAAAAGCCGCCTCGCAAGGCGGCTTTCTTTCAATAAATGGAGAAGCTACCCGAAAGACCCTTAACGCTGGCGTTGACGCTGGCCGCCAATAGGCGTCGTGCAGTACGGGCAAACCGACCAAGCAGGATCGAGTGCATGGTGGCAAGTCGGGCAGAGGTTCTTCAGGCGCTGATGGCAATTCGGGCACATGACGTAATCAGCCTCGACCGGATAACCGCAAGATGCACACTCGCCGTATTTCATGAGCTCACGCTGTTTAAGGGCAACCTCGAGCTCTTGCTCGTCACGGTCGATCTGCAGCAGAGGCGGACGAAGCAGGCAGTAGGCGATGACGCCCAGCAGCGGGACGAGAGCGATGATCGCCCAGAGGTACCACATCGTTCCGCGCATGTATGCGTCACGCGCAACCCAGATGATGCTGAGGACGTAGAGAATCACCAAGCAGACGACGACCACGGATAAGGCCATCTGCAGCTCGGGAGTCCAAAGTTGTGTCAGTAGTTCGGTCATGAACAAACCCCTCCATCGTTTAGAGAACGTTTACGGCGAACCATTATATCTTAGATTACCTGATGCGTCAGTTGTTCACCAGCAACATACCTGCGCAAATTCTCGCAACAAATCGTGCAGATACGGTCCTCGGTGCCGGCATCATGCCCGAATGCCTTTCCCGCAACGTGCGGTGTGATGATGCAGAACGGATTGTTCCAAAGTCGGTGACTGACTGGAAGGGGCTCGGGATTGGTGACATCGAGTGCGGCACCTCGCAGCGTGCCATCCGAAAGCGCCAAGTAAAGAGCATCCAGGTCAACAAAATCCCCGCGACCCGCATTGACAAGCATTGCGCCCTTTTTTACGCGCTCAAACCGACGCTTGTTGAAATAGTTTGCCGTATTAGGCGTGCTAGGCATACAGCAAACGATGACATCGGCGTCGATCAGTTGGCCTTCCGCCTGAGACAGCGTGACAAGCTTGTCGAAAAACTCGCGTTTGCGTGAAACGTCGCGGCAAACTCCGACGATGCTGCCGACTTCGAAGGCACGAAGCTTTTTGGCGACCTGGGATCCAATGTCTCCCGCTCCGAAGATGATGACCTTCGCCCCTTCGAGCGTCTTAACTGGGCCTATGAAGTCCCAACGATGCGTCATCTGTTGACGGCAGTAAATCGCGAGGTTCTGCATGATGGCGAGAATCTGACCCACGATGTATTGCGACACAATCGGCCCGTAAGCAGAACCCGCAACGTTGGCAACTTTGACATCTTCGGGAAACTGCAACCTGCTGGTGTACATGTCGCTGCCAGCCCAGGTCATTTGTATGAATCGGAGCGCTGTACCCGACTTCAACATGCGGGGAGCAGGCTCGCCAATGACCACCTCGGCAGCCGCGATGGCATCCTCGATTTCTTTATCGAAGAGCTTCGCTCGGTCGTACTCCATCTGCTTGACGACGGCGCCCTCGCCCGCCGCCTCGCGGATCTGCGCCATATGCTCCTCATTGAATGGCGCAAGCACCAGTACTTCCATAGTCGCACCTTCCTATTGGTGAAATTCGTTGATTTACTTCACATGCCAATATAGCGCATTCGCCCTTTCACCTTCGTGTATCATGGAAAAGTTACGTTATTAGGGTTTTTGTTTTCTGCGTTGATGAGGGTGAAGCCGCTTGCGCAGGCACTGTATTGCAAATGCTTAGATAAGCCGAGCAGCTGTCGGCAAACCCTCACCAACGCAGAAAACTTGTCCCATCATCGAATGGGGTAACAGCCAGACGAGGAGTTTTTGATGGCAGAGAACGAGAACAAGAAGATCGATTACGATTTCGCAGCACACGAGGTGCCGTTGTTCAATGCATGGAAAGATGCAGGCTACTTCAAGCGCAGCGAGGGAAAGGGCGATTTCGCCGATCACCCCTACACCATCGTCATCCCGCCTCCGAACATCACAGGCGTTCTTCACATGGGCCATGCGCTCAATGACACGATTCAAGACACGTGCACGCGCCATGCCCGCATGCAGGGCAGACCGACCCGCTGGGTGCTCGGAACCGACCACGCCGGCATCGCCACGCAGACCAAGGTTGACAAGAAGCTTGCCGACGAAGGCATCTCCCGTCTACAGATCGGGCGCGAGGCCTTCATCGATGAGTGCTGGAAATGGCGCGAAGAGTACGGCAACACGATCGTCAACCAAATCAAGGGTATGGGCTGCTCGTGCGACTACGACGATGAGCACTTCACACTCGATCCCGACTATGCACGAGCCGTGCGCCAGACGTTTGCCGACTGGTACCATGACAATCTGATTTACCGCGGCAAGCGCATCGTGAACTGGTGCCCGCATTGCACGACCGCCATTGCGGACGACGAGGCTGAGTACATCGAGGAAACAGGCCATTTGTGGCATCTGCGCTATCCGCTGGTCGAGCCGATCGATGGCGTCGAATACATTGTCGTCGCCACGACGCGCCCCGAGACGATGCTCGGCGACACTGGCGTTGCCGTTTCCCCTAAAGACCCGACGAAGAAGAAATTCGTTGGAGCCAAGGTCATGCTCCCGCTTGTCAACCGCGAGATTCCCATTTTCGAGGACTTTGTCGTCGATGCCGAATTCGGAACCGGCTTCGTCAAGGTCACGCCCGCTCATGACCCCAACGACTGGGGCATGGGCCAGCGCCACGACCTTCCCCGCATCAACATATTCGACGAAACCGCGCATGTTGTAGAGGGTTACGGCAAGTTCAGCGGCATGGATCGAGACGAAGCGCGCGATGCCATCGTCGAAGCGTTCGAGGAACTCGGCCTGCTCGACCACATCGAAGAGCATGAGCATTCCGTCATGACCTGCTATCGCTGCCATACGAAACTCGAGCCCTGGGAATCCGAGCAGTGGTTCGTGGCCGTTGACGAGCTCAAGAAGCCCGCTGCTCGCGTAGTAGAGTCAGGCGAGATTCAGTTCCATCCTGCCCGTTGGAAGCAAGTCTATCTGGACTGGCTTTCCAACCTCAAAGACTGGTGCATCTCCCGCCAGCTTTGGTGGGGCCATCGCATCCCCATGTACTACTGCGATGAGTGCGGCTGGGAAGACGCTTGCGTCGACGAGCCCGAATGCTGCCCATCATGCGGCAAGCCGGTTCGCCAGGACGACGACGTACTCGACACGTGGTTCTCGTCTCAGCTGTGGCCGTTCGCAACTCAGGGATGGGTTAATCGCGACCAGGTCTCCGACGAAATTGCTAAGAACTATCCGACCCAGGTTCTCTCGACCGCTCGAGACATCATGGGCCTGTGGGTTGCACGCATGGTCATGGCTTCGATGTACTGCACGGGTCAAATCCCCTATGAGCACGTCATCATTCATCCAACCGTCATGGGCGCCGATGGCAAGCCAATGTCGAAATCGCGTGGCAATGGCGTCGATCCGCTTCGCCTTATGCGCGATTACGGCGCTGACGGTATGCGTTTCGGCCTGCTCATGCAGGTCACTGGCTCGCAGGACCTCAAATTTAACGAGGACAAGCTCATCAGCTCGCGCAACTTTGCAAACAAGATCCGCAATGCAGCGCGTTTCGTCAACATGAACCTTGACGGATACGAGCCCGGTGCCCCCGAGCCCACAACACCTGCCGACCGTTGGATCTTCAGCCGTCTCGCGAAGCTCGTCGCCAAAATCGACGGGCTCTACGACGAATTCGAGTTCGGTGAGATCACACGCGAGATTTATTCGTTCTTCTGGAACGAGTTCTGCGACTGGTACATTGAGTTCTCCAAGAGCCGCCTGTTCGCGGAGGCAAACGCATCAGACCGCCTTGCATGCCAGCGAAACCTCATGTTCGTGCTTGACCAGGCCATCCGCCTGCTCCATCCGATCATGCCGTTTGTCACAGAGGAAATCTACCAGGAGCTCCCCTTCGACCGTTCCGAGACCCCATACCTGATCGGCGCCCAATGGCCTGTTGCCGATGAACTGTCTCGTTTCATCGATGATGATTCCGAACGTGCGATCGACCTTGTCTGCGAAAGCATCACCGCTGTTCGCTCGACGCGCGCACGTTATGGCATCTCGCCGAAGACGCCACTCGAGGTTGTGGTCAAGGCCCAAGGAGCCGATGCTGCACTTCTTGAAGCGCAGCGCAGCCTCGTTGAAAGCATGGGCAACACCGCATCATTCACAATCAGCGCGGATGCTGAAAAACCAGAAGCATCTACGGTCGTGCTCGGTAGCGGGCTTGAGGTGTACATCATCCTCGCCGGCCTGGTTGACTTCGAAGCAGAACGCGCTCGTCTCGAAAAGGAACGTGAGAAGCTTTCGAAAGATGAGCAGAAGCTTGCGAAGAAACTCTCGAACCAGGGCTTCCTCGCCAAAGCAGCTCCGGAGATCATCGAGAAAGACCGCGCCAAGCATGCCGACCTTGCCGAGAAGATCGCACGTATCGACGAGCAGCTTGCCGACCTTGCGTAGTCTTATTCGTCGATAGCCAAACTGCAAAGCTGGAAGAAGAGCCGCGCCCATCTCCCATAAAAGGGAAATGGGCGCGGCTTCTTATTGCAAACTTGCTTTGCCTTGTTTAGGCAGCTGCAACCTGCTCGATAACAGGTTTGGTCTCCCCCGTTACGTCACTCGCATGCAATGTGACAGTGGTCTTGCCTTTGATCTCGGGCAAATCGTACATGACATCCATCAAAACGCGTTCGCAAATCGCCCGCAAGCCACGGGCGCCCGTGCCATGCTCGACAGCCTCATGGGCAATGGCCTTCAGCGAATCCTCGCTGAACTCGAGCGTCGAGTTTTCGAACTCGAAGAGCTTCTTGTATTGCTTGACCAAGGCGTTCTTCGGTTCAACGAGGATGCGAACGAGGTCATCCTCGGTCAACGCTTTCAAGGATGTGATAACGGGTATGCGCCCAACAAACTCGGGTATCATTCCGAACTTGTTCAGGTCCTCGGGCAACACCTGCTCGAGCAATGCGGCCTCATTCGCCTCTTTGCTTTCAGGCAGCTCGGAATTGAACCCGATTGATGTCTTTCCGACACGTTCGGCAATGATGTCAGTCAACCCGACAAATGCCCCACCCAGGATGAACAGGATGTTCGTCGTATTGATGTGGATGAGCTCTTGTTGGGGATGCTTGCGCCCGCCCTGCGGAGGCACTGACGCTTCCGTGCCTTCGACGATCTTGAGCAATGCTTGCTGGACACCCTCGCCTGATACGTCGCGCGTGATGGAAAGGTTCTCGGCTTTCCGGGCAATCTTGTCAATCTCGTCGATGTAGACGATGCCAATTTCAGCGCGGTCGATATCGAAATCGGCAGCCGTGATGAGCTTGAGCAGGATATTCTCGACATCTTCGCCTACATAGCCCGCTTCGGTGAGCGTCGTCGCGTCAGCAATGGCAAACGGAACTCGTAACGTGCGCGCAAGCGACTGTGCGAGCAGCGTCTTGCCCGATCCCGTCGGCCCAAGCAGCAAGATATTGCTCTTTGCCAGTTCGACATCGTCGTCAGACGATTCCTCAAGGCCTATGCGCTTGTAATGGTTGTAGACCGCAACGGACAAAGCGCGTTTTGCGAGTTCTTGTCCAACGACGTAGTCGGAAAGCTCGTCATAGAGCTGATGGGGCGTCGGTAAATCTGCAAGCACTTCCTCGCTTGTCGGAGGCTCGCTGTTGTAGTCGTAACTCTTCTTCGTGCGATCGTAACGCTCCTCGCCCTCTTCTTCGGCATTCGGCATAACGAACCCGCCGTCGAAACCGGGGTCGAACTTCATTCCCAAATCATGCATCATCGCAGCTGTGCAAGCCGAGAGGCATTCGTCGCAAATGCAAATGCCATCAGGCCCGGCTACCATTGCCGTGACCTGATCGGAAGGCTTGCCGCAAAACGCACACCTGACTTCGTCGCTATTCATGTAATCGCTCACGCTTGATCCCCTTCAAAACGCAATTGATTCGATCTCTTCGAGTAATACGTCGCTATTCGGCTGCCTGACCACGTGCCGTAGTGATTCGGTCGACAAGGCCGTATGCCAAAGCCTCTTCAGCAGTCATGTAGTTGTCGCGCTCGGTATCGGCCTGAATGCGTTCGAGCGTTTGGCCGGTATTGTCAGCCAGAATCTTGTTCAAGCGCTCGCGCGTCTTGAGCATGAAGTCAGCGACGATCTGGATCTCGGTCTGCTGACCCTGAGCACCACCACTCGGCTGATGAATCAGAACCATCGAATTAGGCAGGCAAAGGCGTTTGCCTTTTGTGCCCGCGGAAAGCAGCACAGCAGCCATGGATGCGCATTCGCCCAAGCAAATGGTCGATACATCGCACTTGATGAAGTTCATCGTGTCGAGAATCGCAAGACCAGCAGTCACAGAGCCTCCCGGGGAGTTGATGTAGAGCGAGATGTCCTTGTCGGGATCGGCGCTCTCGAGATGGAGCAGCTGAGCAACGACGGAATTCGCAACATGGTCGTCGATCTGCTCGCCGAGGAAGATGATGCGATCGTTGAGCAAACGGGAATAGATGTCGTAGCTTCGCTCTCCACGAGGCGATTGCTCGATGACGTACGGAATCAGCGCATTGTTGATATTTGCACTCATTGAATACCTCTTTCTCTTCTTCGCATTGTCGCTTCTATGATAGCAATGTCATTACGACTGTGTACTTGTCACATCGGAAACAATTGCATGTTGCAGTACCTTCTACGGAACTGTCCCGTACGCGACCCGCAATCATTGTCCTATAGTCAAAAGCGGACGCACCGATACGGTGCGCCCGCTTCTCAGCTCATTCTGTCGTGAGATTACTCAGCGTCAGCCTCGGCCTCTTCTTCAGCCTTGGCATGCTTGCCAGCCTTCTCCTCAGCCTTCTCGGGCTTCTCCTCGACAACGATTGCGTTGTCGACGATTTCCTTGGCAGCCTTCTGGCGGATGATGCCCTGACGCACGAGATGGAGCTGGCCATTGCGGCGCCAGTCCTCCATGAGCGCCTCGGGATCGCCCGTGCCGGCTTCCTCGAACTCATGACGAACCTCTTCCTCAGAGGCCTCGATGCCTGCATGAGACGCGTATGCGTCAATCGCAAGATCCTGCTTGGTCATGTCGCGAGCCTGCTCCTTGATGTCATCGCGGAACTGAGCGGAGGTGATGCCCATCTGCTGCAGGTACATGTCGAGCGTCATGCCAGAACGCTGCAGCTGGTTGAAGAAGTCCTGCATGAGGTTCGCTTCTGCATCCTCGACGATGCCCTCGGGTACTTCGCCCTCGAAACGCTCAGCAAGAGCCATGAGCGCACGGGACTCCTTCAGACGCGGGAATACGGATTCATTCTGGGACGCGATTTCGTCACGGAGCTCCTTGCGCAGCTCTTCGACGGTCTCGACGCCGATCTTGGTCATCGCCCATTCGTCTGTCAGCTCGGGAAGCTTCTTCTGCTTGACGGCAAGAATCTCGACATCGAAGTTGATGTTCGTGGTCTTGCCCATGACCGTAGCGGTTGCTGCAGTTGCCTCAGCAGGGGTGTCGATCGTGAACTGCTTCGACTCGCCCTTCTTCATGCCGATGATCTGCTCGTCGAACTCCTTCGGGTACACGCCGGAACCCACGCTGTACTCGACGGACTCTTCCTTGAGCGATGCGATCTCGTCACCGTTGTC
>CACZAR010000022.1 GCA_902779135.1 uncultured Coriobacteriaceae bacterium | reverse complement strand
CAAGTGAAGTGTAAAATTAGGAATTATTACGGAAATACACGAAAAAAAGGGACCGTTATAGGCCCCTTTTCTCATACTCTTATTCCACCTTTACGGTCTCGGTCCCGGCTGCTGAGGCTGGACAGGATTAACGGGGATCCTTCCAGGATCGTCAGCGGCGCAGATCGCCAGCCAAGCCACGATCGGACGACACGACGATGATGACGCAATGCTTCACTTCGTCATGAGGATTCAGCAGAGGGTCGTCCTTCAGCCGGGAATACCCTGCCGTCGAAATGAGCATGTCGGACAAAGCCGACGCCCACGGCAGCGAATTCTCCATGCGGACGGACGCACGGCGAATCTTCGCCGCCGCGACCATTTCCATGGTACGCGTGATCTGCTTCGTCGATGTGACGGAGTTGATGCGTCTCTCTATGTCGTGAAGGTTAGGCATAGTTCCCTACCTTACGCCGACGGAGCGAACTGCACCTTGAAGGCCTCGATGGCCTTGACGAGTGCATCCGTGGTCTCGTCGGTGAACTTCTTCTCGTCGGCAATGCTCTTGAGAATCTGGGGGCATTGCGCACGCAAATATTCGAGAAGCTCGCCGCGGAAGCGGACAGTGTCGGCAACAGGAACGTCGTCCAGATAACCCTTGGAGCCTGCGAACACGGCCACAGCTTCTTCCTGGAACGGCATCGGCACGTAACGGCCCTGCTTCAGGAGCTCGGTCATGTGGGCACCACGGTTCAGCTGATCCTGCGTGGCCTTGTCGAGGTCGGAACCGAACTGCGTGAACGCCTGCAGCTCACGGTAGGCCGCAAGGTCGAGGCGCAGAGTACCGGCAACGGACTTGACTGCCTTGGTCTGGGCAGAGCCGCCGACGCGGGACACGGACAAGCCGACGTTGACTGCCGGGCGCTGGCCCTGGAAGAACAGGTCGGTGGACAGGAAGATCTGACCGTCGGTAATCGAGATGACGTTCGTCGGAATGTAGGCGGAGACGTCGCCGGCCTGGGTCTCGATGATCGGCAGAGCCGTCATGGAGCCAGCGCCGTAGTTGTCGTTCATCTTCACGGCACGCTCGAGCAGGCGGGAGTGCAGGTAGAAGATGTCGCCCGGGTAAGCTTCGCGTCCTGGCGGGCGACGCAGCGTCAGCGACATCTGACGATAAGCGACAGCCTGCTTGGACAGGTCATCGTAGATGATGAGCACGTGGCGACCCGGATTCTCGGGGCCAGCGGGCTGGCCGTCTTCGCCGGTGTAGACGAAGTACTCGCCCATCGCAGCACCGGCCATGGGGGCGATGTACTGCAGCGGAGCGGAGTCGGATGCAGTGGCGGACACGATGATCGTGTACTCCATTGCGCCGAAGCGCTCGAGCGTCTCGGCAACGCCGGCAACCGTCGAGGCCTTCTGACCGATTGCAACGTAGATGCAGATCATGTCCTGGCCCTTTTGGTTGATGATGGCGTCGATGGCGATGGCCGACTTGCCGGTCTGGCGGTCGCCAATGATCAGCTCGCGCTGACCGCGGCCGATCGGCACCATCGAGTCGATTGCGAGAATGCCCGTCTGCATCGGCTGATGCACAGGTTTGCGGCTGATGACGCCAGGAGCCTTGAACTCGACCGGGCGCATGCCCTCGGCCTCGATCGGGCCCTTGCCGTCAATCGGCATACCCAGCGGGTTGACGACGCGGCCGAGCAAACCCTTGCCCGACGGCACGTCCATGATTCGACCAGTGGTGTGAACCTGGTCGTTTTCCTTGATTGCGGTGACATCGCCGAGAAGAACGGCGCCGATTTCATCTTCCTCGAGGTTCTGGACCAGACCGTAAACGGTCTTGCCGCCCTCACCGATGAATTCCAGCAGCTCACCGGCCATCGCGCTCTTGAGGCCGTCGACACGTGCAATACCGTCGCCGACCTGGATGACCGTCCCGACCTCACGCGAGTCAACGCCCATCTCGAGGTTCGCCAACTGCTTGCGCAGGGCCTCGTCGATGGACTGAGCGGTGATTTCAGTCACTAGCATTCACCTCCCTTTTCGTTACTTCTTGAGCGCTTCGCGGGTCTTTTCGACCTGCGTGAGAAGGCTGGCGTCGATGCGCTCGTCCTTCGTGCTCATGATTATGCCGCCCAGGATGGACTTGTCGACACGCTCGTTGAGCATGACCGTCTTGCCCATTTCGGAACCGGCCTTTTTCTTGATCAAATCGCGCAGGTGGTCGTCGAGCTCAACTGCAGTCGTCACATCCACGACGACGATGTTCAGCTCGTCCTTCATGCGCTCCTCGATACCGTCTGCCACGCGGGGCAGATAGTCGAGCTCGTCGCGCTCGGCCATGAGGGCGATGACGCTGACCAACGCGGGGTTGGCGTCCGCAAACACGTTGCGGGCGAGCGCCGCCTTCTGTTCGGGCGTATAGCCCGGGTCCTTCAGCGCAGCGTCGAGATCTGCGTTGCCGCGCATGGCGGCGACGATCTGCTTCGCCTCGTTGCTGAGGCGCAACACGCCTTCCGAACCGCCCTCATTCTTCACTGCTTCGAAAAGCAGCGAGGTGTACGTGGCGATTTGCTCTTTTACGATAAGGCGATTAGTTGCCATTGAAACTGCCCGCCTCGTTGACATAGCGCTCGATGATTGCACGATGCTCGGCATCGCTCAGGTCGGTGCCGACCAGGCGAGTAGCAACGTCCACGGAAAGGTCCGCGACCGAGCTCTGAAGATCGACCATGGCGGCCTTCTTCTCGGCTTCGATGGCGGTACGAGCTTTCTCGATCATCGATGCGGCTTCTTCCTCGGCCCTCTTCTTGATGTTGGCCTCGACCGCTTCGCCCGTTTGCTTTGCGTCAGCGATTATCTGAGCCGACTGAGACTTCGCTTCTGCGAGCTGCTTCTGGTATTCAGCCAGAACGCGCTCGGATTCGATGCGCGCCTCCTCGGACTTCTGCAGCGCCTCGGCGATCGTCTTCTCGCGCTTCTCCAGCATACCCTCGAACATGGGCCAGCCGAACTTCCACAAGACGATGACGAGCACGATGAAGGCGATGAGCATCGGGACGGTTTCGACCATGTCGGGCAAAATGAGCGCGACACCCGTCTTCTCATTCGCAAACGCGAGCGCAGGGAAAGCAAACGAGGCACTTGCAGCTGCGCCAGTGATGGCGAGCCACGCCTTTGCTTTGTTCGCTCTGTTGTTCACTAGATAACCTCCTTGGACCTTAACGGATGAAATGTTCCGGAAAGGACATTAACCCTGGAGGATGAACACCAGAACGAAGCCCAGCAGGGCCAGCGCCTCGGCCAGAGCGGCACCAATGATGAAGTTGGTGAACAGACGACCAGCGAGTTCAGGCTGACGAGCGGTACCGACGCAGGCGCCGTAGCAGGCGATGCCAATGCCGATGCCGGGGCCAATTGCGCCCAGGCCATAGCCGACCAAGAGCAGTGCATTAAGTGTAAGCGAACCCATGATTTCCTCCTTTGCCGTCCCTGAACTCCGCTCAGAGACACCGGTTTTACTATGTTCCATCGGCCATGGCTTTACCGATGTAACCAAATATCAGGCGCCTTTCGGGGCAAGGCGCGAGCCCACAGATGGCTTAGTGCGAAGACGTAGCCAGGTTGATGTACACCGCCGTCAGGATGGTGAACACGTACGCTTGCAGGAACGCAACCAGCGTCTCGAGTGCGTACATGAAGATCTCGAACGCGAGCCACAGGACGGAGAGGCCGCCGATGGCGCCAGCACCGTTGATGGCTGCGAACAGGAACGACGACGCGAACAACGCGAACACGCCAAGAGCCATATGGCCAGCGAACATGTTGCCGTAAAGTCGGACGGCGAGCGTGAGCACGCGGATGACAAGCGAGACGAACTCGAACACCCAGATGATGGGAACCATCACCTTCGGCAAGCCGGACGGGGCGATGGACTTGATATAGCCCCAGCCACCGTGAGCCTTGACACCCCAGTAATTGAAGTAGACGAACGCGACGATGGAGAGCGCCCAGTTGATCTGCAGCGAACCCGTTGCCGCCTTCGAGCCGGGGATCAGGCCGATGAAGTTCGAGATGAGGATGAAGAAGAACAAGGTTGCAAGCAGCGGGATGTGCTTCTTGTAACCGTGACCGATGGTGCCCTCACCGATGTTGTTGCGCACCATCTGATAGCCGTATTCGACCATGTTGACGAACTTGTTGTTCGGAACGAGCGTCAAACGCTTGCCCGCAAGCATGACAACTGCGAACACAATGATCCATACGAGGATGGCATACAGCATGTATTGCGTGATGCCGAAGCCCGTGTCGCCAAACGGGATGACAAAACCCGCATTGAACGATTCCTTCAATTCGGGCACCAGGGCGCTTAACATCGCCAGAGGATCGGTACCGCTTAAAGCTTCGTGAGCCATCGCTTAACCCCTTCGTTTCTCACCTACGCAAGTTCTTCGAGATGCCAAACACAACAGCGGAAATGACAAGACCGCACGCCTCTGCGAGGACGAACGGAATTGCCACGTCTCGGAACCAGAGGGCGCACACGGCCATAGCAACCCCGAGCACGATGAACGAAAGCAACACGCCCAACAGCAACGACCCGGCATGACCGAGATTGCTGGTCGGCGAAGCCATGCGAGCCTTGTTCATCCCGAAGATGAGCGGTGCAAAAGCTGCAACACCCACCGCGAGACCGATAACAATCGCTACGAACATGACCTACTTTCGTCCCAATCCGCATATGTGCACAATTGACAACTCAACCTATCATATAGGATAGTCAACGAAACGGTAACGTCCTAGGACGAAAAGTCCAAACTTCCCGCGAACGGCGGGCAAAAACACCCCGAAATTAGGACTTCAGCAATTTTTACAATTCAAATACGCGATACGGAATGCCCGCTTCGTCGAGCATGCCCAACGACAGCTCGTCGGGATATGGGTTCGCGTAGATTATTTCTTCGATTCCAGCGTTGATGCACATCTTGGCGCACGTGATGCACGGCTGCGTGGTGATGTAGATTTTCGAACCGCGGATGTCGATGCCATAACGCGCCGCTTGGATGATGGCATTCTGCTCGGCATGCAGGCCGCGGCAGATTTCCTGGCGCTGACCAGACGGCACGCCCATCTGCTCGCGTAAACACCCTACCTCAGCGCAATGGGCCATGCCGCGCGGCACACCGTTGTAGCCCGTGGCGAGAATGCGGTTTTCCTTGACGATCACAGCGCCGACGGCACGACGCGTGCAGGTGGTGCGGGTGGAAACCTGCTGCGCCAACGTTGCGAAGTATTCGTCCCAAGACGGTCTTGTATCAGCCATTTCAGTCTCCTCGTGATGGGCAAGTCGGCATTGCCCTATTTCTCCAGTGCCATGATCTTGGCTACGCGGCCCTCGTGACGACCTCCACCGAAAGCAGTTTCGAGGAACGCCTTCACGATGGCGCGATTGGTTTCGTCGGTTACGAAACGACCTGACACGGTAACGATGTTGGCATCGTTGTGTTCGCGGGCAAGCGCCGCGAATTCGGGAGTCGTGACGTTCGCCGCGCGAATGCCATCGACCTTGTTGGCCGCAATGGCCATGCCAATGCCCGTACCGCAAACGAGCACGCCGCGATCGGCCTCGCCACCTGCAACATCTTTTGCAACCAGCTCGGCGAAATCGGGATAGTCGACACGATCGTCTGAATCAGGCCCACGGTCAATAACCTCATGCCCAAGCTCCACGAGGTAAGGCTTCAAGAGCTCTTTCTCCTCGAACCCAGCATGATCGCTCGCGATACTAACCTTCATCGCCACTCCTTCGGCCGCACGAAAACCAACGGACCCATTATATAGCGAAACCCCGCCACGGGAGTTGTTCCCGTGACGGGGCGAAGCCGCTTGCGCAGCCACTGTATTTGATTTGTTTAGGCAAGGCGAGCAGCTGTAGGCGAGCCCCGTCGCGGGAACAACTCCCGTACCTGAGGGCTCTGGACATCTACTGCGTTTTCGTGCGGCCGACCGCTTCCTTCCATCCGGCAATGCGCGCAGCCAAACGCTCGTTGTTCTCATCAGGCAGATACGTTGCATCACCTGCTCGCAAAGCACGCAAATCGTCGAGCCCGCCCCAGAATCCGGTGGCTAAACCTGCAAGATAAGCGGCACCGAGTGCGGTGGTTTCGACGTTTTCAGGACGACGGATCGGCTTGCAGAGAATGTCGCTTTGGAATTGCATGAGGAAGTTGTTCGCCGAGGCGCCACCGTCTACGTTGAGAACCTTGAGCGGCATGCCCGCATCGGTTTCCATGGCGCCCACCAGGTCATAAACCTGATAGGCAAGCGCCTCGAGCGCCGCGCGCACGATGTGGGCGGTAGTTGTACCGCGGGTCAAGCCATAGATTGCACCGCGTGCCTGCGCATCCCAATAGGGAGCGCCGAGGCCGGTGAAGGCCGGAACGATGTAGACGCCGTCGCAGCTGTCCACGCTTAGAGCGATGGCTTCCGTTTCCGCTGCGCTCTGAATCAAGCCCAGACCATCACGGACCCACTGGATGAGCGCTCCACCCATGAAGACACTGCCTTCGACGGCGTATTCAGGACCTGCACCTGGAGCGCTTGCGGCAACCGTGGTAACAAGGCCGTTCTTCGACAACGGCGCCTCATCGCCCGTGTTCATGAGCAGGAAGCAGCCGGTTCCGTACGTGTTCTTCGCCTGACCAGGCTCGAAGCAACATTGCCCGAACAATGCACTTTGCTGGTCGCCCGCCACGCCGCGGATTGGAATGCCTGCCACGATGCCCTCGCGCGACGTCTCGCCGAAATCACCCGACGATGGGCGCACTTCGGGAAGCATGCTCATCGGGATATCGAACAACTCGCACAGCCAGGGGTCCCAACTCATGGTGTGGATGTCGAACAGCATGGTGCGGCTGGCGTTCGTGGGGTCGGTCGCATGCACTTTGCCATCGGTCAAAGCCCAGATGAGCCACGTATCGATCGTGCCGAACGCAAGCTTGCCTGCCTCGGCCAATTCGCGCGCGCCCTCGACGTTGTCAAGAATCCACCTGATCTTGCTCGCCGAGAAGTACGCATCGGGAATCAACCCTGTTTTCGCCGTGATCGTCTGCGCGACCTCAGGGTCGCTGCACAATGCATCGACAATGCTGGCCGTACGACGGCACTGCCACACGATGGCGTTAAAAATCGGCTCGCCTGTCTCGCGGTTCCACACGACAGTGGTCTCGCGTTGGTTGGTAATGCCGATACTGTCGATCTCGCTTGCTTGCACATCGTTGGAAACGAGCAGCTCCGTCATGGTGCCCAGCTGCGCGGAAAGGATGTCCATGGGATCGTGCTCGACCCAACCGGGATGCGGGTAATGCTGCTCGAACTCGCGCTGGGCAACTCCAGCGATTTTCCCCTCGTGATCGATGAGCACGCTGCGGGCAGACGTGGTGCCCTCGTCAAGAGCGATGACGTACTTCTTCATGCTGTGTCCTTTCCAATTCGCGTAAAAGGGCTCGTCCCTTTTCAGTGCACAACGGCCTCTTCAATCCATGATGCGATGTCGTCGTACACCTGCTCGTGTCCAATTTCGTTGTGAATCTCGTGGCGCATGCCAGCATAGATCTTCTCGCGGACGCGCTTTACGCCTGCGTCGCGCAGCAGGTTAGCTGCGGCCAGAACACCCTTGCCCATGTCGCCAACCGGATCTCCATCGCCTGCGATGAGGAAAATCGGCAGGCCTTTGGGAACCTTGGCAGCACACTCGGGAGTCACGACTTCAGCCGTAAGGTCGAGCAACGTCGCATAGCCGCCAACGGTGAACATGAATCCGCACAAATCATCGGAGATATAGGCGTCAACAACTTTTTCGTCGGTGGAAAGCCAGTCGAGCGGCGTGCGGGCGTTCTCGATTTGCTTGCCATACGCACCAGCACCCATGTTGTCGATGAAGGGGCTCCTATGCTTGTTTCCCCTTATCGATGCAAGCGTGCGCGCCATGAAGCGGCCAGCCTTGGAAAGCGCTGCAGGGACATTGCCCGTACCCGAGAGCACGCAAGCATCAAGATCGTCGCCATAACGGGCAATGTAAGCCCTCGTGATGAAGCTGCCCATCGAATGACCGTAGATGATGTAAGGAACATCCGGATACAGCTCGCGCGCCATCAAGTGCAGCGTGCGGACGTCAGCAAGCAGAATGTCCTTGCCACCCTTGACGGGCATGTTGCCGTACTCGCTGGAATCTGAAGCAGATTTGCCGTGTCCAATGTGATCTTCGCCGCATACGACAAAGCCGCGACTCACAAGGTACTTCGCCAAATCGTCGTAACGGTCGATGTATTCGGCCATGCCATGAACTATCTGGATAATGCCTTTGGGTTTCTCGGAACCTTCTTGCTCGCTCGTGCCGAACTTCGTATTAGTCCACATCTTCGCATTGATGGTCGATTTGCCATCTTGAGATGGATACTCGAACGGTACGGTGAAAACCTGGTCAGCCATGATCATCCCTTTCCTCTACCTTAATCTACGGCAGAAGCCGAACCAGAGCACGTTGCCTCCCCCGATACGGCTATCGTTCCTTGGCGAACAACGACAATTTTCCCTTGCGAACAGTCTATCACGGTGGAAGCGACCCCGCCGCTCACCACGTCATTCACGATTGAGGCAGCAACTTGCTCCAACAGCGATCTGTCGATTGATTCGGCAGACGACGAATCGGGGCATCCCGACACGTTGGCAGAAGAAGTTGCCAGAGGAGACCCTACTGACTCGATGAGGTCGAGGGTCGTTTTGCAGTCTGGCATTCGCAAGCCGATGGTCCCTACTTCGGAGCGAAACGCCTCCGGAACGCTTTCGTTCGCACGCACGATAATGGTCAGAGCGCCCGGCCAATGCTTGGCCGCAAGCACCCGTGCGTAGTCAGGTACTTCAACCCCGTATTCGTCGAGCGCTTCGACACCGCCGACAAGCCATGCAATCGGCTTGCCTGCATCGCGTTGCTTGAGGTCGTAAATCGCCCGGGGCGTGCGCGCATGCTCGACTGAAACCCCGAGACCGTACACGGTATCGGTGGGAAAAACAACGGCTTTGCCAGCCTTGAGCGCTTCGACCGCTTCCGCAAATCCATCGCACATGTGCTTTCCCTCCCTCGCGTGAACGAGGCTAACCGATGCGGGACTGTCCCGTTTTGGCTAGCTCGACGATTTTCTGGGCAACGCGCAAGCCGTCAACCGCAGCACTCATGATGCCACCGGCATAGCCGGGGCCTTCACCTGCGGGAAAAACACCTGAGGGAACATGCGGTGTCTCGGGCTCGGGCTGACGCCCATGGCCGCGCGCGATGTCGCGGGCCCTTACCTTTTTGCGGGGCGCTTGCCTCCATGCTTGCAGCGTCTCGTCGTCGCGCAAAATGCGCACCGGACTCGAGCTGCGGGTTTCCACGCCCGTCATGACCGCACCTTCATCTGCGAAGCCATGAAGCTTGTGGTCGAGAACGGGAAGCGCCTCGGCAATCGAATCGGTCACGAATTCGGGGAAAATCTCGCGCAGGTCGCACCACACCACGCCACGCGGATAGCTGGGCGTCACAGTCTTCGACGGATTGCCGACCGTGTCGGCAAGGAAATCGCCAACAGTTTGCGCAGGAGCCTGCCAGGGCTCGCCCATCATCTCATGCGCCTCCCCGAATGCCGCCTGCTCGATGCGACGCTGGAACACCGTGCCCGCCAGTGGATCGCGGCTCTTGAAGTCATCGGGCGTCACGCCCACGAGCAATGCTGCATTCGCGTTTTCGGCGTCACGCGCAAAACGGCTCATGCCATTGACGACGACCCCGTACTCTTCGCTGGCAGCTGCAACGACCTCGCCGCCAGGGCACATGCAGAACGTGTAGACGGAACGTCCGCTCGGCAAGTGGGCGACCATCTTGTAGTCTGCCGCACCAAGCGCTGGATGACCAGCCGCTTTCCCATATTGCGCACGGTCGATGTCGGCTTGACGATGCTCGATACGCACGCCAACGGAAAACGCTTTCGGTTCCATCGCCAACTGGGCGCGTTGCAACATCCGGAACGTGTCGCGCGCAGAATGGCCGCATGCAAGCACGAGGGCTTGTGCGGGCATTTTCTCCCCTGCTACCACGATTTCAGCAAGTCGACCGGAATCGTCAAGCACGATTTCCTCGAGTTTTGCATGGAACCGCACTTCGCCACCCGCGTCTTCGATCTGCTGACGCATCGCGCGCACCACCTCGACAAGCTTGTCGGTTCCGATGTGCGGTTTGGCTTGCCAAAGAATCTCGTCGGGTGCTCCAGCGTCGACGAACCATTGCAGGACATGACGCGCGAGCGGACTCTTCGTGCCCGTGGTGAGCTTTCCGTCCGAAAACGTGCCCGCTCCCCCCTCGCCGAATTGGATGTTGGTTGCCAAATCGAGGTCGGCCCCCTCGTTGAACGCCGCGACCGCACGCTGCCGCTCTTCGACATCGCCGCCCCGTTCGACGACGAGCGGGCGCAATCCTGCGCGTGCGAGATACAAACCGGCAAACAGACCAGCCGGGCCCGTTCCCACGACGACGGGTCGTGGTGCACTATCGGAGAACTCTACACGTGGGATCTCAAGCGGTTCATACGGCTCGTAAGCTTTGACGTTAACGCGCTTCGAGACGCCAGCGCCCTCGAGAGCACGTTCTTCCAACTGTGCATCGGACAAACCAACCGCGTACGTCGCCACAAACCCAACGTCGTTCTTCTTTCGTGCATCGACGCTGCGTTTCAAAAGCTTCAGGTCGGCGATCGCGCCAACTTTGACACCCAGCACGTTGGCCACCGCTGACCGAACAAGCTTCTCGCCATCGGGCAAACCAGCGTCAAGCGGCAATCGGATATTGGAAACCTCTATCATGCTCTGTCCTCATAATGCATCATGCAGAGTGAGTCGCTGCCCTGGCCCCTGGCTCACTCGATTCCCAGCAAATTGTTTACGGCGCTCCTACCAGAAAGGCAACCGCTCGTCCAAGCCCAATGCAAGTTGTAGCCTCCGCACGGACCATCTACGTCGAGTGCTTCACCGACGATGAAAAGACCTGGGCGGTCATGAACCTGCATGGTTTCGGGCGACACCGCCTCAACCGCAAAGCCACCACGACGAACCTGACAGAGATCGGCATCCCCGATTCCAGCCACCTCAAGTGAGAAGGATGTCAACAGACTTGCCAGGTCGTCTAAATCGCGCTTTGAGCACGAATCTTCAAGCTTCAGCCCGACGCTCTTGAGCAGCGTCTCTGACACGCGCGGCAGCAACATGCCACGAAGCATTTGCGCATATGTGAGGTTCTCCCCGAAGCGCTTCACCAAGTTGCGCATGCGCGCCTGGAGATATTCTTCAGCTCGATCATGAAGATCGTCGCGGAGGAAGCAGATGTTCAACATGTCACCTTGTTGGGCAAGCCGCGATAGATTGAACACACAGATGCCCGAAACGCCATATTTGCGGAACATCAGTTCTCCCTGCTCGACAGCAGTGGCCGTCCACTCACCATCCTGTTCGCGCATGAGGGTTACCGCGGCTTTGACGCGAATGTTGTCGAGCTCGCGCACGAGCGGGATCTCTTTATCTGACACGCGCAGCGGCCCAAGCATGGGACGCATCGGTGTAAACGGCACGCCAGCGGCCTCGATCGAAGCTGCCATCCTGCCACCACATGCGAGCACGACGGCATCGGCCCGCTGGAACTCCCCGTCTTTCATGCGCATCGTGAACTGCTTGCCTTCTTCGCGGGGCGGCTCGATTGAAACGACTTCGCGCTCGCACGCTTCGCGCACGCCCAAATCTGCAGCCGCAGCGCGCAGCACATCGACGACAACCGATGCCTTGTTTGCCAGCGGATACAGACGGCCATCGGGCTCAGCGCGCCATTCGAGCCCCAAACCATCGAAGAAATCGCAAACAAACCGTTCGTCGCCAACTGCGTCGAAAACACGTTGCACGAAGTCGGCGTTGCGGTATTCGCTCATCCTGAGCTCGAGGTTCGAGAAGTTGCAGCGCCCGTTGCCCGTTGCGAGTATCGACCGTCCAACACGGTCATCACGTTCGTAAACCACAACCTCGACAGGCACGCCCAATTCCCTCGCGCGGTCGCCGGCAGCAATAGCCGCTGCGAGACCTGCTGCTCCGCCCCCGATGATGGCGATTTTTTTCACGTGTTTGTTCATAAAGCAATTATAAGGCTGCACCGCGCAAGCCAACCAACCAAAAAGGGACTGTCCTTTTTGGCTATTGCCCGCGCGCAGAGACCCTCCGATACATGCCCAGAATGATGAAGGCGGTCGCAACGACAAGTGCGAGCATGATTGCGTACGACGTCACATAGGTGCCTGTCAACTCTTTGAGCGGACCAGGAATCGCGTTCATTGCGAAACCACCCAGAGAATAGGTAACCTGGCAGTTCTTGATCGACTTCACGCGCAACTCGAGGCTCGTCAACTCGATAGACCACACCGACAACCCAACCGAACCCAAAGACAACCCTGCGCCAATGCACACCGCCGCACCGATAGCCACGGCAGGAACCTCACAGCCTGAAAGGCAAGCAAGCACAAGGCCCACGACGAGCACAATGAACATCATGAACGACGCAATTGGCGTTCCCAGACGGTCGAACATCTCGCCGACCAGGAATTTCGCAATCGTCAAGCACACGCCAGCGACAGACAAGAGCACGGCAGCGAGGCGGATGTCGTAGCCCGAGGACACAAACAGCACCGACAGATACGCGATGGCGCTCATGCTGAACGCGCCGAGCATCGCCATGGCAGCCAGCACCAACCAGCGTTCGCGCACCGAAAGTTCAACTCCTCTGCGAATGCGCGCGGCCTGTTCTTTGCCGCGACCTGACTTCGCAATATTGGACTCGTGAGGTTTAAGCCCCAAATCAGAAGGCCGATTCCTCAGAAACAAGAACACGACGACCGCCAAAACGAGCGAAAGGACCCCCTCGCATGCAAAAGCAGCTACAAGCGAGTGCGCTTCAATGATTGACGTCGCCGCAACGGGAATGACGAATCCTGCCACTCCACTGCCAACCGAAGCAACCCCCACTGCCGTCCCAATGCCACTCTTGAACCAGCGGTTCACGAGCATGGCCGTCGCTACCATGCCCCCCAATCCATATGCAATGCCCGCAAGTACCGCACCCGCGAGAAAGGCAGGAAGCGTCGAAGCCGTCGAGTACACGAAGAACGCCGCAGCTGTCAGCACCATCGCCAACGAGAGGCCAGCCCGAGCTTCAAGGAAATCGTAGAAACGGTTGACGAGCATGGTCGCAACAGCCGAAACGAGAATACGCGTGGACAGGATGATCGAACCAGCCGCATCACCGATGTCCGGCATCGACACGATGTAAGGCTGGTAGACCGCGAACGATGTGCTGTTCAGTCCAATGTTGACGAACAGCGATAAGAAGCAGCACGCGACGATGATTTTTTCGTAATGGCTTTTCACAGGTCTGGAATTAAGTGCTGGGCAGCATGAAGCAATTCAGCCGATTTGCGTGACGCTTATGATTCCCGTACGTTGGCGAGCACTTTTCTGAGCAAGTGCACAAGCTTGGCAGCATCATCTGGATCGATGTTGACGCATTGGCCCATCGCCATAGGCACTTCGCGCGCCTCTTCTTTCAGCTTCTCGCCAGCTTCAGTTAGCCGCACATTGACACGGCGTTCATCTACAGAGCTGCGCACACGCGATACGTAACCCTTGTCTTCCATTTTCTTGAGCATGGGCGTGAGCGTGCCGGAGTCGAGGAACAGCCGCTCGCCCAGCTCTCCAACCGACAGTTCGCCGTATTCCCACAGAGCCATCATCACCAAGTACTGCGTATAGGTCAAATCGAGCTTGTCGAGATGCGGGGTATAGCGACGAACAACCTCTTTCGAGCAAGCGTACAGCGGAAAGCACAATTGGTTCTCAAGTTTCAGCAGCTCATCAGTTGGAATCGTTTCGTATGCAACATCTCTGGACGCCATAAATTACCTACCTCACGCAACTACCATGCAATTAAATTGTACGCGATATTATAGCGCGAAAAAAACGCCCGCCCTCCGCACGAACGAAGGACGGACGTACGATTCGCGCTAATGCTGATGCTAGTGCGACGTCTCAGTTGCAACCAGCCCCGCTGCACCATAACGCTTGCGCAGTTCGGGCTTGTCGATCTTACCGGTCGAATTGCGCGGCACCTCTGCGAAGATGTACTTGCGCGGGCGCTTGTAGCGCGGAAGTCCTTTGCAGAACTCCGCCATCTCTTCCTCGGTGCAAGAGCGCCCATCGCGCATTTCGATGATGGCGCAAGCGATTTCGCCCAGGCGCGTGTCGGGGATGCCGATGACCGCAACATCCTTCACGTCGGAATTCGTGCGAATGAAGTCCTCGATCTGTACGGGATAGAGGTTCTCGCCGCCCGTGATGATGACGTCCTTCGCGCGGTCGACCAGGTAGATGAAGCCGTCCTCGTCCACCTCGGCCACGTCGCCCGTGTAGAGCCAACCATCGCGCAAAACCTCGGCCGTAGCCTCGGGGTTGTTGTAGTAGCACTCCATGACGCCGCCGTCACCGCGCAAGCAAAGCTCGCCCACGTCATGCGCGCCCGGCGTGACGAGCGTGCCGTCCTCGTGACGCACTTCAGCTTCCCAACCGTAGCCGGCAATGCCGATGGCACCCACCTTGTGGATGTTCTCGACGCCCAAATGCACGCTGCCGGGCCCAATACCTTCCGATAGGCCGTAGTTCGTATCGTACTGATGGTTCGGGAACACGCTCATCCAACGCTTGATCAGGCTCGGCGGCACAGGCTGAGCGCCGATATGCATAAGGCGCCATTGCTCGAGCTCGTAATTTTCCAAGTTCACGACACCGTCGTCGATGGCGTCGAGGATGTCCTGGGCCCACGGAACGAGCAGCCACACGATCGTGCAATGCTCCTCCGAAACGGTTCGCAGAATCCATTCGGGGCTCACGCCACGCAAGATGACTGCGGAAGCGCCCGTAACCAGTCCGCCCATCCAGTGCATCTTCGCGCCTACGTGGTACAGCGGCGGAATGCACAGGAAGTTGTCTTCATGCTGCTGGCCATGGTGCTTCTGCTCGGTGATGGCTGCGCGCATAAGCGACTTGTGCTTGTGGAGAATGGCTTTCGGGAAGCCCGTTGTACCGCTGCTGAAGTAGATGGCTCCCAAGTCGTCGTCAACTATGGGAATTGCCGGCTCCTCAGGCGTGAAGTGACGCACGCGATCGTTGTAGCTGCACGCGAACTCGGGGCAGTCCTCGCCCACGAAGAACAAGTGCTTGATCTTAGGAATCTTGTCGACGATCTCTTCGATGCGCCCAATGAACTCAGGGCCGAAAATCAACACCTCGGCATCGGAGAGGTCGAGGCAGTAGCGAATCTCTTCCGCCGTGTAGCGATAGTTCAACGGTACCGAAATGGCGCCCGATTTCAGCACGCCCATGTAGATGGGAAGCCACTCAAGGCAGTTCATCATCAGGATGGCGACCTTCGTTTCGCGCTGCACTCCGGAATCGAGGAGCATGTGTGCAAAACGGTTCGAATGCTCGTTAAACGTACGCCACGTGATGTCACGACGATAGCGCTTCGACGGCGCAGTCTCGACGAGCTCGTACTCGCTCCACGCCTTGCCGCGCTTCTCGCGGATCGCGGGGTTTACCTCGACGAGTGCAACATCGTCGGGAAACTTCGCGGCGTTCATGATCAGATAATCGGTAATGGGCATTGCTTTCTCTCCTATTCCCAACGAACCTAAGAAGACCACTTCCTCCGGTTCGGCCTAATTCCCCGCATCGAGGAAAATCTTTCGCGTTACAAAATTCCACACCATGACGATGGCCGTGGCACCGATCTTCACGATCAGGTAATGCCAACCGAGCAGCTCGACGCCGGCCCACATGCATGCGTTGTTTATGATAAGTCCGATAATCGACAAAATGACGAAGATGATGAATTCACGCCGACGGCTCATATCTTCCTTGTGCGTGAAAACGTAGCGCATAGACGCAAGGTAGTTGAAAACAACCGACACTGTGAAGCCGATTGTGGCACTGACCAGGTAGTTGATGTGCAGGATCTCTGTGCAGAACGCAAGCAGCCCGTAATCGATGAAGAAGGCGATGACGCCCACCACACCGAACTTCATGAATTGTGCAATCAGATTCTTCATTCGTCCCTTTCGACCCGATGCATTATAGCGAACAAAAATGCCATGAAAACCATGATGAAGCCAAATATATATTGCATACAATTTAATTTTATGCAATAATATTAGCAACGAAGACACTATGTCGAAAGGAATTCTCATGAGCATTTACGATCTGAACGTCACTGCGCGCGACGGCAGCGAAGTCTCGCTGGCCGATTACAAGGGAAAAGTCCTGCTCATCGTCAACACAGCCACCGGTTGCGGTTTTACTCCGCACTATGAGCCGCTCGAGGCGATGTACAAGGAATACCGCGATCAGGGTTTCGAGATTCTCGACTTCCCCTGCAACCAGTTTGCAGACCAGGCGCCAGGTTCGGATGACGAAATCCACGAGTTCTGCCAGGTGAAATTCGGAACCGAGTTCCCGCAGTTCAAGAAAATCGACGTCAACGGCGAGAACGCCGACCCACTGTTCGCCCTGCTGGCCACCGAGAAGCCCTTCGAGGGTTTCGGCAAGGGCTTCAAGAACAAGGCACTTGAGAAACTTGCACAGGCGAACAACAGCAAGTTTGGCGAGAAGGCCTATATCAAATGGAACTTCACGAAGTTCCTGGTCGACCGCGAAGGCAACATCATCGCTCGCTTCGAGCCCACGGTCGACATGGACGACGTGAAGAAAGCCGTCGCTGCAGCACTCTAGAAACTAAAGTTGCAACCGCAATCAGAACGAGCCATCGGACCTGCGCCGATGGCTCGTTTCCTTTACGAAAGCATTGATGCTTGGTCTTTGCTCTACGCAAGGGCGTTGGACAAATCGATGTTCATGTCGACAGCCGTGTCGATACCCGCAACGTCGCCTCCGTTCGAATACTGCCACATCACGATATCGAGATAATGGTTCGGTTGGTTGGGGCCATACTCCGCCCACCATACCCCACCATCGTTGACAATCGAGTCATCGTAGCGAGACAAGTCGCCCGCGTTGCCGTAGATGAGCGTGCGGTACCCTGCTTGCTCGATGCGTTTGCAGAACGCATCGGCAATAGCGGTCATTTCGTCTCTTGAGAGGTTTGCCGTGCGGGTTATGCCAAGGCTGGGCACGACTTCGGAATCGAACGCAATCGGGTATTCGAGCGAAACTCCTCCCAAGTTGTCGAGCACAAATTCGGCTTCCTCGATGGCTTCCTGCTCATTCGTTGCTTGTGAGAAGAAGTAGATGCCGCAATCGATGCCCGCATCGCGCGCACCTTCCAAGTTGTCCCAGTAGTAGTTATCCAGATACAGGTCGCCTTCTGTTGCACCGCGATACCCCAGGCGAATCATCGCGAAATCGATGTCGTCGTCGGCAACCGCCTGCCAGTCGATATCGAGCTGGCTTTCCGATACGTC
>CACZAR010000021.1 GCA_902779135.1 uncultured Coriobacteriaceae bacterium | reverse complement strand
GCTGCGCAAATCGTCGCCTTCGCCTGCGGCAAGGACGACGATGACCTGAACAAGAAGTTCGATGGCGGACGGCCGTCGAGCATCATCATCGGCGATAGGCTCACGCCGGAATCCATGGGAGCGCTCCTCGCGCATTTCGAGAACAAGATTATGTTCCAGGGCTTCCTCTGGAACCTCAACAGCTTCGACCAGGAAGGCGTGCAGCTTGGCAAGGTCTTGGCCAAGCGCGTTCTCGCCCACGAGACTGACGGCGCACTTGCCGTATACAGCGAGATGCTGGGAATCTAACATGAACAGGGGACGGGTTAAGTGTTCATTTCCTTCCCTGCTTTCGAAATCACACCAAGTGAAATCCCCGTCATACGCTGTATTTGCCTAACGCTCAACCCTCTCGCTTTGAGCATGGCAAGAGCTTTATCGCGCGTTTGCCGGTCGGCTCCTTTCAATGAGCCGACCGCAACGTCTTCCAACAACTTATCAGCAATGCATCGCGCATCCTCGTCGCTTAGACCACGGAGCGGCACTTCGCGCGCTTCGAGACATCGCTCGTCTTGATGCTGGGCGTCATGAAACGTCTTGAACTGGCTTAGTCCGCCAAATACGTCGAGAACAAAAGAAGTGTCCGCATAGCCCTTTTTTCCGCAATACTCTCGATAGCTACTCCATGGGTAATCGAGCCCGTTATAGACACCACCTTTTCGCGGATTCTCGTGAATGTAGCGAACGACGGTCATCAGGTATTCGTCCGTTTCGACCGGTTCGCTCTTGAAACGGCCCTCGAACACCGCTCCAACATGCCCGTAAACCCTGTTGAAGTAACCGGCATAGCTCGTTTGAAGCCTGTGCATGAGTTCGTTGAGCCGTTCGAAGGGAATTGTTGCAAGAAGGTGGAAATGGTTGCCCATGAGACACCATGCGAGCAGTGTCCCACCCTCTTCATCAAGCAAAGCTTCCAGCTTCTTCATGAAGAAAGCACGATCTGCGTCGTCCTCGAAAATTATCTGTTTACCAGCACCTCGATTGACTATGTGATAAACGGATGATCCACTTTGTTTGCGAGCTGTTCTTGGCATGGAACCCCCTTCAATCGAGCTAATAGGGGTTTGCATTGTACTACTCAAACAGGCTCAGTAACGAGCAACGAGTAGGCAACAAACTCATCCCTTATAGAACAGAACGAAACAAGTGAACACCGAACCCGTCCCCTGTTCAGAAATGAACACCTAACCCGTCCCCTGTTCACGCCAGCACCGATAGCTCGTTGCCGGATTTTTTGTCCAACCGATACTCCATGTGCTCCCCTTTTCGTGTTCCACGCGCTCTCTTGCTAAAGGCAAGTACGTCTGCCCCCATGGCGCGACGGCAGTTCTTTTGAGGTCATGATAAACGAGAAGGGGTGCCTGCGGTGAGCATCTCGACGCCGTCGTCAGTCACCTTTACTTCGCAGGTCATGTTGCCGGGATTCACAACGAAAACATCAACACCGGTCTCTTCGTTGTACTCGTGCGATAGGATCGTCATAATTGCCATACCAGTATCCCTCCATTCCGAACAAGCCTGATAAAATGCCCGCATCTGGGCTCATTAATTATAACCAATAATCCAATTTATTGCGCTTCTAGTTATCGAATATAAAACGAGAATCAGATAACCGATCATGGTTTCGAACGGCTTTGCTTCATGCATGCTGGCACACAATGCAAAGACGCCCGATGATTCAGCCTTGAAGCGAAGTTCGTCAGAGTCGCTAAATCTTAAAATGCGCCTCCATGAGATAATGCAACGAGCAAACAGAAATCCTTCATCACAAGGGGAAACCATGACTAGAACATTGTCTCCATGCGTATACACCATCCCCAACGGTCAGCTGAACGACGTTGAAGAACTCGCGCTGGCAACGCTTCACATGAGCAAAGACGATGCCACGGAGCGCTTTCCGGAAGACTACGAGGATACGTATGCGAAATGCCTCGAAACGTTTGAGTGCAAAGGTATGTATGCCAGTTTTCCCATCGAGAGCAGAAGCGGAGACGAAATCCACCTTGAAGGTGGTGCAGTTTTGAAAAGCCAGGTGCTTGCAGACTTGCTCCATCGTGCAGACGAAGTGGTGTTCTATGCCGTTTGCGCTCACGGATACGAAGAGGTGTCAGCTGCAGCAGCCGATGAGGACGATTTGATAGGCGGCATGTTCTACAACGCTTGGGGTGGAGGCTACGCCATAGCGGCTCACCGCTGGATCAAGTGCGCAATCGCCGATGCAGCGCATGATAACGGACGGTTCGCTGGCAGGGGTTGGATACCCGGTGAAGAGGGTCTCGAGATGCAGCTGCAGAAGACGTTGCTCGAACGCCTCGACGTCTCGCAAATCGGGATGTCCATCACGGGAGAGTACACGGTGCGTCCAGTCATGTCGATATGCGGCATCATGGGCATTTCGGATGACGAGGCCATCGTGCACGATGGCGCCGACAGGACCGAATACCATTGATCTCGATTTGCAATTAACCTGGTAAGGGCTTCGTAGTTTCCAAGCGGCGCTATGACAAGAAACAGCCAAAGGTCATAAACGGGCTACAGTTCCATGAACTCTACAGTGCCGTCCTCGGTGTGATAGAGCGCCGGAACGACGCGCAAACCGGCCGTCTGAATAAGGTGCGCGATGTCGTCATCGCCTTCGATAGCCGCAACACCTGCACGCAAGTTCGCAACACTTGCAGCCTGAGGGTCGCGCTCCATGCCGACGTTCGCGCACACGCAAGACAACAAGGGAGCCATTGCACCCTCAAGCTCGGCGCCTGCTTCCAAAACCTCCAACGCGGACGCAACGGCGCCACATTGCGTGTGACCAAGCACCACGATGAGTTTCACGCCGAGGTGCTCGGCAGCGTACACGCAGCTCGCGAGCTCCATGCGCGCGAGTCGGCGCAGGTCACAACGCACGCATACGGCGCTTGCCCCTCTTCGGAAAGCCGCTTCACTCGCGCCTGGGAAATGTCGCCAGCACCCGTTGACTCCTTTACGAACAACGCATTGCCCGCCTTCAAACGTTCAATAGCATCTTGCGCATTCATCGTCATGATTGGCCCTCTCGCTCTTTCGTTTCGCTTTTAATGACAACCGCCGAGATAACACTTGCCGCAATCGGGAAGATTGCAACCGTGAAGTACATGATTGTATACCCGAACATGTCAGCAAGCACACCGCCAACGAGCGAGCCAAGGGCGATTCCCAGGTCGAATGCCGTCATGTACGTCGAAGTGGCCACACCGCGTCGTTGCGGCTCTACGTTCGCGACAGCCATCGACTGGTAGGTGCCCATTGCGGTACCGATGCCGAGCCCGCCGAGCACACCTGAACAAGCGAACATCAACGTGTTGCTCGACACGCCGATGAGTGCGAGCGTGCCAGCCGTGCAGAGCGTGGAAAGAATCGCGGGTACCCGATACCCGTATCGGTCGATAAGCTTTCCGATATAGGGACGGCTGACCAGAGTAACGACGGCGTACACGAGGAAATACGCCGAAACGCCGTTTCCTCCCTGCTCGCCAGCGTGAAGCGCGATGAATGTGGTGATGCAGCCGAAGCCGACGTTTACGAGGAACATCAGAACACCCGGCACAACAGCACGTCGTTCGAACAGCGCCTCGATCCCCGAATACTTCGGAATGCGCGATTCGTCTTTTTGGGCGGGGGCGCCAGCCTTCTCGGAGGCTCCGCGACCATCGCGCTGCTCTCCAACTGGCGCCTCATCTGCACGAGAGCGCTTGGCAGCAGTTCGTTTGGTAATCAGCGCCTCCACAACGGAAAGCACGAGCGAAAGCGCGGTTATGCCAGCAGCAACGTAGATCATTCCTTCTGCGCCGGCGCCCTGAAGAAGCGCAACAGAAGCAGCGGGTGCGACAGCGCTCGAGATGGCCGTCGTCATGGCGAAATAGCCCATACCCTCGGCGAATCGTTTCTTGGGAATGATGTCTGCCGCAATCGTCGAGGAAGCCGTGGAACCCACGCCCCATCCGACGCCGTGCAACATGCGGAGCCCCAATATGATTCCCACAACGGGGAAAATGGCAAACGACGTGATGGCGCACACCATGACAACCGTGCCGCCGATGAGCATCCCCCATCGTCCGAACCGGTCGAGCAATGCGCCCGCGAACACGCGCATGATGGTGGCCATGATGGTCATGAGCGTCGTGGCAAGCCCGATAATCTGGCCAGCGGCCCCCAATTGAGCCATGTACACTGGCAGTCCGATGTTGAGCATCTGGAAGCCGAAGAACATGGACAGGTTGATGGTCGCAAGCATCAGGAAATCGCGCGTGAAGATTTCCCTCAACGGCGCATCGGACATGAGCGCTCCTCTACCTAACGTTTATCGATGGTCCGGGCAAGCCAATCGCCGAAGGTCTGGAACACTTGCACGAGCACGACGCAGAGGATGACGGCCGCAAGCATGACGTCGCCCTGGAAGCGCTGGTAGCCGTAGCGGATGGCGATGTCACCCAAGCCGCCAGCGCCTACCGTACCCGCCATGGCAGAGTATCCGAACAGGTTCACGAACGTAATCGCCACGCCGCGCACAAGCGAGGGAAGCGATTCTTTCAACATCACCTTCATGATGATCTGCATATTGCTCGCACCGAAGCTATGAGCTGCTTCGATGAGGTCTTTGTCGACCTCGGCCAAGCTCTGCTCGACGATGCGCGCCACGAAAGGAGCGGCCGCAACAGTCAACGGCACCACTGCGCCCGGCACGCCGAGCGACGTGCCGACAACCAGTCGCGTGAACGGGATGATGGCCACAAGCAGAATGATGAACGGGATTGAACGGCCGATGTTGATGATCCAGCCGAGCACCGTGTTTACGGCCTTGTTGGGACGCAGGCCGTTCGGGGTGGTGACGGCAAACCAAATTCCAAGTGGAAGACCGATGACGTATGCGAAGACGCACGAAGCAATGGACATGACCAGCGTATCGATGGTTCCCTGCGCGAGCAGGGCGCCGTACTTGTCAAAGAACTCAATCACGGACGACCTCCTCTTTTCCATCGGGCGTATCGGTACGTTTGTAGCCCCAATCAAGCAATTCGCGCGTTACGTCGCTCTGGGGGTTGGCGAACACGTCGGCCGTCTTGCCCTCTTCCACGATATGACCCTCATCGATGACGGCAATGCGGTTGCAGACACGCTTCGCAACGTCGAGCGAGTGCGTGATGACGACCATGGTCACGCCCAGCTCGGCGTTGATGTGAGCTAGCAGGTCGAGCACCTGTACGGTCGTACGCGAATCGAGCGCGCTCGTAGCCTCATCGCAGAGCATGTAATGAGGCTCGTTGGCAAGTGCGCGCGCAATGGCAACGCGCTGCTGCTGGCCGCCCGACAACTCGCTGGGATAACGCGATGCTTTGTCGTCGAGGCTCACGAGGCGCAGGAGCTCATGTGCTCGTTTGGCGTTGGCCTCCTTCTTCCCGCCACGCACCTCGAGAGGGAACGTGACATTTTGCAGCACCGTGCGCTGTTGGAACAAGGCGAAGTTCTGGAAGATCATTCCGATATTGGCGCGCAACTCGCGCAACTCGCGGCCTTGGTAGTCGGTGATGTCGGACCCGTCGATGATGATACGACCCTCGGTCGGACGTTCGAGCAAGTTGAGCAAACGCACGAGCGTTGACTTGCCCGCACCCGATTCGCCGATGATACCGAAGATGTCGCCATCTTCGATGCGCAGATTCACACCCTCGAGCGCACGGTGGTCGCCGGCGCTGGCGTGGTAAACCTTTCCCACGTCTATCAGTTCTATCATGAAACTCTTCCGTTCGCCTTTCGCGCAATGCGACAGGCACCAAGTGCCTGTCGCATCCGTAGACCGCAACACGCGGGGCCGACGAATCGGCCCCGCATTCGTTGTCCCGTTTTGTTAGCGGCTCCCTATTGTAAGGGATTTACTCAGGGATTTACACTGCGACGCAATCATCAAAGTTCTTGGCGATGTAATCTTTCACATCCTGCGAGGTGATAGCGTCGATGAGGACCTTGGTCTTGTCGGTGTTCTCGTTGCCCTCTTTCACGACCAACACGTTGACATACGGGGATTCGGCGGCTTCGGTAATAAGAACCAGGTCCTTCGACAGGTTGGCGCCGATTGCATAGTTCGTGTTGATCACAGCGATGTCGACATCGGGCAGGATGGTCGGAACGGTGGCAGCTTCAACCTCTTTGAACTGCAGGTTCTTCGGATTGCTCTTGATGTCCTTGGGAGTTGCAGCCAAGTTGGTCGGATCTTCCAGCTCGATGAGGCCAGCGGTCTGCAGCAGCAGGAGGGCGCGCGCCTCGTTGGTGGTGTCGTTGGGCACGGCAACCGTAGCGCCGTCAGCGAGCTCGTCGAACGAAGCGGTCTTGCCAGCGTAGACGCTCATCGGCTCGATGTGCACGCCCGCAACGTTCACGAGATGCGTACCATTCTCCTTGTTGAACTGATCAAGGTAGGGAATGTGCTGGAAGTAGTTGGCGTCAACTTCGCCATCTTCAGTTGCAGTGTTGGGCAGCACGTAATCGGTGAACTCGACTACCTCGAGCTTGTAACCGGCCTTCTCGACCAGCGGCGCTACGGCGTCGTTCAAAATCACCGCATGCGGAGTCGGGCTTGCGGCCACCTTGATGACCTTGTCGTCGGATGCGGCCGAAGCGCTGGCTGAAGCACTGGCCGACCCGCTCGCGCTCGACGCGCTGGAGCTTGCTGACCCTCCGCACGATGCCAGGCCGAACGCCAACACGACACCGAGCGCGGCAACGACAATCGCTGCCAGTTTCCTGTTCTTCTTAATTGCTGACATGTGGTCTCCTTCCCCTCAGGCCGTCTTCGCGGCCCTTTAAAACCGTTAGGCGATACGATACCTGGATGCTATTAATTGGCGCAAGACCTGCGGTAATATGCTTTTTCGTTCGATTGTTATCGATATTTTCGATAACAATTCATTCTATCTAATCTATAAGAAATGCACTGCCACCAGGCGTTTATCGTAAGTGAAAAAAGTCGCAAAAAGCTCTTGACACATTTTGCTTTGCTGCGCTAAAGTGCCCTCAACAATCGAATAGCTCGAAACCGTTGAGGCGAAAGTAAAGTCATCCGGGCACTCACAGAGAGCGGACGTTGCTGAGAGTTCCGTAGTACGCTAGGTGGCAAATGGATCGCCGAGGGAAAGGGGAAAGGCCAAAGCGCAAGCCGAGGCTGAGTATCTGGACCGTGAGCCCGCGTTAGAGGCAGAGCGTGTGATGGCACGTTCACGAGTGGGTCCCGCATGGGGCCAAGCAAAGGTGGCACCGCAGGTTGAATGGCCTGTCCTTTGAAACTCCGCAAGGGGTTGCAAAGGACAGGCCTTTTGATTTGCGCGACGACTTCGAGTGATTCGAGTGGATGAGGCGGGTAAGGCGCCCACCTCATCGGACAGCCAACCGGCCAGGCTGCAAGGGGCAGCCGGCCACGACAGAAAGGAAGAAAGATGTCCGAGTCCACCACCATGAAGCGCACGATCGTCGAAAACGCCGAAGCTAAGAAAGGCCTCAACACACAAGACCTTATCCTCATCGCCGTGCTGCTCGCCGCCGGCGCCGTGCTGAAGCTGACCGTCGCCAGCTTCCTTTCCTTCGCTGGCATGAAACCGAATTTCGTCATCGCCATGTACTGCCTGGCTATCATCCTGACGCGACCGAAACTGCCGCAGGCAATCGTCATCGGCCTCATCGCCGGAATCATGTGCCAGATCCCGATGCTCAACGCCACACCGCTTGTGAACATTCCTTCCGAGGTGCTCGGCGCCCTGGCGTGCGGCCTGCTCATCAACATCCCGCTGAAGATTAGCGGCAAGGCTGACATCAATCCGTTCGTGACCACGTTCCTCTCGACGGTCGTATCAGGCTACACGTTCGCCATCATCGTAGGCCTCATGAACGGCCTGGCATTGCCCGTCATCTTCGTCACATACGCCATCATGGTGTTCGGCACCGCAACGTTCAACGCCATCCTGGTGCAAATCCTCACCCCGCTCCTGCGTAAAGTCCTCAAGAAGTAGCGCAAGGAAGCACCTGCACTGCGGGGACGCTGGAACCTTGCCGACAACTCGTGGCAAGGTTCCAGCACTCGGTTTTACAAGAGGAGTTTCACCATGATCGAAATCAAGAACTTCACGTTCACGTACCGCGAGAGCACCGAACCGGTGGTCAAGGACATCAACTTGAGCATTCCGGCCGGTGCATTCGTTGGTATCACAGGAGCAGCAGGAAGCGGAAAGTCGACGCTCACGTATGCCATGAACGGCATCATCCCGCACTGCTATCCAGGCGACTTCTACGGCTCGGTTACGATAGACGGCCACGATACGTGCGAGACGAGTCTCACCGATGTTTCGCAAATCGTCGGAAGCGTATGCCAAGACATCGACTCGCAGATCGTCACATCCATCGTCGAAGACGAGATGCTGTACGGTCTGGAAAACTTCGACATACCGCACGAAGAAATTGACGCACGCGTCGAAGAGGCGTTAACCGATATGGGCATCGCCGACCTTCGCGACCGCGTCATAGCCAGCCTTTCGGGCGGCCAGAAGCAGAAGGTGGCCATCGCGTCCATCTTGGCATTGAAGCCGAAGGTGCTCATGCTCGACGAGCCCACAGCCGAGCTCGACCCCGCCAGTTCACTGCAAGTGTTCCAGCTGCTTGCCCGCTACGCACGCGAGCACGGCACCACCGTCGTGGTCGTCGAGCAGAAAATCGCCCTGCTGTCCCAGTTCGCCGACATGCTCGTCATCGTCGACCACGGAACGATCCGCTTCTGCGACACGCCGTCCAATGTGTTGGCCCATTCGGACGAGCTGCTCGAGATTGGCGTGAACTGCCCTCGCTCGACAACGCTCATGAACCGTCTTTCAGCAGACGGCCTGTACACAGGCCCCGTATGCCGCAACGTCGAGGAAGCCTGCAACGCGCTTCTGGAAATCCTCGGCGGCTCCCCTGCCCCCTTCGCCGGTTTCGTTGAACGAACTTCGACCGAAAGTGGGGCGATCGCATGACCATCGAGTTCCGCAACGTCCACGCTTCGTACGATGCGAACACGCCTATCTTGCGCGGTGTCGATTTTACCGTGAACGACGGCGAGTTCGTGGCATTCGTCGGCACGAACGGAGCCGGCAAGTCCACAACCATGCGCCTGGTGAACGGGTTACTGAAACCCGACGAGGGCGAGGTGCTCGTCGACGGCGTCCCCACAACGCAGCTGAAAACGAGCGAGTTGGCCCGCCGCGTCGGATTCCTGTTCCAAAATCCCGATAGTCAGATCTGCTGCAACACGGTGCGCGAGGAGCTGCTGTTCGGCTTCCGCGCATTGAAGATGGACATGGACGATGCCGCCCGACGCGTCGACAGCATCACGAACCCACGACTGGTCTCGACTTCCGCGAGTGCGTGAAGGTCATGAGCATCATTCGCCGGCTGCACGAGAATGGCACGACCGTCATCATGGTCTGCCATGACATGGAGGTCGTCGCCGACTTCGCCGAACGAATTATCGTCATGAGCGATGGTCTGGTCGTCGACCAGGGGTCGACGTTCGAGATACTGCGCAACCGCCACACCCTCGAAGCCGCCGACCTCGTGCCACCCCAAATTGTCGACATCTCGCTCGCTCTGCAGCTCATGAGCCCCACGTTGGCCGACTCCGCAGTAGCACGCGCCAACACACTCGCCGAGATGCGCGCTGCCATTGAGCCGAACACACTCGCTGTTCCGTTTGAAGGAGTTGACCGATGAACGGTTTCCTCGAATACGTACCTGGAACATCACTGCTCCACCGCATGAACCCAGTTGCAAAGCTGTTGTTCGCCGTCCTGTTCGCCATCATGTGCTTCTGCACGAGCAACCCCATCTTCCTGGCGGCGATGTTCGTGTTCGCACTTGCCCTCGCAGCCAGCTGCGGGATGATGCGCCAGACGCTCGGCCTCATGAAGGCCGTGTTCGTGTTCTCGCTCATCCTGGCAATCCTGCTCATCTTCACCACGCCAACAGGCGACCGTCTCGTCGACTTGCCGTGGGGCTATATCGGAACCGGCTCGATCATGGCGGCCATCACCACCATCCTGCGTCTGGAAGCCGCAGCCATCCCCCTGTTCCTCACGTTTTACGTGACAAAGATGTCTGATCTGTCGAACTCTGTTGTGAAAGTGCTGCACGTGCCCTATAAATATGCGTTCACGTTCGCTTCGACCGTACATTTCATCCCCGTGTTCATGAATGACATGAAGGGCATCATGGAGGCGCAAACTGCGCGCGGTGTCGAATTCGACCAGGGCGGCATCGTGAACAAGATCCAGTTGATGGTGCCGCTTTGCGTGCCCTTGCTGGTCAGCTCGGTGCGCAAGACGAACAGCGCTGCCATCGCAGCCGAAGTGCGCGGCTTCAACCTGCGTACCCGCGAATCAGGCTATAAGCAATACCCGTTCGCAGCGCACGACATCATCGCCCTCGTACTTGTCATTGCGCTCATGGTTGCAGCTATCCTGCTGCATTAAAGAACATAAGCGGCTCTCGTTCCCCAACCCCAAGAGCGGGCTTGCTTCGTGCAAGCCCGCTCGCTCAATTCACCCGACCCAAAAACCCTTATTCGTGCTGGACGACGTTCGATAATTCACGGATTGTCATTGCAGTCGTTTCCACTACATATCGGCATTGCAGCCAGATTAGCCAGTTGCAAGTCTTATAATTGCACGTACATATATAGTCATTGCAAAAGGTGGAGTAGGCCATGCTCAAGAGCCATGAGAAATTTCATTCGGAAAATGGGAAACGACTGCTGCTCATTGCCGACGACGAGTTCATAAACAGGGAGATCCTGCGCGAAATCCTGCAGAACGATTACGAGCTGCTCTTCGCCGAAAACGGCGAAGAGACGCTGGAAGTGGCGCGCAGGAGCAAAGGTGTTCTCTCGCTCATTATTTTGGACTTGAAGATGCCCGTCATGAGCGGCACGGATGCCCTCCATGCCATGCGCGCCGACCCCGAATTGGCCAACATCCCCGTCATCGTCGCGACGTCTGACCAGAACGCCGAAGTCGAAAGCTTGCACCTCGGGGCTAATGACTTCATCTCCAAACCCTATCCGCAAGCAAACGTCATCCATGCGCGCATCCAACGCGCAATCGAGCTGCACGAAGACCGGCTCATCATCACGAAAACCGAACGCGACGAGCTGACCGGCTTGTTCAACCGCGAGTACTTTTACCAGTATGCCGTGCAGTTCGACCACCATCACAGCACCACGGACATGGATGCCGTTATCGTCGACATCAACCACTTCCGCCTCATTAACGAGCGGTTCGGTACGAATTACGGTAACGAAGTGCTGCGTTGCGTCGCAAACGAGCTTCTCTCCGCTGTGCGCGAAGCTGGTGGCATCGTCTGCCGAAGCGAAGCTGACACGTTCATGGCGTATTGCCCCCACGGCCAAGATTACAAAACCATTCTTGAAAAGGCCTCGAGGGGAATCGCCGACGAGAATGCCGAAGACACCCAAACATGGCTGCGCATGGGCGTATACGAATCCGTCGACAAGTCACTTGAGATCGAAAGACGTTTCGACCGTGCCCAGATGGCAGCCGACACGGTTCGCGGCAGCTTCGCCACCCGAATCGGCATATACGATTCCCTGCTGCATGAAAAAGAGCTGTATTCGGAGCGCCTGATCGACGACTTCGCAACCGCTATCAAGGAACAGCAGTTCCAGGTGTACTTCCAACCGAAATTCGACATCCAGTCCGAGATTCCCGTGCTGGTGAGCGCCGAGGCCCTCATCCGCTGGAACCATCCGACGCTCGGAATGGTATCGCCAGGCGCTTTCATTCCCCTCTTCGAGGAGAACGGCCTCATCCAACGCCTCGACATCTTCGTATGGCGCGCCGCCGCTGCTCAGATCAAAGACTGGAAGACACGGTACAACTTCGTGGTGCCGGTGTCCGTCAACGTCTCGCGCATCGACATGTACGACCCGCATCTCGACAGCATCCTGCTCGGCGTGCTCCAGGAATACGACCTGAGCACAAACGAGCTTCTCCTCGAAATCACCGAATCGGCCTACACGCAGGATTCGGAGCAGATCATCGACACCGTCAGCAATCTGCGCAACATCGGTTTCCAGGTGGAAATGGACGACTTCGGTACGGGCTATTCCTCGCTCAACATGCTCTCGTCCTTGCCGCTCGACGCTTTGAAGCTCGACATGCAGTTCATTCGAAGCGCATTCGCAGAAGGCGGCGACACCAAGATGATCGAGATCATCATCGACATCGCCGACTACCTTTCGGTCCCTGTCATCGCAGAGGGCGTGGAAACCGAGGAGCAACTGGTTGCCTTGCGTGACATGGGATGCGACCGTGTGCAGGGCTACTATTTCTCCCCTCCGGTTCCAGCAGGCGAATTCGAGAAATTCGTCGCCGAACGAAACGAGATCGACGTGGCGGTTCCCGAAAAGTTGACGCCTTCGCGCGAAATCGTGCCCCCTCGCAGGTCAGGGGCTTTCGGCGAAGTCACCCACGCGCTTGCAGCCGGGTTCGATGCCATCTTCTACGTCGACATCGAAAGCGACCACTACGTCGAATTCACCTCACAAGGCAAACCCGAGAACCTCCAGATCGAGAACAGCGGATCGAACTTCTTCGAAGATGCGTGGGGCCTCTTGTTCGAGGCGATCTACCCTGATGATGAGATGAGAGTCGGGCTGAACACGCAGAAGAACACGCTGCTCCTGCAGCTCGCGGGGCACCACCCCTTCTACATGACATACCGCATTGTGGAAAACGGTCGCCCCGTGTACCACGCCATGAAAGCCATCAAGGCCCGCGAGAACGATGACCACCATATCGTCGTGGGCATCAGCAACATCAACATGCAGATACAACAGGCACTGGCCGACATGAACATACGCACGAAACGAACGAGTTCGGACATTTACTAGCACTAGCTATGTGGTACCGACCCGACCGCACAACGGAACAACCGAGAGATGGGAGCTCGCTATGACACTTGACGACCTGATCGCATTCGGCGCGAACGTTGACGAAGGCCTCGGCCGATGCATGAACAACGAAGGATTCTACCTGCGCCTGGTCGAATCCTTGAAGGGAGAAAAAGGGTTCGAATCCCTGAAAGCTGCCATTGACGCCGGCGATCTCGACGCCGCATTCGAAGCCGCCCATGCGCTGAAGGGCGTTCTGGGCAACCTGGCCATCACCCCTCTTTTCGAGCCTATGTCCGAAATCACCGAGCTGTTGCGTGTCAAGGAAGACGCCGACTACCCCGCCTTGGTTGATGCGATCATGCTCAAATGGAACGAGTTCCTCGCACTGTAGCCGATAGCAAGCGAGCCTCATCCCGTTCAGGCCGACAATGATGAGAGGAGGTCCCACCATGACCGTCGGAAGAAAAGCAACATGGACGTTTTTCATGTTGGGAGTCCTGTTTGCTCTTTTGGGCGCAGTTGCACTCGTCGCCACATCGCCTGATGCAGCCTGGGCAGATGAGAACGATTCGAAAACGGTGCGCGTCGGTTATTACGAAAACGAGGTCTTCCAGGAAGGTGCTCGAGACGACGCTGTGAAGGCAGGCTACGCTTACGAGTATTATCGCAAGCTTGCCGAATACACCGGGTGGGAATACGAATACGTATACGACGATTTCAGCACGCTCTACCAAAAGCTTCTGGATGGTGACATAGACCTTCTGGCGGGCTTGGCGTTCAAGGAAGACCGAGCAGCGTTTATCGGTTATCCGAGCGCTCCAATGGGCAACGAAACGTATACCCTTGTTAAGCACGATACCGATGCAGAAACCACCATCAATCCCGACTCGTTGAATGGCAAAAAGATCGGGGTACTCAACAGCGCCATCGCCGATGCGCTCAACCGCTACCTCAACGGCCAGCAGATAGCGGCCGAAGTGATCACATTCGATGACTACGAGGAACTCTTCGCGGCGTTCGATTCCGGCGACCTGGACGTCATGGCCGCTGAAGGGGACGGAGCTTACGGACGAAATCACGCCGAGGTGCTCTTTGCCTTCGGTTCATCCGACTACTATCTCTGTACGACCATCAGTCGCCCCGACCTGCTTGCAGAGCTGAATTCCGCACAAACGCAATTGTCCATCGAGGAACCGAACTTCGTGAGCTCCTTGCGCACGAAATACTACTCGAGCAGCATTTCCTCGCGGGCGTTTTCAGTTGACGAGCGGGAATGGATCAACACGCACGACACCCTGCGTGTCGGCTATCTAGAGAACTATCTCCCCTACAGCGACACGGACGCAAGCGGGCATGTCACAGGACTCGTGAAAGATGTCGTGCCAGCGATTTTCAACAACCTGGGAATCTCCAATCTCAACATCACATACAGCGGATACAAGAGCTACGACGAGATGATTGCCGACGTGCGTGCAGATGTCATCGATGTGGCGTTCCCCGTTGGCGGCGGGCTGTACTATTCCGAAGAGAACGGCATCTATCAATCGAACGCCGTCGTCTCGGCCTCGACGGAGCTCGTCTTCAAGGGCGAGTTCACCGAAAACACGACATCCTCGTTTGCGGTCAACGAAAACAACCGGATGCAGTACTACTACATCCGGACGAACTTCCCAGATGCGGAAATTGCGTTCTACCCCTCTATCGACGATTGCCTCCACGCCGTGCTCGACGGCAAGGTGAGCTGCACCACGCTCAACGGCCTGCGCGCGAACGACATATTGAAAAACAGGGCCTACAAAGAATTGTCGATGCGCCAGACGACACGCGACGACGAACGCTGCTTCGGCGTCGAAATCGGCAACATGGGGCTTTTAAAGCTGCTGAACCGCGGCGTCAACGTCATTGGGGCAGATTACGCCCAAGGCTTGTCGTATCGGTACACGGAAGGCTTGCGCTCCTACAGTCTGATTGACATGATTTTGGACAATATGGCCACCGTAGGAACGATTCTGTTCGCACTCGCCGCACTTGTAATCATCTTCCTCATTCATGAGGCGAGGCGCAGGGATAGGCTCGTGGTCGAGAAGGAAGCCGCCCTCGAAGAGCTCGAGGCGAAGAACCAAGAGCTCGCAAAGGGCGAGAAGGCCTTGTCGGACGCCCTCGTTGCCGCAGAGCACGCCAATCGTGCCAAGACCACGTTCCTGAACAACATGTCCCACGACATCCGCACGCCGATGAACGCCATCGTCGGCTTCACTGCGCTTGCGGCTTCCCATATCGATAACGAGGAACAAGTTAAGGATTATCTTGGCAAGATTGCGGTTTCGAGCGAACATCTCCTGTCCCTCATCAACGATGTGCTCGACATGAGCCGCATCGAGAGCGGCAAGATGACCCTCGAAGAAACCGACGTGCACTTACCCGATGTCGTCCACGACCTGAGGACGATCATCCAGTCCAACGTCACCTCCAAACAACTCGAGCTGTTCATCGACACGCAAGATGTCGTGCACGAGGACATCATCATCGACAAACTGCGCCTCAACCAGGTGCTGCTCAATCTCCTCTCCAACGCCATCAAGTTCACGCCGAGCGGCGGGACCATCAGCTTCCGCGTCATCGAGAAACCTTCATCCTCCGAAGGCGTTGCGAACTTCGAATTCCAAATCAAGGACAATGGCATAGGGATGAGCGAGGAGTTCCAGAAGACGATCTTCGAGGCATTCACGCGTGAGCAAACCAGCACCGTCAGCGGCATCCAGGGAACGGGCCTGGGAATGGCCATCACCAAGAACATCGTCGACATGATGGGAGGCACCATCACGGTGGTGTCCGAAGAGGGCAAGGGCAGCGAGTTCACCGTCGATATCCCCTGCAAGATAAGCGGGAAGTCGGCGAAACCCGAACGAGTTCCCGAGTTCGACGGGCTGCGTGCCTTGGTTGCCGACGACGACACGCACACCTGCCTTTCCGTGTGCTCGATGTTGCGGGAAATCGGCATGCGCCCTGTTTGGACGAACTACGGCAAAGAGGCTGTGATTCGCGCCAAAGAGGCGGTCGACCAGGCCGACGAGTTCAACGTGTACATCATCGACTGGCTCATGCCTGACCAGAACGGTATCGAAACCGTGCGCCAGATTCGAAAGTTCATTGGTGACAGCACCCCGATCATTATCCTCACCGCATACGATTGGGCCGACATCGAGCAAGAGGCGAGGGAGGCAGGCGTCACGGCCTTCTGCTCGAAGCCTTTGTTCATGTCCGAGCTCAGGGACGTGCTTGCAAAGCCTTTCACGTCTTCCGTCGATGACTCCGATCAAAGCGTGACCCCGCGAGATTTCTCCGGCAAACGAGTGCTGCTCGTGGAAGACAACGAGATGAACCAGATGATTGCCGAAATGGTCCTGAAGGATTCCGGCTTCGAGGTCGAGATAGCGTCAGACGGCGTCGAGGCAATCGAAACGATGAAGGCGGCACCCGCAGGGCATTTCGACATCATCCTCATGGACATCCAAATGCCACGCATGGACGGCTACGAGGCAACGAGGCAGATTCGATCGCTCGAAGACGCCGAAAAGGCGAACATCCCCATCGTCGCAGTCACTGCAAATGCGTTTGAGGAAGATGCAAACCTGGCTTTGTCGGTCGGAATGAACGGCCACCTTGCGAAGCCCTACGACATACCCAAGATTCTTGAGACTCTCAACGAGCTCATCCCATAAAAGGCGAGAAGCGGCGAAAGGCCTCGTATGGAAAGCAAAAAACGGAACCTGACAACTCCGATAGCGATTGTGGGTGGCGCGCTTGTCTTGATCATACTGGTGCTTGGCACGGTCTGGATGGGGCAAAGCGCTCGGCATGATACGGAACAAGCCGCCCGCTCGGTCAGCTTGTTGTACTTGGACGAACTTGCCGGTCGCCGCGAACAGGTCGTGGAAGACAACCTCAAGAACAACGTCAACGTGATCAACGTCGCCGTTACGATGATCGACGAGAACGACCTGAGCGATCTCGACCACCTGCGCTCGTACCAACGCAATATGAAACAGCTCTTCAACCTGGACCGATTTGCGTTCATCGACGAGAACAACCTGATGTACACGGCCGATGAGGGCATTCTGAGCGATGCGAGCCAATTCGCCTTCGACTATCAAGCGCTTTCCGAACCGGGAATCACCATCAGGAACGTGAACGACCCCGATAAAAAAGTCGTTATTGCGGTGCCTATTCGCGACCTCAACCTGTCCCTCAATGGAAACAAGCTCATTGCCTGCGCCATGGAAATCGACATGGACGTCATGCTGCAAGGCGTCTCGATGGCTTCGCAGAGCACCGATGCCACGTTCTGCAACATGTACACGAACGACGGCATTGCCCTCAGCAACACCGTTTTGGGCGGACTTGCAGCGGAAGACAATCTTCTGGATGCACTAGCACACGCCGAATTCGACTCTGGATACTCTTATGACCAGCTTTTGCGCGATTTCGCCGAAGGCAACAGGGGCATTGCCACCTTCACGTACGACGGCGTGACCGAGACCCTGAGTTACGCTCCCATCGAGGGAACCAACTGGTTCCTCACCTACCTGATTAGAGACGACGTTATCAGCGAGCGCATCGGCTCGGTGTCGGACGGGATTATCCAACGGAGCTTGATCCAAACCATTCTGACAGTCATCGTCCTCGCCGCGATGTTCCTCTTCATCGCATCCCAGATGCGCAAGAACGCTCGGCTCGCGCTCGAGCAGGAGACCGCCGAAACCGAGAACCGCATCAAGCGCCAGGAGATGGAAGAGAAGATTGCGTTGCAGGACCAGCTGTTGGCCCAAAAGACCGAGCAAGAGCAGCAGAGCAAGATGATCACGGCCTTGTCCTCCGATTATCGAAGCGTCTACTACCTTGAGCTCGACCGCAATAAGGGCGTATGCTACCAGGCACGCAAAGACTTGCCTGGGCTTGAAGTTGGCGAAGAGTTCGACTACCTCGAAGCCGTGACCGAATACTGCAACCATTACATCTTGGAGCAGTACCGCGAAGAGTTCCTGAACTTCATTCAGCCCGATTCCATACGCGAGGGGCTCAAGGACAATGACGTCATCTCGTATCGCTACATGATCAACGTCAACGGCAAGGAGTCCTACGAGGCCGTGCGCTTTGCTGGAGTCCGCCACCCCGAAGACCGAGACGACGGAATCGTCCACAATGTCGGGGCGTGCTTCGCCGACGTTGATGCCGAAACGCGCGCGGGACTCGAGCAACAGCAGGCGCTATCAGACGCACTCACAGCAGCAGAGCAGGCCAGCAAGGCCAAAACGGCTTTCCTCTCCAACATGAGCCACGAGATTCGCACGCCCATGAACGCCATCATCGGCTTGAACAACATTGCCCTCAACGAGCCTGATGTTCCCGACGCTGTCGAAGAATACCTGTTGAAGATCGGCGCCTCGGCACAGCACTTGCTCGGCATCATCAATGACATCCTCGACATGTCTCGCATCGAATCGGGGAAGATGATCATCAAGAACGATGAGTTCTCGTTCGCCAACGATCTCAAGCAGGTCAACACCATCATCAGCGGTCAGTGCACCGACAAGGGAATTACGTACGACTGCCGCACGATCGGCACCATCGACGACTACTACGTCGGTGACAGCATGAAGCTCAAGCAGGTCATGATCAACATTTTGGGCAACGCCGTCAAATTCACGCCGGAAGGCGGCACGGTGACGTTCCTCATCGAGGAGGGCAGGCGCTACGACCGCAAGTGCACGCTGAAGCTCACCATCAAGGACACCGGCATCGGCATGAGCGAAGAGTATCTTCCCCACATCTTTGAGGCGTTCAGCCAGGAAGATGCCTCCACTACCAGCAAGTACGGAAGCACCGGCCTGGGCCTGCCCATCACGAAGAGCATCGTCGAACTGATGAACGGCCATATCGAGGTGGAAAGCACGAAGGGCGTCGGCACGACGTTCTACGTGACAGTGACGCTGGAGGAATCGGATCGGAAGAGCAGCGATGCTTTCGAGGAGAACCTGAACCCCCGGATGCTCAGCGTCCTCGCAATCGATGACGATCCAATCGCGCTGGAGCATGCGCAGATCATCTTGAAGCAGGTCGGCATCACCTGCGAGGTCGCCTCCTCAGGCGCAGAGGCTATAGAGATGGTGAAGGTCCGTCATGCCAGGAGAGCAGACTACAATCTGCTGCTCGTTGACTGGAAGATGCCGGACATGGACGGCATCGAGACGACGAGGCAAATCCGATCGATCGTCGGCAATGACGCCCCCATCATCATCTTGACCTCCTACAACTGGGACGAGGTGGCAGACGAGGCAATCAATGCTGGCGTGGACACCTTCGTTGCCAAGCCTTTGTTCGCGGGCAGCGTGCTCGACGAGTTCAAGACGGCCTTCAAGAAGAAGGGCGAGGCAATGGCGCCCGTCCGCGCCGACCTCAAGGGACGCCGCGTGCTCCTGGCCGAAGACATGCCGGTGAACGCCGAGATCATGGCTATGGTGCTGGCAATGCGTGAAATGAATGTCGACCTGGCAGAGAACGGCCGCATCGCTGTGGATATGTTTACCGAGCACCCAAGCGGATATTACGATGCAATCCTCATGGACATGCGCATGCCCGAGATGGACGGCCTGGAGGCCACAAGGGTCATCCGCGCTTCTGACCACGAGGACGCGAAGCAGATTCCTATCATCGCGTTGACGGCGAACGCTTTCGACGAGGACGTGCAGCGAAGCTTGCAAGCAGGCCTGAATGCGCATCTGTCGAAGCCGGTCGAACCAGAAGCCCTCTTCGAAACGCTTGAGAGCCTGATTAAGCCATAGATGAAACGGTTTTGGGAACGCACGCACCGATGAGATAGTGAAGCACGATGAGCAAGGAAACCATGCCGCAAGGCTTTGATAGATACCTTTCGCCAATTGACGTATGGGCGATGGCTTTCGGATGCATGATCGGCTGGGGCGCCTTCGTCATGCCCGGAACCACGTTCCTCCCCATCGCAGGGCCAATGGGCACCGTAATCGCCATTGCGATTGGCGCGGTAGTCATGCTGATCGTTGGAATGAGCGTCTCCTATCTGATGAAGCGCAGCCCCCGAACGGGCGGTATGTATTCCTATGCAAAAGAAGCCTTCGGGCGCGACCATGCATTCCTTTGCGCATGGTTCCTGAGCCTTTCCTACCTGACGGTCGTGTTCTTGAACGGCAGCGCCCTGTTCGTAGTCATCCGCACCATATTCGGCAGCAACATCCAAACCGGACTCCATTACATGATTGCAGGCAACGAGGTCTATCTCCAGGAAATCGGGATGTCAGTCCTCGCCCTGATCGCCGTCGGCATGCTGTTCATCTTTGCAAAGCCTTTCCTGCAGCGCCTTCTTACCGTTCTTGCCATCATATTGCTCGTGGGCGCTGTCGCGACAACGGTCATCTGCTTGCAGCATGCCCCGTCAATGGACGTGGTTTGCTCGTTCGGCACTCAAGGCGTCAACAATGGCTTCGCAATATTCAGCCTGATCATCCTTGCGCCATGGGCCTTCGTCGGTTTTGAAATCGTCACGTTCGAGACGTCTCATTTCAAATTCCCTGTCGCGAAGGTGGGACGGATTATCGTCGCATCCATTCTCATCGCAGCATTCGTCTACATAGCCATGGCGCTCGTCAGCGTAACCACACAGCCCGACGGGTACTCCTCTTGGACAGCCTACATTGCGAATCTGGGCAATTTGAGCGGTGCGGAATCGGTGCCGACGTTCTATGCCGCAAAAGCCAATTTGGGAGATGCGGGCCTGGTTATCATAGGTGTCACAGCGCTGGCGGCTATCCTCACGGGCATTATCGGGGCGTACCGAGCCATGGTGCGCGTTTTGTCCACGATGGCCGAGGACAAGATCTTGGCGGACATGTTCTCGAAGACGACCATCAGCATCCTGTTCGTCATGGCGCTTTCCGTCGTGATCTCGCTGCTCGGCCGCAACACGCTCGTGTGGTTCGTGGACCTCACCTCTTTCGGCGCCATCGTCGCTTACGGATACACGTGCGCAGCCGCGCACCGCATTGCAAGATCGGAAGGAAACCGCAAGATCATGGCCGTCGGATTGCTCGGCACCATCATTGCAGTCGTCTTCGTGATCGTCCAGCTGGTTCCGCACCTCGCTGCGCTGGATGCCATGGGAAGCGAAGCATTCCTCTTGCTGTCCCTTTGGTGCCTGCTGGGCTTCGTGTTCTATTGGCGCACGATTGTCCGCAGCACGCTCACGGAATTCAGCGGCATGTCCATTTCCGGAACTGTCCTGTTTGCGCTGTTGATTTATTCCGCGTTCATGTGGTTGGCGAAGCTCATTGCCAGAATGGACAACATGGACGATGTGCGCGCAGCGCTTGTAGGTGGCGGCGTCGTGCTCTTGCTCATCATTTTCTTCGGGTTGGTAATCATGCTCTACATCCAACGCGTAATGCAAGAGAAGCACGAGGTGGCGGAACGCGAGAGGATTCGCGCCATGGAGGGAAGCCTGGCGAAGAGCCAATTCCTGTTCAATATGTCACACGACATCCGCACACCCATGAACGCCATCATTGGATACACGAACTTAGCACGCAATGCGGGCTCTGTGGAGGCCGTGCAGGAGTATCTGGACAAGATAGACATGTCGAGCGGCCAGCTGCTCGCCCTCATCAACGACATCCTGGAGATGAGCCGAATTGAGAGCGGCAAGGTCGAGCGGCATTACGAGCCCGCCGATCTTCGTGCAATCATCGACGAGATTGGCGACTTGTTCACCGAGCAAATGCGGCAGAAGAACCTTGAGTTCTCGGTCCACACCTCGCAGATGACCGACAACCTCGTCTGGTGCGATAAGCGGAATTTGAACCGTGTCCTGCTGAACCTCGTGAGCAACGCCTACAAGTTCACGCCCGAAGGCGGGTCGGTGTCGATCACGTTGTGGCAAACCGGCGCCGCGATTGAGGGATATGGTTCCTATGAAATGAGCGTCGAAGATACGGGCATCGGCATGTCAAGGGAGTTCGTCGACAAGATGTTCACGGCTTTCGAACGCGAACGCACCTCGACGGACAGCGGCATAGAGGGTACCGGCCTGGGACTAGCCATCACGAAGAGCCTCGTCGACCTGATGGGCGGCACCATTGAAGTGCTGACGTCGCCCGGCGGCGGAACGAAAATCATTATCGGCCTCAAACTCAAAATCGCACAAGAAGACGACGTGCCCAAAGCGAAAGACGTGCTTGCATCCGATGCCGATTCGGAAATCAACTTCTCGGAGAAGCGTTTGCTGCTCGTTGAGGACAACGCCATCAACATGGAAATCGCGAAGATGATATTGGATCAACAAGGCTTCATGGTGGAGGAAGCGGAGAACGGGCAAGTAGCCGTTGATATGGTTTCCCAGTCAGAGCCTGGGTACTACGATGCAATTCTGATGGATGTCCAGATGCCTGTCATGAACGGCTACGAGGCTACCAGAGCGATACGAGCTCTCGACGACAAGGCGCTTGCATCCACCCCCATCCTTGCGATGACCGCCAACGCCTTCCAGGAGGATGTGCAAGCGGCGAAAGACGCTGGAATGCAAGCGCACATCGCCAAGCCCATCGACGTTGCCGTGCTGGTCGAAGAGCTTGCAGCCGTTTTGAAATAGGCCTTGAAGCTGAATTTGAAATTTGGCCAGGTTACTTGAAGCCTGGCCAAATTTTTTACTTGACGTTCTGAATGATTGCAGCGATTTCGGTCTCGTCGACTCCCATGTTCTCGCCACCGAGCCCCCGGAAGATGACCGAGTAGTTCGCGTCGTTGCACCATTCGAATGCGGTCGCCACGCCTGCTTCATATCCGTGGCACGAGACCTCGATGCCATCGATGGTCGTCGTCCAGAACTCAGGATAGTTGTTGTAGTCGCCGCTCAGCATTTGACCGCTCTGGTGCATGCTCTTGCGCACAGTCACGTCGAAGGCGCCGCCCTGAAGCGTGGCCTCAGCGACATCGTCCATGTAGCGATATGTCGGGTCGAACAGCGTCTTGTCGGCCATGCCGAGGTTGTCGGCCAATTCGAAGGAACCGACACCAGCACCCTGAGCCGCCGCTTCTGCGCTGTCGGCATCGCTCCACGGATTGGCAATACCGACCGATCCGGCACTGCTCGAAGCGGAAGCCTCTGAGCTGGACGCCGCGCTCGCCGAAGCGCTACCGGAACCCGATGCCGCGCTCGCTGACGCGCTGCTCGAGCTGCTTGAGGCGCACCCCGCCAATGCCAACGCAAACAAAGCCGCACATGCTACCACCAAGAATTTCTTCATCGTCCCCTCCTGTTCCGTCTCGATACAACCTCACGAATATCCTATCGTGATTCCTTTCGGAGTTCCACTAGCGCTTTCATACGAGAAGCCGCACGTTCGATTGCAGCAGCATCCGCCTGCCAAATCCAGTTGCCCTCAACTGTGCCCGGCGTGTTCATACGTGCTTCATCGTCAAGCCCCAACACATCCTGCAGCGGCAATACGCGCACAGGCGCGTCGCATACGACGACCTTCTCGATCAGGTCATCAGCCGCCTCCACTGCATCAAGGTCAGGATAACGTGATTCGCAATAGCCGACGATCGTCTGGTTGTCGTGCGTGCCCGTGTATGCGATTTTCTCCGGTCGTGGCTGATAGCCTGACAACGGGTCACCACCATCGACGAATTGCACGATGTCCATACCTGGGAAACCGCACGCAGCAACGAGCGCACGCACACAGGGCGTGATGGACCCCAAATCCTCGGCAATGACGGGCAACGGGCCGAACTTCCGATGGGCAACTACGAAGAAGTCGAGCCCCGGACCGGGACGGTATTCTCCTGCCGTAGCCTTCTCATCCGCGGGAATCGAGAAGTAACGCGAGAAACCGATGAAATGATCGAGACGCACGATGTCGTACAGCTCGAACGCGCGCTCGAGCCGGCGCAGCCACCAATCGTAGCCGCTTGCCGCAAGGGCGTCCCAGTCGTAGACCGGGTTTCCCCAGATCTGACCCTCGACAGCAAAAGCATCGGGCGGACAGCCGGCAACGACTTCGGGACGGCCATCGGATCCAAGCTGGAATATTTGCGGGTTCGCCCAGACATCCGCGCTGTCGGCGCTCACATAGATGGGCATGTCACCGACAATCTGCACGCCACGCTCGTTCGCATAGGCGCGCAACTCCTTCCAGCGCTGTTCGAAGAGGAACTGCCCGCGACGCCATGCCTCGGCACTTGCCTTGAGCTTCGCGTCGCGCTCCACGACAGAACGGTTGTAGCGGAGGTACTTTTTCGGCCATTTCTGCCAAGTTTTGCCAGCGCCGACACGCTCGCGGATGGCCATGAAGCACGCATACGGATCGAGCCAATCGGCTTCGCGTTTGCAGAATTCCGTGTACTCGGCCTGGTCGATATCGCACGCATCAAGATCGGGATACTCCCCGAGCAGGCGAACGTTGCCCGCAAAAGCACTAATGCCTGCATAGGGGCTGCCATGGTCGTCAGTCGGATTGACAGGCAGAATTTGCCAATAACGCACACCCGCGTTGGCCAGCCAATCGACGAACTTGTACGCCTCGGGACCAATCGAGCCCAATCGGTCGACATCATTCGATGTCGGGAGGCTCGTGATGTGCGCAAGCACACCCAAGCCCGGCTCCATCGGAAGCTCGAGCCGTTGCGCGCCGTGGAAATACAGGATTGCCGAACCCAACTGATAGAGGTGCACCTGTGCGTAGCGGTCGGCATCGGCGAACACCTCGGGCACTTCCTTCACCTCGGCGGCATCGACGACGGGAACGCCGTAACCCGAAATGATCTCGGAAGCATTCTCTGCCGCCATGGGCACCGGCACGTCGTGCGCGTTCTGCAGCGACGGATTGACCAACACGCAAGCGGATTGCCCATCGGCCCCATGCCGCCAAATGCCGAGCACGTCGTCGTTCACTGCGAACAGCGAGCAGTCGTCCTGAGCGAGCAGCGGCATCGAGAAGCGCAGGTCGGTGGCATTGCGGGCAATAGCCTCGCAGTCAGGGTCGACCTCAGCCCAACGCTCGATGGCGTCTTCGTAGGCGCTTTGCGCATCGCCCCCTTCTGACGGCATGCCAACCGAGAGCAGCTGGATGAGGCTCGCGCACCACAGGCGGCCTTTTGCCTGACCCATTTGCCAGCCTTCCATGACGTTGGACAGGTCGAAATCGTCTGACTCGAGTTCTTCGGCTTCCACGTCGACGCCACCCAGTTGGGCAAACGTGTTCGCACAGTCGTCGCAACCGACCAGGTCAACCGCTTCCATGAACGTCTCAGGCGTGCTGTTCTCGCGAAGCGTTTCGAATGCCTCGACGAATTCAGGAGCCGTCACTTCACCGAGGAACAGGTCGATGAACAGGTCCTTGAATGAACCGTCGATCGCGTTGTTCTCCACCTCTTCAAGCGACGGCAATCGGTCGGCATCGAACACCGTAAGTTGGAAGCTCGGCGGCTCCCAATCGTAAAGCTGGCCTTTGCCACCACGCTTGCTGTCCAAAGCACCATAGCGCTTCTGCGAACCGTCGGCCGCCGTGATGATGAAGTGGTACCACACGACACCTGCGGCCTGCGGCGTGAAAACAACCTCGAAATGGGTCGGCGTGGTAGCATCCATCGGATAGAGCCCCTCGCCCTGCCCGTCAATCCAGGTTCGCAAGGTGACGGAAGCGCCTGGCGAATCGAATACATCCAGCGACAGCGTCACCCCCGTGCCTTGCGCAACTGCACCAAATGGCGCTCTGCAATCGATATTTCTAGAGTCATGAAAAGCCCTCATATTGTGAGACACCGCCCTCTCGCGTGTCGTTTTTTTCGTACACCGTCAAAGCAATGTACCACCCCTAAAACCACGGGGCAAAATGCGACAAAAATCGTTAGACAATCTGCGGAACTACCCGTATGATGAAGTGGTCCCTTAGCTCTGCTGAAAGGTGTTCGAGATGATCTACACCGTGACGTTCAACCCTGCCATCGACTGCGTTATGCAGGTCCGCGATCTCGAGCTCGGTCATGTGAACCGAGCAATCACTCAGGAGTTCTATTTCGGCGGAAAGGGCGTCAACGTTTCGTACGTTCTCCGCAACCTCGGCCGCACGAGCACCGCTTGGGGTTTCATCGCCGGCTGGACGGGCGCCGCGCTCGAAGCTGCCCTGCAAGAAGACGGCATCCCGACCGGGTTCGTGCACCTGCCCCAAGGCAACACGCGCGTGAACGCCAAGCTAAAGGGCACCTATGTCGATATCGAAGGCGACATGGAGACGGCCGTCAACGCAGGCGGAGCCCCCATCGACGACGACTCGCTCCAACAGTTCTTCGACAAACTTGAAGCTGTCCAACCGGGCGACTTCGTCATCCTCTCGGGCGGCGTACCTAAAGGCACCCCGAAGGACATCTACGCACGCATCATGGCAAAGCTCGATGGCCGCGGCGCCAAAATCGTGGTCGACGCCACCGAGCAAGTGCTCATGCAGTCCTTGCCGTACAAACCGTTCCTCGTCAAACCCAACGACGAAGAACTCGCCGAAATCACCGGCTGCGACCCGCTCGATGAGCAAGCGCTCGTCGAGGGCGCTCGTCAACTGCATGACCTTGGAGCGCAGAACGTGCTGGTCAGCCGCGGTGGCCTGGGCAGCCTGCTGCTCGATGCTACGGGCAGCTTGCAGGTAGCGCCCGTCATCGAGGGCGAGCTCGTCAACAGCGTCGGCGCCGGCGACAGCGTCGTTGCCGGATTTGTCGAAGGATACGTGCGCGGTACGGAAGCCGGCCTCGACGAGCAAGACGCGTACAAACAGGCCTACAAGTTGGCACAGGCATGCGGCAGCGCCACGGCGTTCTCGCCAGGCCTTGCCCCCACAGAATTGGTGAACGAGCTGCTCGCGCGGCTTGAATCATAGAAATTGCGCAGCCGCGGCGCTCGACGCGGTACATGGTAATTCAGGAAAGGGGATCCCATGAGAATTACCGACCTTTTGGCACCGGCAGCCATTGAGCTTGGCGTATCGGTTGCTTCGAAGCCCGAAGCCATCGAAAAGCTCATCAGCCTCCACGACGGTGCCGGCAACCTGAACGACGTCGAAGCCTACCGCGAGGCTATCCTGGCCCGCGAGGCTGGCGGAACGACTGCCATTGGTGAGGGGATGGCAATTCCGCACGCCAAGACCGACGCCGTGGCCAAGCCTGCACTGGCCGCTATCACCGTGCCCGAGGGTGTCGACTACGAAGCTCCCGACGGACAGCCCAGCAAGCTGATCTTCATGATCGCCGCACCAAGCGACGGCGAAGTGCATCTCGAAGTGCTTGCGCGCCTCATGACCATGCTCATGGACGTCGATTGGCGCAACCAGCTGCTCGAGGCCAAGAGCGCCGACGAGTTCCTGAAGCTCATCGACGACAAGGAGCGCGAGAAGTTCCCTGAGGAAGAGCCTGCCGAAGAGGCCGCTGCCGCAGCCGCTCCTGCTGCCGCCGCTGCTGAAGCAGCTGACAGCGACGCAATCCGCATTCTCGCCGTCACCGCCTGCCCCACCGGCATCGCGCACACCTACATGGCAGCCGAGGCGCTCGACCAACAAGCTGGCAAGATGGGCATCTCCATCAAGGTCGAGACCAACGGCTCCGGTGGCGCCAAGAACATCCTGACCAAGGAAGAGATTGCCGCATGCGAAGGCATCATCGTCGCCGCCGACAAGAACGTCGAGATGGCGCGCTTCGATTGAAGAGCTCATCAACAAGGTCATCGAAGGCAAGGCCCCGATTTACAAGCACGCTGGCGGTGCTGGCGAAGCAGCAGCCGATTCCGCTGAGAACGAGAGCGTCGGCCGTCAGGTCTACAAGCACCTGATGGAAGGCGTCAGCCACATGCTGCCGTTCGTCGTCGCAGGTGGTATCTTCATCGCGCTCGCATTCCTGATCGACACCATCATGGGCGCACCGCAGGACGGCAACTTTGGTTCCAACACCCCGGTCGCCGCATGGTTCAAGGGCATCGGCGGCATCAGCTTCGGCTTCATGCTCGCCATCCTCGCCGGCTACATCGGCCGCTCGATCGCCGACCGTCCCGGCCTGCTCGTCGGCTTCGTCGGTGGCGCCATGGCCGCTGCCGGCTGCACGTTCACCGATCCTGCCGGCCAAGCTGTTTCCGCTGGCTTCCTGGGCGCTCTGCTCGCCGGCTTCGCAGGTGGCTACTTCATGCTGTGGTTCGAAAAGGTGTGCGAACACATCCCGCAAGCGCTTGACGGCATGAAGCCCATGCTCATCTTCCCGCTCGTCGGTCTTGCGTTCATCGGTGTGTTCATGTGCGCAGTCAACCCGATCATGATCGCTATCAACGTGGGCATCGGCAACTTCCTGACCAGCCTTGGCAATGCGAAGATCCTGCTCGGCTTGCTGCTCGGTGGCATGATGGCCATCGACATGGGCGGCCCGATCAACAAGGCTGCTTACCTGTTCGGCCTCGCTTCGATCGAGCTTGGCAACTACGACATGATGGCCGCCGTCATGATCGGCGGCATGGTTCCGCCGCTGGCCATCGCGCTCGCTTGCACGTTCTTCAAAGATCGCTGGACCGAGACCGAGCTCAAGAGCGCTCCGGTCAACTACATCATGGGCCTGTCGTTCATCACCGAAGGTGCTATCCCCTATGCCGCAGCTGACCCGCTGCGCGTCATCCCGGCTTGCGTCATCGGCTCTGCTGTAGCTGGCGCCATCTCCATGGCATTTGGCTGCACCCTGATGGCTCCCCATGGTGGCATCTTCGTCTTCGCCGTCGTCGGCAACTGGCCGATGTATCTGGTCGCGCTCGTCGTCGGCGCTGTTGTAGGCGCCTTGATGCTGCGCATCCTCAAGAAGAAGGTCACCCCCGACGAGGAGAAGCTCGCCGAGGAGATTGCTGCTGAAGCGTAACCAACCAAAAAAGGGACATTCCCTTTGGTTAGACAGTTTGGAAAACGGGAGGGACACAGCGCCCTCCCTTTAAAAGAGAAAGGATCCATCATGTTCTCCGAGAAAGTAACCCTCGTCAATCCCCAGGGCTTCCACATGCGTCCCGCCAGCCTGCTCGTGGGCGAAGTCGGCAAGTATGACGCCACCGTCACCATCATCCGCAACGGCAACTCGATTCCCGGCAACAGCCTGATGGGCATCATGGCTGCCGGCATCAAATGCGGCGAGGAAATCGAAATCCAGGCCGAAGGCCCGCAAGAGAACGAAGCTGGCCGCGCTGTCGTCGATTTCATCGCAAGCGGAATGGGCGACTAAACCACGGTCTCTCTCGCTGACTTCCACTGAACAAGGGAGACATTTATGGATTTGAAAGGTACAGGAGCGAGCGCTGGCATCGGCATTGGGCGCGTCGTCATCGTCGAAGAGCCGACCCTCGATTACGTCAGCCGCACGGTCGAAGACACCGCTGCCGAAACCGATCGTCTCAATGCGGCCATCGCAAGCTACATCGACTACACCAACGGACAAGCAGAGACCATGCGTGAAACCGTTGGCGAAAAGGAAGCCGAAATCCTGACTGGTCACATCGTCATGATCAGCGACCCCTACATGCAAGGCGAAATGGTCAAGCTCGTCGAAGGCGGCATGTGCGCAGAAGACGCGCTTGTCCAAATCTGCGAGATGTTCGCCACCATGTTCGAGGCGACGGGTGACGAGCTGACCATGCAGCGTGCCACCGACGTGCGCGACGTGAAAACCGGCGTGCTCGCCGAGCTGTTGAACAAGCGCCCTGTCGACATGGGCACTCTGCCGCTCGAGAGCATTGTCGCCACACACGACCTCACGCCATCGATGACTGCAGGCATCCGCCCGGGTGCTGTGGCCGGCGTCGTCACCGAGACCGGTGGCTTGACGAGCCATTCCGCCATCCTGGCGCGCGCTATGGAGATTCCAGCCGTGCTGTCGGTTCCCGGCGCATGCCACAAGCTCGCCGACGGCGACCTCGTCATTGTCGACGGCTCAGCTGGCACCGTCGTGATCGATCCTGCCGAGGACGTGCTCGAGCAGGCGCGCGCCGACCAAGCTGCGTTTGCGGCTGAGCGCGCCGAACTTGCCAAGTTCATCGGCTGCCGTACGATAACCGCGTCAGGCGAGAACCTCGAGTTGTTCGCCAACATCGGCAAACCCGATGACGCCACGCAGGCAATGGAACGTGACGCCGAAGGCATCGGCCTGTTCCGCACCGAGTTCCTCTTCATGGACTCCGCGACTGCTCCCACCGAGGATGAGCAATTCGAGGCCTACAAGAAGGTTGCACTCATCTGCAAGAACAAGCCGGTCATCATCCGCACGCTCGACATCGGCGGCGACAAGGACGTGCCGTATCTTGGCCTCGACAAGGAAGACAACCCGTTCATGGGCTTCCGCGCCATCCGCTACTGCCTGGCACGCGAGGACCTCTACCGTGCCCAGCTGCGCGCGTTGCTGCGTGCGAGCGCGTTCGGCGAGATCCGCATCATGGTGCCGCTCGTCACCTGCGTTGACGAATTGACCGCCGTGAAGGACCTCATCAAGCGCTACATGCAGGAGTTCGACCAGGAGGGCATCGCTTACAACCCCGACATCCAAGTCGGCGTGATGATCGAGACCCCTGCTGCCGCCGTCATCGCAGACCTGCTGGCTGAGGAAGCCGACTTCTTCAGCATCGGCACGAACGACCTGACCGGCTACACAATGTGCGCCGACCGCGGCAACGACAAGGTGCGCTACCTCTACTCGACGTACAACCCTGCCGTGTTGCGCAGCATCCGCCGCGTCATCGAAGCGGGCAACGAAGCCGGCATCATGGTGGGCATGTGCGGTGAGGCTGCCGCCGATCCCACACTCGTTCCCATGTGGATCGCGTTCGGCCTGGGCGAGTACTCCGTGTCGGCCACCAGCGTTCTTGCCACGCGCAAGACCATTTCGCTGTGGACGAAGGAAGATGCGTGCGCTCTGGCTGACAAGGCCATGCAGCTCAAGACCGCATCCGAGGTGTATCAATTGCTGCAGGAATCTGCACGATAGGAACGACCGAAAACGAACCGGTCTCTTTTGAGTAAAAAAGCCGGGCTGGAATCATCCAGCCCGGCTTTCGTTTTGCGCATTTCGGAGGGTTGATAGACGGGTCCTTCAACCCTAGCCCGGTTCGAAAACTATTCGGCGTCTTCCTGAGCCTCTTCGCCTTCAGCAGACTCGCCACGCTTAGCATGGCTGCAGTGGCGCGGACGGTACTTGTCCAGCTCGCCGGCCAGCTTGTCGAGGATGGCACCCAGCTGCTCCTTCTCCTCTTCGGTCAGCACAGCGAACATATCAGCGGCAGCCACTGCACGACGCTCCGCAATCTCGGCTGCGCGCTCGCGGCCCTTGTCGGTCAGCGTGACCTCGATGACACGGCCGTCTGCCTCTGACTTCTTGCGCTCGACCATACCGCGCTCCTCGAGCTTCTGGAGCATCTCGCCCAGAGTCTGCGGACGGATGCCCAGCAAGAAAGCCAGATCCTTCTGGTTGATGCCCTCTTTCATCGAGACCATCGTGAGCACGCGCTCCTGGCCGCGACGACGGCCGCACTTGCCCTTGCCGTGGCCCTTTTCGTGACCATGGCCGTGGCCGCATTTGCCTTCGCCGTGCGGGCCATGACCTTCGTGCCCTTCTGGCGCACCGTGGCCCTCATGACCTTCCGGAGCACCATGACCGTGACCATGGCCGTGGCCGTGGCCGCGCTTGTGGCCTTTGACCTCTTCCCCGTCGATATGACGCATGATCATGCCGGTACGTACAAACTTGCCCATGAGCTCTTCGTTGTTGATAGCCATTTGCTATTCCTTTCATTCATTTTGATAAGTAACCTTACTTTTTATGGTTCCATAATACTAAGGTTTCTTACTATTTCAAGTCTGGCTATCAATTTTAGTAAGTATCCTTATTTTCTTCACGATTCTCAAGCTGCACACTTCACCACTCCTCGCAACGAACGCTCGTATTCGGTCGGAAGCCAGATGCGCCGACCGATGTGGCGACGCGCAATGCGCTTCGGCACGTTCGGACGATCAGGTTCAGGCTTGGGACCAACTATCAGCGTTAGCGGCTGGGACGGTTGATTGTCGAAACACAGCCGCGCAAGCGGCCGATAGCGCTCAATTCTTCTAACCTTTTCCGCATCGATGCCAAATTGCTCGGCAATGTACGAAGAGTCAGCAAGTCCCACCTGGTAGCAGATGATTGACCCAACGTTGCCGAGTATCGCTTGCGCGAGATTTGACTCGAGCCCGCTTGCGCGATCGAGAATGCGAACTTGAGAGAGCGTTTGCAGCGATAGCACGAAACCCACGCGATATTTGCGCGCCTCGGCGAACAGACCTTCGAAATTGGGGCTCGCAAATTTCGCAAACTCATCGATGTAGACGAAAAACGGCTCGAGTATGTCAAGGTCATTGGCCGTCTCGCCGAAGATGCCGAGATCGCTCGATTCGAAACGATCCCGCCTCCCCACACGAGTCTCGCTAGCCGAGCAACCGCGGTTCAAGATTGCATCGTGCAAGCGCGCCACCAGCCATGACGACAGCAGTTGAGCCACATCGCGCCCAATGCGCGCCTCGGGAATCGCTGCAACGAGAATCTTCCCCTCGTTGACGATCTGCTGGATGTCGATGGTCGATTTTCCCGGTCCAAACACATGCCTCAACGTTTCGTTTTCGGCGATACGATCGATTTTCGAGAGGAACCATTGGATCGAATCATCGTGATCGCCCGAGCGGTGCGCTGAGGCTTCGATGCGCCATTGTCTGTTCAGGCGTTCGTCATCCACGCTCATGAGACAGTTTCTGACGTAATCGGGATCGGCGTAGAGCTTCGAGAGCAGCAGCAAGCTCGGGTCGTCGGGAAATTTCGAATGCAGGATGAGCTTCAGGCCATTGCGTACGAAATCGTACATACGCGGGCCTGACCACTGATAGTACTCCCCCGTTTTCAGCAGCTCGACCACATCATCGATTGCCTTGTCTACAGCAGCTTTGTCGCTTCTATCGACGTCGAGCGGGTTCATGCGCGGCAGATAGTGCTTGTTCGAAGCGTCGATAAGCACCACGTCGTCCATGCGCTCCTCAGGGACAAACGTCAGCGGGTAGATTGCATCTTCCTCATGCGCAGCGATGATGGCCACGCCTGCTCCGCTGAGGATGTCCTCGCGCTCCATTTGCAGGATGTGATTCGATTTGCCGCTGCCGGTGCGCCCGATGACAAGCATGTGCCGAAACCGGTCCTCATTGAACTGGAACACGCTACTCAGGTCATCTGCGCACATCCCTACCGTGATGCCCAAGCTGAGGTTGCCTAATCCGCGCGTCCATCCATCATTCACCTTGTTGTTCATAAGAACCTCCATCTCTTTGGAGAACTTCAAACCTGCTTCGCTATTCGGCTGTCAAGGAACGCATGAGACCACGACGCGCGCCCGAATTAAGGGCGCACGAAGGCAAGCCTCATGTCGTTGATTTCGAATTGATGGATTATCGGGACTTTGCGCCCCTTTGAGCAGCATCGATACTACGCGAACGCACTAACCATCGCAAGCAACGGTTAATCAACAACGAGCGGATTAACCGTTGAATTAGCCTTTCGAGCCGAAGAAACGCTTCCACTCAGCTTCGAACGTGTTCTTGTCGGCGGCGATAACGCCGATGGCGCGGATCACGTTGTCGTCGATCTTCTGGAACTGCGGCGATGCGCCTTTTACTGCTTCGACCTCGTTGTCGAGCGAAGGCAAATCGTCGAAATCGATCAAGCAGGGATGCAGGTGGGCCAGTTCGTAATTATGCTTCTCTTCGAGTGCCCAGATTTGTTTCACCTGATCCAAGTCTGCATGCTCGTGGCCCTCGGTGCTCACATAAGCGCTCCAGCGATCGTGCTCAACCGCAGACAGCCACGCTGCATCATGCTCCTTGAAATACGCCTCGTACTCGTCTTTGACCACCTGGTTGATGGACACGAGCGGAGTCGTCCAATCGACGGCTGCCCCTGCCGCCGATGCGGTCTTGCGGCATACGAGGAACAGCGAGTACTTTCGATGCAACGCCGAAGCGAGCGATGAACGTTGGCTGTATTCCGATCCCATGAAACCCAAGTCGGCTTTGAGAATGGCTGCTTCGAAATTGTCCGCGGCATTGATATCGTGCTCGCTGTAGATACGGTTCACGTTGCGCGCCTGCCGCGAAAGCGGCGTATTGAACACGTTCTCGACGGTATAAGCCGACTCGACGTTGCCCACCGGTTCGATTGCGTACAGGCGCTTTCGCGCTTTCATGAGTCGAACCGCTTGTGCGAGCTCGGAATCCTCGATGAGCGCAGCGATGAACGCTGGCTTCATGCCAGGACGGCCGAGCCTGCGTTGCTCGAGAATCTCACGCGTGCGGCGCGCCACCTTGGCGCAGACGAGGTCGTCATCGATTGCCACGAGCACCTGGTCGATCTCGCCGAATTCGCTTCCGCTCTCGAGTAAATAGTTCAGGTAGTCGTCGCCTTGCGGGTCGAAGGAATAGAACCGCAGGTTGTATCGATCTTGGTATGGCCGCCCATCCGTCGCGAAGAATTCGGGGCTTTCGAAAGCGAAGCGCCTCTTCAGCGTTTCGACACCAGGCGTGACAACGTCGATTTGCACTTCGATTTCGTCGCCGAACTGCCCCGCCCAAAGCACGCCCTTCAAGTACTCGACCGCAAACATGCTCTCGCCGACGATCAATATGTGGCGCTTCGAAGGCTCGTAATCGAACGTGAGCTTCGGCTCGAATTCCAGGCCGTCCATGCAACCCTCTTCGAGTCCTGTCGCAAACAGCGGATAGGTATCGAGCAGCATATCGACCGTGTTGCGAATCCAGTCGACGCGCTTCAAGCGCACCTTGATATCGGACGCATCTGCATTCTCGCCAAGCGATGCGTTCACCTCACTCGACACCGCATCGACGACGGCGCCGGCCACCGGCGAGCTCGAGAACATGAACACGTAAGGCGTTGGATCGCCTACCACGTGCTGCTCGACCAGCTGGCGCGCAAGCGTGATGCCATTCCCCAAATTGGAGACCTCGTCATCGGATGAAAACACATACGTGCGTTTGAACGACCTGCTGCCTATCCTGCTCGCAATGAATGAAACCGACTGGGCCAGACACACCATGCCTGCGCTTTTCGCATCCGATGCCAGCGCAACATCGTCGTCCCTGACATTTGCAAACACGACAAGATGTTCTGCGGCGCCCTCGTCTTCGTAGACGCTTTTCGCGAGCGTCAATGATTTCTCGTTGAGCTCGGAGAACACATGCACGCCACGCTTTCGGGCAAGGCTGAGCATGCGCGGCACGCTGAGCATCTGCCCAATCAGGGATATGACGGTGCCGGCTGTCGCCGCAGGAACCGCAAGGAACAAAGCCGCGTTGTAGACCGCGTAAACCAGAAGCAGCGGGCCCATCCACTCGAGCATTTCGATGTTCAAATCGATTCCGCGACCGAGCACGAACATCTGAAGGCTGCTCAGCAGCGAATCCAGTATATTGGGTGCATCCGGAGTACCACCCAGATCGACGATGTTCTGGCTGAGGACGAGAATGAATGCCGTGACGAAGATGTCTATCGCGTACACGATCCACACCGGCACCGTTGACTCGGTCTTCTCGCGCTTTTTGATTATTCGCATGACCACGGCGATGGTCACCACGAGCGCGACAATCGAGAGCAGCCAGCCAGTAACGATGATGATCTGGTGACTCTGGGACATCTAAACCTCCATGAGCGTCATGAGCATGGCTTTAAAGGCGTTTGCCCGAGTATTTCACATAGGCGTCTTCGTAACCCCATTTGCGTGCACGTGTCAAAATTGCATTTGCTTCTTCTTCCGTGTCAGAGCAACCGAGCGAGACCACGTACCACGTCTCGGGATTCAGGTTCTCCCAGTCGGAAGAGATGAACGCTTGCGCCTCGAAAGCTTCTGAGCGTGCTGATTCAACGAAACTGCGTGCTTCATCCATGTCTTTTGACGCCGTTGCCCATACGCCCCAGAACGGCTCCATTCTCATCGAAAACCCTTCAGGGGTCGATGCCTTTACTCCCGGATACTTTTCCGCATATTCCTCGGCGCTCATCTTCGGCTCAGAGGTGCTTGCTGCTTTGGTTTCCGAAGAAGCAGCCTTAGCAGTGGCCGCTGTGTCTGCAGACGTGGAGGTGCTTGTAGAGCCTCCTGCATTTGCAGTACTGGAACCAGAGTCTTTGTTCTGCCTGTTGTCGAAAATGCTCTGGGGGTCGTAGCGATACTTGTCGGCCACACGCTGCATTTGCAGATCGCCCATATCGGGGTCGGCCGCAAGGTCCGCCGTCAGATTGTATTGATTGCCGAATGCGCCATCGAAGAAGACGGGCACGGTGACCATCACAGAGTATTCGGGGGTTTCCTGCAGCTCTCCGTTCACTGAATAAACGTCCTTGCATACGACGTTGCACGATTTGGTGGGTGCAACGACCGTTTCGATGCGGAACGTGTCTTCAACACGCGGATTGGCTTGCTCGCCGCTGAAGCGGATGCTCGTCGGGTTGGCGTCAACATCGAGCACGGCAAACAGTGTGACACTGTAACCCGCATCTCCAACGCCGCCGTAGAAGACATGCAGGCCTTCGCGCTCGTTCCACTGCAGGCTAAACGACCTGATCTCGTCGCCCGTCTCCTTGTTGACGACGTGCAAATCGAGATCGTATTCCGATTTTTTCTGATGGGCCACAGCCTTGAACTTGTCGATATCGACGATTGCTTTCACAGGTCGCGCAACGTCTCCCGGCTCGAAATCGCGCGCTTCATCAAGCTCGACGTTTGTTGCAAAGTCGCTCAGCTCGATGCGTTTGGCTGAGTTTGAGCTCGTCGCGAAAACTTCGATTTCAGTATCCTTCGATGTACCCCAGCCGTTGTTGACGGCGTACACGAGAAGCATGTCCCCGTTTGCCACCGTCGCGTCAGCTTGTATGATGACGTCCTCAATGGGCTCGAGGCTTGAGATTTCCATGGACACCGACTCAACTTGGGCAGCGGCATCGCCCTGGTTGCGCACGAAGCTGAGAATCGAGAAGGCTTTGTTCACCTTGAGGGTATCGCTGCTGGACGCCGAGATGTTCTCGTACGAATTGACAGTGCCCGCATCCATGTAAGAGCCGATTTGCGATGCGTACACTTCAGCAGCCACGCGCTGGGCAGATGTGGCACTCGCACTGACCGTCGTGCTGGTCGAAGCATTGTTGCCACCGCCCGAAAACAGCATGAACGCTGCGATGGCCGCAACCACCACAGCTGCGCACGCGATGATGAGGGGAAGGAGCTTTTTGGTTTTCTGCTTGGTAAACCCCGCTCGCAGTGCTTGCAGCGTATCTTCGGGGATGTCGACGGATTGCGCATCAGAGCCGGTGAGCGCCTTGATGTCGCGAACGAGCTTTTCGAGACCAGACGATACGTCTTGGAACACATCGTTGCGCTGCACGTTGCCCAAGTAGAAATCGAACGGCGAGATGAGGTCGCATTCCTCGAGCGCAAACGGCATGATGGGTTTCTTGGCGTTGAGGGCGATGTCGAGTTCTTTTTGGGTCCACTCTGATTTCTGCGACTGTTCGGAGAGGATGAACACGACGACTTTCGCCGCCCTGATTGCATTGGGCACCTCGACAGCGTAATTGGAACCCGAAGGAATGTCGGCTGGCGCCATCCAGCAAGTGATGCCATTTCGCTCGAGCACACCGCGAACCATATTCGCAGAATCGAACTCTTCCGACTTGTAGCTGATGAAGACGTCTTTGCCCATGACAGCCCCTTTCGCATGCTAAAGCGATTATAAAACGTCGGGGTTAGTAGCGAGCCAGAGAAAACGAACCTGATATTGCCCTTTGCCTTATAGTGGGTCAACCAGATTTAAATCGTTTGCTGATCGAACGCGTACAGCGCCTTGTTTATCTCGAAGATGTCGTGATTGCCATGGGCGATGAAATACTCGACGATGACGTCGGCCTTGCTGCTGTTCGATAGAGCGAAGCCGGCACGTCGCAACAGATCAGCCGTCTCGTCGAGGTCGAGTTCCAGGGCAATGGCGAGCGCGAGCACAGTCCTCTTCGTCGGACGATAGTTTGCATCGCTGCGAATCTTGCTGAACAGCTGGCGACTCATGTTCGCGCGTTTGTAAACCTCTGCGTCGGTCATATCGCGCGCATCGATAAGCGCGAGCAGCGTAGTCGAAAAGGGCGCATCGAGCGCATCGAGCCAATCTCCCAAACTGGACGCCGAGCCGATGGACGTTTCTTGCTTCTCGAATGCCTCGATTGGCGCCATCTGCATTGTCGCTGACGCATCATCGGATGATTTCTCTTCGCGTTTGCGCTCGCGAAGTTCATCGATGAACTCGCCTATCCGCGACAGAGGGCCTGAAGGTTTTGCGGGACGACGATGAGCAGTCCCCGTTTCAAGTGGCATTCGTGCGGGCGCGCTTGGTGCACCGTACGACCTTGCCGCAGGAGCATCTGGCGAGTCAGGCGTCGGCATCGGCACGCTTGCCGAATCGGGCATGGCCAACGGCTCGTAGTCGAACTCGCTTTGAGAAGTTTCAGTTCCCCAAAGGTCGAACTCCTCGTAAGGACGTTGCTGCATGTAGCCGTCACGGAAACCACCGCCAGCCGCCTCCACTTCGAGATAGCGCTCATAGCGTTCGGTTGCCCGTTCGTCGACGTAGTGATCGTCGATGTATTCGGCAATTTCACCGTACGATGAAACCGCCGCCTTTACTGCTGAGCGGTTGAACAACACCAGGCGGATATCGATGTCGTTTTCCTCGAGAAACGTCCGGATCTCTTCCATGGCGATTCTGAACGAGACCTCCGAAGGGAAGCCGTATGTTCCCGCCGAGATGAGAGGCATCGCCAACGATTGGGCATTCGCATCTTTGCAGCAACGCAGTGCGCTTGCATACGTTGCACGCAAAACCTCGCTTTCGCCCTCATCGCCACCCTGCCAAATCGGCCCGACAGCATGAACGATTGTCGTGGCATGCAAATCGAACCCGGGCGTCGCAACGGCAGAGCCCGTCGGGCAGAATCCGATTTCATCACACGCACGTTGCACGAGGGCAAACCCAGCTGCGTTGGCCACGTCGGCCCCAACTCCACCCGTGATTTGCAGCTCTTCATTTGCCGCCACCACTACGGCATCGACGTCCATGTGGGCAAGATCGTTGCGCTCTATCGAAAACGGCATGCTTCGCTCCTCACGTCCAGCTATTTCCATTATGAACTACGACGGCTTACCAAGAAAAGATAGCCCTAACTTGGTTAGGAGATGTCAACTCGCAGTTGACCAATCAAATGCGCATGCAGCGTAGAGTCCTAATCGCAAGAGGGGGGCAACCGCCCCGCGAAGAGAAAGGACCTATCATGAAGAAAGATTTGACCGAGCTCGTATTCATCCTTGACCGCAGCGGTTCCATGGGCGGACTAGAGTCCGACACGATCGGCGGCTTCAATGCAACGCTGCAAAAGCACCGCGAAACCAAAGGTGATGCCGTCGTATCGACGGTGCTGTTCGACAATTTCACCGAGGTGCTGCACGACCGTATCGCCATCGGCAACGTGAAAAACCTGACGTCGAAGGACTACTGGGTGCGCGGCTGCACGGCGCTGCTCGATGCCGTCGGAGGGTCGATCAAGCACATCGGGCGCGTGCATGGCTATCTGCCCGAGGAATACCGGCCCGAAAAGACGATTTTCGTCATCATCACCGATGGCTACGAAAACGCGAGCCGCGAATACTCCTACGACCGGGTCAAGAAGATGATCGAGCAGAAGAAAGAAGATGGCTGGGAGTTCCTGTTCCTCGGCGCGAACATCGACGCTATCGGCGAAGCCGAGAAAATTGGCATTGCTGCCGACCGTTCCGTCACCTACTTGGCAGACGACATTGGAAACCAAGTGGCTTACGAGGCCATCGCAGACGCGACGTATGAGATGCGTTGCGCACCGGACATGGCAAGCGTAACCGGCAGTTGGAAGACCTCGATCGAGAAAGATGTCGCAAAACGTGGCGGCAAGAAACACGGTATCTTCGGCAGGCGCTAGCGACCATCCGTATCGTTCGTTGTGTGTGCTAGGAAAGATCCGCCTTTTCTAGCACACGCTTGCCAGCAACGCTTCGCAGCCGCGGACCACATCGTTGTATGTTGCGTCGAAATTGCCGGTGTACCACGGGTCGGCCACATCGCCCGACTCGCCGACGTACGACAGTAGCTTGCGCACCTTGCCCATGTTCTCGGGTCCGAGGATACGACGCAGATGGCGGATGTTTTCCTCGTCCATGCAGATGATGTAGTCCCATCCTGCCTGTTCACCCGCCTGGATGCGACGTGCACGGTGCGGTACGATGGGCACGCCTTCAGCCTTGAGCTTCTCGCGAGCAGGCGGGTAGATGGGCATGCCGATCTCTTCGTTTGTCGTGGCAACCGAGTCGATGGTGAACCGACCGCCTATCCCACGGGAATCGACCATATGCTGCATGACGCATTGGGCCATTGTGGAACGGCAGATGTTGCCGTGGCAGACGAACAATATGCGAATACGGTCCTTGGCCATATCAACCCTCCCAAATGAGACACCGTACCAAGTACGGTGTCTCATTGTATAGCACACATGAGCGGGGGGCGGAAATGAACAGGGGACGGGTTCGGCGTTCAGATGGGCGCATAAAACAACCAGGTTGAATTATGCATTCATGACTTTTTGCACTCACACCAGCTTTATCAATGCATAATTCAACCTGGTTGTTTTATGCGCCTTTGGCAACCCCCCGACGCAGCTTATGACTGCCCGCAGCAATCGCGGTACTTCTTGCCGCTGCCACACGGGCAAGGCTCGTCAGCGCCAATGCGCATGATGGTGCCATCAGCGTTGTAGAACATCTTGCGGCCGGTCATCTGCTCGTAGAGCTCCTGAGGCGACCAACCGTTGTTCTCCCACGAGGGCACCGCGTTGTAGACATTGGTCAGCAACTGGGCTAAGCGCTTCTCGTCGGCACAGCAATGCTCGAGGCCAAAATCTACCGCAAACGCGAAGACCTCTTCAAGACTTCCCAGCTCAAGAGACGAACGGATGACGTCTTCGACCACATGGTCAGCAAACGTGTAGTCGTCCTCGCCGTCGGGCACGCGTTCGTCGAGGAAATCGCGCAACGCCAGTGCACTCGGATCCGACAGCAACCCGCTCACGATGTCTTGCTCGAGCACGCGGCGCGAGAGCGGCTTCATGGGAAGCTCGCGCTTGCGCATCTCGACCAGGTCGCGCTTGTACTGCTCGAGACGACCGAGTTCAATCACGAGATCGCCCCCGCCACTGCCCGACAGGCCACCGAGAGGCGAACCGCCAATCTCGCCTGTTTCGCGGTTGACGAACAAGCCAGACGACCCAGCCTTGCTCTGCATGAATTCCTGGGCTACGTAATCGGGGCTCAGCGAGTAGTGGGTGATGTAATCGACACCCGAATACGTCCACACATCGAACAAGCCAGCACCCGTACGCCAAGTCTCGGAAGCTACCAGCGTTTGAAACGCCTCATAGGAAAGAGGCTCGGCACAAAGGGCGCGGTACTGGGCGAACACATCCGCGACCGATGCAATGCCATACTGCATAGTCGCCGCATCGATGCAGGTGAGCGCCGTGCGGTATTCAGGCGGAAGGCCTTGAGGCATCTCGTCGGCATACGACACGAGTTCGTTCGGTAGTGCGTCATCGAAATTCATCCCGTCAACGTCTGCCTGACCGGGTCTTACAAACGCTTCGGGGTGTTTGGCGCGGTATTCGTCAATCGCCAAATCGCGTTCAAGCCCGCTCAACCCGGCAAGCACTCCGCGATGGAAGCCCTTTGGCAGTGCCTCACCTGCCTCAGACGAAGCGCTTTCGACGGGTCCGGCGAGCAAGCTCTCGAATTCGAGTTCACGTTGTGCTTCGAGAAACGCCTGTGCCCGCTCGATGAATTCACGCGATGTCGTGGCAATGCCATCAGCGCATCGACGCTCAAACTCATCCTGGATACGACGCAGCTCGCGGTCGGGCTGATTCCCTCCAAGGTCGTACGCCTGCAGGAAGCCGTCGTAGACGATGACATCATCAAACGGCAACAACACGAGCTCGACGCCCGCAGGAGCAGGCCCGATTTCGTTTTCGAGCTCATAGGTCACGCCGCAAACCGAGAACACGCCCGCTTCGCCCA
>CACZAR010000020.1 GCA_902779135.1 uncultured Coriobacteriaceae bacterium | reverse complement strand
CCACGAATAGTCGTCCTTCCGCATGTTCACATTCTTTACAACCACCTGTGTTTCTGCGATGAACGACTGCGGGATGTAGCTGACCCAGGCGGGCATGATGACCACCACCTCATCACCCGGCTCCAGCAATGCCATCAGCGATAAGATAATGGCCTGTTTGGTACCTGGTGTGATGACGATGTTCTCTGCCTTACAAGGTATGTGGTTGCGTGTGTTCAGGTCTTCTGCAATCTTCTCCCTGAGCGAAGGCAATCCCATTGCTGCCGAATAACGAATATTCGTGGGAATGTCGAGAGCCTTCACCACAGCGTCTTTCAGTTCCTGCGGTGCGTCAAAGTCAGGCTCACCAATTCCTAACGAGAAAACTTCTTCTCCTCGCTCTTTCTTTACTCTGACACTCTCTGCAATTTTCAGTGTCAGCGATTCTGAGATTTCTTTGTTGAATATCATATAGCAAGTTTTTGGTTAATCAGTTCAGACGTATCATCTTCAATCCCAAATCGGTGATGCCCGGCAAGATTTCACGCTTCATGTCGTGGCGCACAGACACTCGAAGACTGTCGCCACGACGAAGGTCGATGTCGGGAAGAGAGAAAGAGTACGTGTAATTGCTGATGCCGCGCCGCTGGAAATACTGGTTCTGCTCTGTAAAACGGCATCGGAGTATCTGTTTCTTCCTGCGGTCGCCAGGAAACACCTGCTGCGAGACCACCAAGCTCAGGCTGGTGAAAGGATAAAACTCGTTGATGCGGACGTCTATCTGCTGGGAATAGCGGCCGGGCTCTGCCAACGGCGGCACCACAAACAGCAGCGTGTCGATCTTCTCCCAACCCGTTTGCGACGTGCTCTCGAAGTGATGATAGACCGTTCGTTGGTCGCATGATGTGACAACGGCCATGGTCAGCACCATTGCCGCTATCCATCCAAATATGCGTCGCCAATGAGTCATTACGCTTTGGGGGTATTGTTGGATTGGGGTTTCTGCGCCTTTTGGGGTTTGGCTGAAGCTTGGGAAGCCTGGGGTTTCTGGGGTGCAGAACTCTTGGGAGGCCTCTGCGCGTCAATGCCCGCAGGTTTTCCCTGGCGAGCCTCTCCCGCTTTCCCGCTCTTCTTCTTTTTCTTCTTCTTAGCCCGATCGAAGCGTGTGATGCTCTCACCGGCCAGCAAGTCGACATGACCACCCTGCTTCTTCTGCGCATGGTCGTCGGCAAGCGACAAGGGTTTCTCGCCGGCTTTGTTCTTCTCGATGATTTCCCATGCCCGCTTCACGCTGATGGTCTCCAGATTGGCGGGATTGCCCTTTTCTGTTGTATAGGAAACAAGTTGTGCCAATGCGTCGCTCTTGAAGAAGAAATAGTCGCAGTCAGCGGTTTGAAGCACAATGTCGCGTGACGGCAAACGGCGGTTGGCCTCGATATAGTCGTCCACCTCGTAGTTCAGGCAGCATTTCAGTTTGGCACACATGCCAGCCAGCTTCTGCGGGTTCAGTGAGATGTCCTGAAAACGGGCAGCATTGGTGCTCACGCTGACGAAGTTCTTCATCCACGTGGCACAGCACAGTTCACGCCCACAAGGACCCGTTCCACCAATGCGTCCAGCCTCCTGACGTGCGCCAATCTGCTTCATCTCGATGCGCACATGGAATGTCGCGGCCAAGTCTTTGATCAGCTGACGGAAGTCGACACGCTCATCGGCGATATAGTAGAAGATGGCCTTGTTGCCGTCGCCCTGATATTCCACGTCGCCTATTTTCATCTGCAGGCCAAGGTTCTTGGCTATCTGGCGGCTTTCGATCATCGTGTCGTGTTCGCGACTTTTAGCTTCGCGCCAACGGTCGATATCAGTTTGGCGGGCAATGCGATAGATGCGACGGATATCGTCGGCCGACTTCAAGTTGGCCTTTTTCAACTGCAGTTTCACCAGCCTTCCCGTCAGCGTCACCACGCCCACATCATGACCTGGATTGGCCTCTACAGCCACAATGTCGCCCTTTTTCAGTTCCAGATTGTTCACATTGTGGTAGTAGCCCTTGCGAGTGTTCTTGAACTGAACCTCCACGAGGTCAGTATCCTCAGCATTGCCAGGCACGTCGGCCAACCAGTCGTAGGTGTTCAGCTGGCGATCCTGCCGACCGCAAGCCTGATGACAGAGTCCACGGTCGCAGCCATTGCTGATGCTATATTTTAAGTTCTTGTAGTCCATTGATTGTATTTTGATGTTGTTTCGTTATTCTAAATGTTTGTTATGGCAGTTAACGCAGCAGAAGCATGACCACCTTCAGCGCCATGTCGAAGAACTCAATCTTCGCGTTGGCATTCTGTCCGATGTCACGACTCACGCGGGCAAACAGCTCGTTCATCTCCACCACATTCTTCTCGTTGATGAAACGGGCGAAGTTGCGAGCAAAGTCCTCTTCCTCCTGAGTCATATAGACGAGGTCGGGCTGTTGGAAGTTGAAGTGCACGGTCTTGCGCTCTTCGGGGATGGCCACCAGGTTCTGGCGCAGGCGCTCGAGTTTCTTTTCGCGATCTTGCGCTTGGCGGGCTTTTGTAGCCTTGTAGCGGAACTTCTCGACGAACGCTTCAAGACGCGCAATCTCCTCGAGCTGCTGCTTTTGTTCGGCGCGCAGCTGCTCGATGCGCTGCTCGCGCGCCTTCAGGTAAGCCGTGTAATTGCCTTTGTAGAGGATGACCTGGCCGTTATCGATCTCGGCAACACGGTCGACCATGTTGTCCATGAAGGCGCGGTCGTGCGACACGACGATGACCGTGCCGGTGTAGCCGCGCAGGAAACTCTCGAGCCAGCGCACGCTCTCGAGATCGAGATGGTTGGTAGGCTCGTCGAGCAGCAGCACTTCGGGATTGCGTACAAGCAGCTTTGCCAGTGCCAGACGCATCTGCCAACCACCCGAGAACTCGCTGGTCAAGCGATTGAGGTCGTCCTCCTTGAACCCAAGGCCGAACAGCACCGAGCGAACCTTCGACTCAATAGTGTAACCACCCAGAATCTCATAGTTGTCGCGCGCCCGACCCGCCGCAGCCAGCTGCTGTTCGGTCGGATTGGCGCCGAGCTCGGCCTCGAGTTTCTTCAGGCGTCGCTCGGCCTCGAGAATCTCGACTTGCGACGAGAGGACCTCCTCGAAGATGGGATTCTCCCCCATCTCGATAGCCTCCTGTTCGAGGTAGCCGATGCGCGCATCCTTTGCTAACACGATGCGACCAGAATCGGCGTCTTCTTCGCCCGAGATGATGCGCAGCAGCGTGGTCTTGCCGGCGCCGTTGGGACCGACGAGCGCAAGGCGGTCGTATTCCTCGAGACGTATTGTCGCGTCGGCGAACAGCGTGCGCCCGCCAAACGATTTGGAAACATGTTCAAGCTGAAGAATCATAGCCTACGTATTTTACCTGATAGCGCGCATGGCTTTACCGCGCTTCTACAGCCGCCATCGTCATGGTGAACACCATAGGCGCCCATGCCGCGAACTTAGTTGGTTCGCTCATCAGCTCGGATGCGAGCGTATCGAAGTCAATCCAGCGAACATCGCTCGCTTCAGCGGGGTCGGGTACGATATCACCCGTGCAGCAGCCGATCACAACATGGTCGTATTCATGCTCGCAAAGCCCGTTGTCGAATTCAGCTCGGTATGCAAACGCCGCGATTTCACGTAAATCGACCGCATCGCACCCGAGCTCTTCGCGCACGCGCCGGTAGGCTGCCTCGATGGTTTCTTCGCCAACACGAGGATGTGAACAGCAGGAATTAGCCCACAAGCCCCCCGAATGATATTTCGCCATCGAGCGCTTGGCCAGCAACAACTCTGGGCCTTCCGCCCCATCGCGCAGAAGCACGACCGAAAATGCCCGATGAAGCGTCCCCTCCACGTGGGCCTGCAATTTCGTGGCGGTCCCGATTTCGCGGTCCCTGCCGTCCACCAAGATCAGCAGGTCATCGCGAGCTGGATCGTTTGCCATCAAGTCGTCGCGCGATGCCTGACCGACAATCTCATTATCCACTTGCGTTTTTTCGGACGTTTCCACAATGCAATCTTCGGTGTTCATTGGCGCATCCTTTTTGCCGAATTCGTTGTGCTATTTATTGTACGCATGGATAGCAGCCCCATCCCGACAAGCTATTCAACGCTCATATCTCTTTCATTCCCCAAAACGAGGAAAGCGCACCCCTTTTCGATATGCAGGCGTGCGCCAAACGATTTGGAAACATGTTCAAGCTGAAGGTTCATAGCCTTGTATATTACCTTCTCGGAAACGAACATCCACCATCGAATGAGGCTGGAAAAGAAAGATAGGACATGCGTGATTCAGCCTACGTCATCGCCCAAACCGTTTGGGGCTTTCCGCAGACTCTCGTCGGACTTGCTGTACTGCTAGCGCATCGCGGCCGACCCCACTTCCGCTACCATGGCGCAATCGTCACGACGTGGAACTCGCACAAAGCGCTGTCGTCGGGGCCTTTCGTTTTCATGAACGGGTCAGGCAATGCGCTGGAAGCCAAGCAATCCATTGATGAGTCACTGCTCGTTCATGAATACGGTCACACGATTCAATCGCTCATTCTCGGTCCGATGTATTTACCTACCATCGGCTTACCGTCGGTCATATGGCTCAACTTTCCTGGGTTCAAGCATTGGCGAAGGCGTACGGGTACCTCGTATTATTCGTTCTTTACTGAGCGTTCGGCAAATCATCTCGCTGAGCGCGTGCTTAATCGACCAGCTATGGGGTCAATAAGTGGTAAATCAGACGCAAACAAACTAAGAAAACTGAGTTTGGGCAAAAATCGGCCTCGCGCGGCCGCTATCGCTGCGCTCGGGCCCGAACAGCCAAAGGCTGTTCGGCAGCCATGCTGGTTCAAATCAGGCGACTCCTAACAATAAGAAAGGCCGCCATGGTGGCGACCTGATGTTTCTGGTGGACGCTACTGGATTTGAACCAGTGACCCCCGCCGTGTGAAGGCGATGCTCTCCCGCTGAGCCAAGCGTCCGTATGCGTGCATATTCTAGCGCCCACGTTGAAGCCATGCAACCGAACTTCGCAAAAACGCCGCAAGTGAGCTGTTAACCGTTATACTGGACGTTACGCATTTTGCAGCAGCAATGAGAAATCATAAGGGGAATCACCCCTTCAAGGCACTAGATAACGAAATGGAGTAAGCATGGCCGAATTTTCTGACACATTCCTCGCTTCGAAGAAGCGTTCCGACGACATCCGCGCTGACCTGCCCCTGCATCCTGAAAAATACACGATGCTCACGGGCGATCGCCCGACGGGCCGCCTACATCTTGGCCACTACTTCGGCAGCATCCAGCATCGCGTCGAGTATCAGAACCTCGGCATCCAGTGCTACGTGCTCATTGCCGACTATCAGGTCATCACCGACCGTGACACAACCGAGCACATCCAGGACAACGTCTACAACATGGTGATGGACTACTTGGCCGCAGGCATTGACCCCGAGAAGACGCCCATCTTCACGCATTCGGCGATTCCCGCGCTCAACCAGCTCATGTTGCCGTTCCTCTCGCTGTGCACCGAAGCAGAGTTGCAGCGCAACCCCACCGTCAAGGCCGAGCAGGAAGCATCGGGCCATGCGCTTACGGGCTTGCTGCTGACCTACCCAGTCCACCAGGCATGCGACATCCTGTTCTGCAAGGGCAACATCGTGCCGGTCGGCAAGGACCAGCTGCCCCACATCGAACAGACCCGCCAAATCGCTCGTCGCTTCAACGAGCGCTACGGCCGCGTGTTCCCCGAGCCGGACGGCATTTTGTCCGACGCAATCGAGATTCCCGGCCTCGACGGCCGCAAGATGTCGAAGAGCTACGGCAACTCGATCATGCTGGGCGCAACGGCCGAGGAAACGGCCAAGCTCATCAAGAAGTCTAAGTCCGACTCCGATCGCAACATCTACTTCGACAAAGAGAACCGCCCCGAGGTGTCCGCGCTGTTGACAACCGCCGCATTGTGCTCGGGCCGCTCCGAAGTCGAGATTGCAGAAGAGATCGGCGACGGTGGCGCTGGTATGCTCAAGCGCATCGTCACCGAGAGCGTCAACGGCTACTTGGCACCGCATCGCGAGCGTCGCGCGCAGTTCGAGAACGATCTCGACTACGTGAAGGACGTCCTGCACGAAGGCAACCGTCGTCTGAACGAGATTGCCAACGCCACGCTCGACGAAGTGCGCGAAGCAATGAAGATGGTGTACTAAACATCATCTGAAGCTGAATCCGGAGGCGTCCATGTGCGGTCGGTTCGTCATGCTCACGCGCGAAGAGGTGGCACGCGTTGTCGCCGCTGTCGAGCGCGGCGAATGGCTGCAGCCGCTCGATGACACCATCGAACGCGCTCAGGCGTTTCCCGGAAGTGAAATTGAAGCATTTGGGACTCCCGACGGGTCGCTTGCCGTCGGGGGTTTTCATTGGGGATTCCCCGTCGAATGGGGAAAGAACCCCGTGTTCAACACCCGCATCGAGTCGGCGCTCGCAGGTCGCGGCATGTGGCGCGACATGGTGGAGTCCGGACGTTGCATTGTGCCTGCTGTCTCGTTTTTCGAGCCACACAGAAGCGAGACCGTGCGAAGCCCCAAAACAGGCAGACAAATCAAGCGAGCATACGAGTTCACGCAAGATGACAACTCGCCGCTTTTGCTTGCAGCACTGACCGACGGTACACATTGCTCGATTGTCACGACCGAGCCCAACCGCTGGGTCTCCCCCATTCACGACCGCATGCCCTTAGCTCTACGTTTCGAGGAAGTGGAACGGTGGCTTGAAGGCTCTGTATCCGAAATCGAGCCCCTTGCCGACCGAAGCGCTTTCAACCTTAACGCGCACCCAGAGTTCGAAAACCCCGCAGCCGAGCCTCCTCAGCTCTCCTTGTTCTAACGGTGCGCTACCAGTTAACAGGCACTTCCATACCCAACCCGTCAATGAAGTCGTGCAGGTAGGTCACGTCGTCGGACACGTCCTCGGTGCGCGTATTGTTGGCTATCTCGTCATCGGTCATGTCCTTGAGGAAGCGCACGTACGTGTCGCCACCATCGGACCACTCGATAGCCGGCGTGAACGAGCAGTTCTCGACGGCAAGCTTGCCGTCATGCCATGCAAAATCGCATGTGAACATACCTGACAGGATGGTGTCCGTCAGCGTCCAGCCTGTGATGAAATCGGACAGCCCAAATACGACAGGCACTTGCTTGCCAGTTGAACTGGTGTAATAGCGAATCGGTTGCAAGATGTGTGCATGGCTGCCGATAACCGCGTCAACATCGAGATCGGCGAGGAACTGCGCGTACTCGAGCTGCTGCTCGTTCGGCTCGGTCGTGTATTCCGTACCCCAATGCATGTAGACCACCACTGCATCGGCAACCTTCTGCGCCCGCTCGATTTCGTCTTGCATGACCGATTTGTCGAACTGGCACGTGTAGTACTTGTTGGGGAAGTTATCGGGATCCTCGCCATTGAAATTGTCACCGTACGAGTAGCTGAGCAGCGCAATGGTCGCTCCGTCGCGTTCGATCATGTGCACCGTGTCGCGATCGCTTTGCGAGAGATAGCTTCCGATAACCATGACTTCGGGGTGCTGCGCGAACAGCTCGTGCGACCGCTCGATGCCGAAAGAACCCATATCCCACGTGTGGTTCGAATTGAAGTTGGAGATGTTGAATCCAACGTTTCCAATCGCGTGAATCGATGAATCTGGCGTGTTGAACACGGGGTAGCCCGAATACTCGTAACCGTTCTCATTGCCAGCACACGGCGTCTCCTGATTGATGAAGCGCAGATCATAGCTGTTGATTTCGTCAGCCACCGCTTGATAGTACGGTTCGAAATCGTAGTCGATGCCCGATCGTTCGCCATACTCCGCCAAAATGGGGAAGTTCATGTTCGTGGCGAACACATCACCAACCGCTGCAAGCGAGATGATACCCGGGTTGGTGCTTGACTTACCTCGCCCGTATACGACGTAACTGATTCCGTCCGGCGTGGTGCCATGGACAACACCATTCTCGTCAACCGTTTCCTCGGCACCAGCGAGCTTCGATTGCTGCGCCGACTGCTGCGTGCTCGAAGCTGTGGTGACACTGAGACCGGACGTCTGGCTTTCAGGCCGATCGACTGAAGACCCCTGGGAATGCGTGACCATCCAGATACCAGCAATTACGCAGACGATGACGAGCGCCGCCAGCACGACTGCCACCAACGGGAACCGAGATTTCTGCTGGTACGCTACCGCCTGACGGGTTCGAGGCTGAGCATACGATGCCTGACGTGCGGAAGAGCGCTGCCCCCCATTGGTCGCTCGACGCTGTGTCTGGCGTGTCGCTTGGCGGGAACGCTCCGATTGCTGCGAGTACGTCGAATGACGTGTGTCAGATTGTTGATCCCAGCTAGCCGACTGCCGTGAGCGTGCTGATTGGCGCTCGTAAGAGTGTTGCCCACGATTTGCCTGCGAGGCGCGCGTCGATTGACGCTGCTCCCGATCAACCGACTGACGAGCACGTGTCGTTTGACGCTCGGAAGAGCGCTGCGATTGCCTATCGTATGTTGACCGCTGCGTTGGCTCGCGTCGCTCACGACCCGAATCGAAACGCTGTCTTTCCCTGTCATCCATGACTGGAAAGTATAGCGTTCTTGATGGCTGGACGCTAACGCGAAAGGTTCTTCAACCGCACATGCGAGCAATCCTCGACCGACAGCGAAACAATAGTTAAACTGAAGCGGTTCGAAACAACTATCCATCTCACAGAGGAGCTGTTCATGAAACTCGTTTTCCTCTCCGATATCCACGGTTCTGCCAAGTGGTGCGCCGAAGCGCTCCGCGTTGTCGACGAGCTCTCCCCCGACAAGCTGGTGCTGCTGGGCGATGTTCTGTATCACGGGCCGCGCAACCCGCTTCCCGATGAATATGCGCCTGCAGAGGTCGCAGAGATGCTCAACCCATTGGCGGACCGCATCGTCGCAGTGCGCGGCAACTGCGATTCGGAAGTCGATCAGATGATGCTCGACTTCCCCTGCATGGCCGATTACGCTTGGATACTTGACGGAACCCAGCAGATTTATTGCACGCACGGACATCTATGGGACCACGGCAACTTGCCCCAGTTGCCAGCCGGCTCCGTTTTCGCGTACGGTCATTTCCACGTCAAACGCAATGAAGATGCAGGTAGCTTGCGATTGTTCAACCCTGGAAGCGTCGGGCTGCCAAAAGATGGGACACATAGTGTCGGCATATACGATGGCAATGCGTTTTCCTTCCGCGAGTTGCAGTAGCACGGCATCAGAGTCTGCAAGTCTTCACGCCGAATACACTAATCAGCCCTTGCACTGAAAAGTCGTTTCGCTATAATACTTCCTTGCGCACTTGGAAAAGCGCATGCATTCCTCGGTAGCTCAACGGCAGAGCATCCGGCTGTTAACCGGAGGGTTGTAGGTTCGAATCCTACCCGGGGAGCCAGAAACTTCGCGAGCCAGGCAACTTTGCCTGGCTTGTTTGCATTCTTGGGCTCGAAAAACGCCGTCGAGCGCGCGGTGCATGCCTCAGACGGATTCTGTAATACGACTGAAGACTTCCGGTGGTTGAACTGGCGTGGTGTCAGCTGTGACACACCATGCGACCTTGGCGTACAATCGGTTCGAACTCCAAGTTCATAAGAGAAGAGGGCGAGTATGGCTAGGCAAGACACAGGAGCCGTCAAAGACGAAGAGAAGGATGAGGGCTGGCTCAAACGCACAATTCGTCGCCTCGGCAGCGATGACCTGTTCAGAGAGTCTTTCTTCAATTGCATCGGCGCTGGCGTCAACCTCGTGCTCTCCGTCATGAACGGCATTAACGGCTTTGCCAACCACAGCGCATGGTCACAGTCGATGTCGCTCTACTTCCTGACCCTCGGCCTGATTACCCTCTATATGGCTTTCTGCCTCGGAAGACCCCAAGGTCGCTCAGCACGTACTGTGATGAGGCAATGCGGCGTCTGCCTCATAATTGTCGGTATCGCAATGGCGTCGTTCATGTATTTGTACGTCATCGGACACGAGCTTATGCTGCTCACCGCAGGTCTCGCATGGGCACTCACGATCCTCACCATCGTATTGGCCGTGCTCGCCGTTTACAACACCTATCTGTTCCGCAAGGGGGATCCCGTGCGCCATGCATTCCAACGAGTGACACTGGCAGCATCGATTGGAGGTATCGTGCTGCTCGAAATCCAGCTGCTGGCAACCTTTGGTGGAGAGCTGGATCCGGCGCTCGTGGTTGCAATCGAAACGATTACGGCGATTGCCGCCGTCGCGATTCTGATCATCTTCGGCGGATCACTGCTCATGAAGGCAAATAAAGTCGAAGACGTTGCTATGTGAGCACAATCTGGCGCAGGCGCATCCTGTTCACCTGAACGCCTACCCATCCCCTGCTCGCTCTACGAGTCCATAAGCCAATCAAACCATTTGACCAGCGCAATCAGGAACGTGGCGCCCATCGCATAGAACTCGACGACGCCCATGATGCCAGCGTAGTTGCCAACGATGAACGTAATTCCCATGAGCCCGAACGCAAGGAGCGGCGCTATCGAGCACAGCTTCGGCCCGAACGGTGCAAAGTCGATGCTCTCGTCGCAGTTCGACCTGTTGACGATGCCGATTATGCTCAAGATGATCGTCCCTACGAAGAACCAGCCGATATAGTTGGAATAGGGCACGCCGAAGAACGGCCCGCCGTCAACCCAGACCCACAGCCCACCTTCGACGCTCACCGGATCGGCGGCCAAATCGGAGGCGGAAACGATGAGTGCCGCCACAGCTGCTTTCACGATGATGCGAGGAATGGAGTTTCTACGCGGCGAAGGGGCGCCGTCGCACACCAGGTTTGCCATGAACCATCCCATGTAGAACATCGCCATCCAACTGAGCCCAATAGCAAGCGGTGCCTTGTCGATTCGGGGGCCCATGAGGTCGGTGAAGTAATACAAACCACTTTGCAAACCGACGAATTCCTCGAAAAGGAAAGCGCCGATGATCCCAATGAGGAACATCTTAATCGCCGCAGAGCGCCCAATGATCATGCAGGCATGCACGAAGAAGAAAATGTCGACAAGCAACACGGTTATCAGAAGCGATATCCCCTGCGGTACGCCGATAGCAGCCATAACTGCTGAAGCAACGACCAACGCAGCAAGCGCAACGCCAAGCGAAAGCACATTGGTATGACCTATTGAGCGAACTTGATCGACGAAGCTCTGAGCATTCATGTCATGATCCCCACTCTTCGAAACGCGAATTCCCACCACGCTTTACCAACGACATGGCCACCTAGCTTAGCTTGCATGGTTATCGTTGGTGCCTTTCATCATATTTTATACTTAGACAGTAATGCAATTGGGGAGATTGCAAGCGGAGGGAACATCCATGAGCATCAGAATCGTATCGGACTCGTCATCAGACCTGCTAGAGCTCGAAGGAGTTGACTACCGCACCGTACCGCTCAAGATTATGTTCGGCGGGCGCGAGTACATCGACGAGATCGGAACCGACTGCGAAGAGATGGTGCTTGCTCTTCAGGAGCACACAGGCCCCTCCACCACATCATGCCCTAATGTCCACGAATGGCTCGAGGCGTTCGAAGGCGCCGATGAAATCTTCGGCATCACGATCAGCAGCGGCCTATCGGCTAGTTTCGAATCCGCGGAGATGGCACGCAGGCAGTTCATCGAAGCGCATCCTGACGCGAAAGTGCACATCTTCGACAGCAAGGCAACGGGACCTGTCGAGCGGTTGATCATCGAAAAGTTGCGCGAAGGCATCATTGCCGGCGACGCATACGACGACATCCTAACCCGCACAATCGAGTACCAAAAGAGCATCCGCATCCTGTACGCGCTCGAGTCGCTCAACAACCTTGCGAACAACGGACGCGTGAACGCGCATGTGGCGCGTATTGCCGGCGTGTTGAACATTCGCGCAATCGGACACGCAAGCGACGAAGGCACAGTCGAACTGCTCCATAACTGCCGAGGCGAGAAGCGAACTCTGAAAACTCTCGTCAACGAAATGGTCAAACGCGGATGCATTGGCGGCACGGTGCACATCGACCATTGCCTGAACCTTCCAGCCGCAAGCGCCCTGAAAGACGCCATCTTGAAGCAGATTCCCGAAGCCGATGTGCAAATTCATCCTTGCACGGCGCTCTGCAGCTACTACGCTGACAAAGGCGGCCTCATTATCGGTTACGAGGTTGATGAGGGCATTTAGCTTGCGTGGATGAACACCGAACCCGTCCCCTGTTCATTACACCTCCGAGCGCTCCAGAAAGTCCATGAGCCTTCCCCACTCGCGCTTTATCTGCGCACGTCCGCTTTCATAATTGCGACATAGCTCGTCGTAATCGCGCTCGTTCCCCGAAAGCGTCAACTCGTCGCAATAGAACACATAGGCGCGGCCCTCGCGCTCCCACTGGTCAATCATGTCACACGCTTCGTTGTAGCGCGCGTTGCGCGTCAGTACCGCTTTGCGCATGGCGGGGCGCCGCCAGAAGAACACGTTCGCCCAGGAGTTGCTGCCCTCCTTGCGATAGCCGCGTTTACGCGTACGCACAATGAAAACGCGGTCGAAGCCGTCGGCGGCAATACGTGCGAGCGGAAGGCCGCCTCCCACAGCGAATCCTCCGTCGTAGCAATAACGCCCGTTCACTTTCGGGGGCGGCATGATGATCGGCACGGTCGAGCTCGCACGAACGCGCAGCATTACGTCGTCGAGAGTGCTCATGTCTTCTTTGCGGAAGTACAGGTCGCGCCCAGTGTCGCGCTCCAGAGCGAACACAGTTGTTTTGGCAGGGTTGGCAACAAATGTCTCGATGTCGAACGGCAACATCCCACCAGGAAGCCCCGCTTCCTGGTAGATGTAATGAGCATTCCACAGACCTTCATGTCGCAGGAACGACTTCCAATCGCCAATACCCTCCATGTTTATGAAATCGGTAAAGGAAGAGATGACGCGGTCGATATCGCGCGAGACGTAATTGACAGTGTTCGAGCTGCCAGCGCTCACGCCATACACGTTGTCAAAATAGACTCCACGATCGAGCAATTCGGCTGCGACGGCGCACGTGTAGGCGCCACGCATGCTACCGCCCTCGAACAGGAGGGCGGTTTTGAACACATTGCTTTCTAAATTGCTGACCATAACGACATTATAAGCTTCCGAGAACTACTCGAACAGTTCCACGGCCTTTTCGAGCTTGCCAACAATCTCGATGTGCTGCGGGCAGGCCGCCTCACACGAGAAGCATTGGATGCACTCGGATGCCTTGCCGCCGTTGGAAGTTTGGAAGCCGTACCAGTTCTTCCCGTTCGCATCGCCATACATTCCACGGCGATTCAGAGCCTCCATGACCGGCGCGATCTTGATGTCCTTGGGGCATGCCTTCATGCAGTACTGGCAATTCGTGCATGGGTTGTCGAGCATCTCGTCGAGCTTCGCACGCGCACGGTCGAGTACCGCCGCCTCGTCAGCATTCAAAGGCTCCCATGCCTTCCACGTTGCGATGTTCTGCTCCATCTGCTCGAGCGAGCTCATGCCAGACAGCATAGTAATCAGGCCCTCGGTGCCGAGCGCAAAGCGAATGGCCCATTCGACGTGCGTCCAATCTGGATGCCCTTCATGCAGGATCTCGGCCACGGCCTCGGGCGGGTTGGCCAACGTGCCTCCACGCACCGGTTCCATGATGATGACCGGCAGGCCATGCTTGCGCGCCACCTCGACGCATTTGCGTGACTGCGTGTTCGCGTTATCCCAGTCAGCCCAGTTGACCTGCAACTGGACGAACTCCATCTCGGGATGCGCCTTGATGACCTCTTCGAGTACAGCAGCCGAATCGTGATGTGAGAAGCCGATGTGCTTCACCTTGCCATCAGCCTTGAGCTGCTTGACGAAATCCCACATCTCGAGATCGTCGAATACCTTAGTGCGCGCACCGCCCGTGTTGTGAATGAGATAGAAATCGAAGTAGCCAGCACCTGTGTTCTCGATCGAAATGTCGAAATCCTTACGAGCGTCCTCGTAGCTCTTCGGGCCGATCCATGCGGCGTTCTTGGTGGCCAACTGGAACGACTCGCGCGGGTAGCGTTCGACAAGCGCCTGACGAATGGCGTTTTCCGATTCGCCATATGCGCGTGCGGTATCGAAATACGTGCCGCCTGCTTCGAGGAACGTATCGACCATCTGCTTGACCTGCTCGATATCGATGGTCTCGCCGTCTTCAAGACGCGGCAACCTCATAAGACCGAAACCGAGCTTCGGAATGGATTCTCCCAAATATGACATGCAACGCTCCCCTTCTCTCATAAACCGCACCGAGCGAAACGGCCTTCCCGGTTCTCGCTGGTTTTACCCGCTTTTCTATCCCAATTAAAGCATGTAAACCACACTTCAGGTCAAGAGCTTCATTGCCAGAAGCATTACGGTTCCGCGTCGGCTCCCCAAAACATGCGACAATGATTGCACTATGAAACAAAACGCTAGATCAGAGCGGAACAGCACCATGAGCATCGTGCTCATCATCATCGGAATCGCATGCGCCTTATACGGCATGACCGTCATGCTCGTCGGTTCGGGCTCGAAATTTTTCCTGTTCTGGTATGTGCTTGCTGCCGCATTTGTCGCCATCGGATGGGCGCTTGCTTCGGGCGCATGGTCCAACTTCCCCGTTGTGGCACGCCGCATAATTCAAGTGGGCGGCGGGCTGTTCTGCGCTTTCCTCATCGTCACGCAGATTATGGTCGCAAAAGAGTTCAACGACCGGGGTGAGCCCGACCTCGATTATCTCATCGTGCTCGGCGCTCAGGTGCGTCCGTCGGGGTTGAGCGTCGCGCTGAAAAGCAGACTCGATGCCGCATACGATTATCTGATCGAAAATGAGAACACGACGTGTATCGTATCAGGCGGCCAAGGCCCCAACGAACCCATGACAGAAGCGGATGCAATGGCGGGCTATTTGATCGAGCGTGGCCTCGATCCCGATCGGATCATCCGCGAGAATCAATCGACCAACACATCGGAAAACATCAGAAACAGCATGTCGTTCATCGACCCCGCAAACGACCACGTTGCCATCGTCACGAACGACTACCATCTGTTCCGCGGCATGGCCATCGCCCGCAAACAGGGAATCGCACATGTGAGTGGAATCGCCGCCGGCGCCACGCCCTGGTACTTACCCAACAACATGGCACGCGAGTCATTCGGCCTTGCAAAGGATTTCGTGCTAGGGAATCTATGAGGACGCAAAATGGCACAGTGCTCCCAGGGAACGTTGTGCCATTTCCAGATAGCAGGAACCACCCGAAGCATTTAACCTGCCCCGTTGGGACGCAAGCAAATCTACTTCACAGCGCTGAGCACATGTAATGCAGAGGGAACCACCGAGATACTATACGAGTCTGCGATATGCGGTTCGCCATCGATTTGACAGGGCGGTCGCTTGTCGAAGGATAGCTCGATCGAAGAAGCGCGCTCGAAATGGATGCCTTTGAAGCCCACATGATGCGCGTTCTTCGCGCTCAGGAACTTGAATGTCGCAACCGGAATGCTCATGGGCGCCTCTGCATAGCAGATGTCGAGCACGCCATCGTCGACACGCGCTTCGGGGCAGATGCGGAAGCCTCCGCCATAGGTCACGCCATTTTGCACAGCGAACATGAGCATGCGCCCCTCGATGGTGCGCTCCCCATCCAGAACGGCTTTGAACTCGTATTCCTCGAGATGATGTAGAAGGATGTCCAAGCCGCTCATCATGTAGAGAATCGTGCCCTGCTGGCCAGTGCGCTCGCGCCGCACAACCGTATCGAGCGCGATTGCGGCATCCAGGCCGAATGACAGCGTTTCCGTGTAATACTCGCCATTGCAGCAACCAACGTCGACCAACTGCTCACGTGCATCCAGGAACTGCACGATGGCATCGGGCACGCTTTCCGACATGCCCAACGTACGCGCATAGTCGTTGCCCGACCCGACGGGCACCAAGCCGAACGTCGGTCGCTTGTCGAACGGCAAACGCATGAGCCCGTTGACGACTTCGTGCACGATGCCGTCGCCGCCGAGCGCGATGACGGCATCGTAGCGTTCCGACGAAGCTTCAGCAGCCAGATCCACAGCGTGACCAGCGAAATCAGTCAGAGCAAGCGTTACCGCCTCATCCCCCACCCATTCGCGCAGCAGGTCATGCGCAATTCGCGCCGCTTCGGCGCCGTGTCCACGCTGGGCTGCAGGATTCGCGATTAACAGCACGTTCCGATTCGAGGTCGCCATGTTTCGCTCCATCTCAAACTACAGAGTTTTCATCCGTCCTTGCGCAATTCTATCGTAATCTGAATGAGTCACTTTCGACAGTCAAAAGTGACTCATTTGAGGAAGGTCGTTATCATGAGCTTGCCAGAGTATTTGATGTCTTTGCTAGCTGATCAATACGCAAAACCAGACATCGAGCGCATCCTTGAAGGATATTGCGCCCAGCGAAACGTGACGCTGCGCGCCAACGCCCTCTCCTCTTCGAAAGACGAAGTGGCAAGCGAGCTCGACAGCGCAGGAATCGCGTGGAGCGGAGTCGATTGGTACGACGATGCATTCGTCATCGAAACTGCCCGCGAACGGCAAATTTGGGATTTGCCCATCTACGAGCAGGGCAAGGTGTATCTGCAAAGTCTTTCGTCCATGCTGCCGCCAATCATCCTCGACGCGCACGCAAACGAAGACGTTCTCGACATGTGCGCCGCACCAGGTGGAAAGACCTCCCAGATTGCCGCCCTGACGGGCAACCGAGCTCATCTGACCGCATGCGAAATGCACGCGCCGCGCGCTGACAAGCTCGAGCACAACCTGGCAAAACTCGGTGCACGAAACGTCGTGGTCATGCGCACGGACGCGCGCCGGATGGACGAGTTCTTCCGCTTCGACCGCATCTTGGTCGATGCGCCCTGCTCGGGTTCGGGCACGTTGAAAACCGACAACCCAAAGGGACTTGCGCGGTTCACGCCGAAGCTCATCGAGAAATCGAAGAAGTCGCAACGTGCGCTCCTGTCCAAAGCGCTTACGCTCATGAAAGCGGGAAGCACGCTCGTGTATTCGACCTGCTCGATCCTCGAAGAGGAGAACGAGAGCATCGTGCGCGATTGCCTCTCGAAGGTACGCCGCCAAGGAACGTTCGAACTCAAACCACCGGAGTTTGCCGGCATGGAGGCCATCCCAACGTTGCCGAGCACGCTCGACGAGGCGATGACCGTATGCCCCACCGAGCTTTACGAGGGGTTCTTCGTGGTGCGAATCGAGCGCACTGCCTGATGTTTTCGCGAAGCTGGCGTATTTGCCGCCAAGTTCAGTCATAATCTGCAGCAATGTCATACGAAGACGACATAAGACGCGAAGAGGCGCGCAAGCGACTCGAAGAACGCCGAAGGCGCAATGGCACAGCCGACGCCTCGCGCTCCACTCGCTCGCGCGATACGCGCTCGAGCCGTACCCGTGATTCTCAATCGGGGCGCACACGCGACACGTATTCCGATCGCACGCGCTCTTTACTGGATCGGCCAACACCGAGCTCTACACGGCGTCAACGAGACCCCGAAACGAACAGTCGCAGATCTTCGTCACCTGCTCGTACGCAAGCGACACCGTCGCGAGCGGGAGGCATTCTTTCGGTTATCGGCTCGGGTGTTTCAAGGGTTGGCGCGGTGTTGTGGAACGCCTATCTGAACCTGGTCGAGCGCTTCCGATGGAAAACAATCATCGCCACGGGCATCGTGTTCATCTTGCTCATAGTTCTCATCGTTTCCGGAATCAGGGGATGCATCTCATCAGCCGGCAATAGCGAATCAAGCGGCAGTAGCGCCTCTCAAAGCGCTGCCGCAACATCCGCATCGGAATCTGCCGCTTCAGCTTCGACGTCATCTGGTTCCTCGGCATCGACATCTTCCACCTCAACGTCTTCTACGTCATCGAGGAGCTCAGCAGTGAGCAACGCCAAGAACCCTGTCGATGCAATTAGGCTGTCGGTACCGGAGATAGACGAAGCGGAAATAGACGAGGCTGCCCTCGTCAACATCCTGGACACCGAATACGCCAACCAGCTGATCACCCAAGCTGAATCGAACAACGACGCGCATTGGATCGCATCGCATCCCGACGAGTACCTCGAGGATGGCACCATCGTGCGCTACAAGATGCTGAGGCTTGCAGCAAAGGAGCCCAAGGCAATCCCGTTCGTGCGCGACTGGCCGACCAAGTATTGCGCCGACGAGCCCGATTACAACGAAGACCACACCGATGAGGTGTCGAACGGCGTGCCGCGCCTGTACCAATGGGACAAGCGCTGGGGCTACACCGAGTACAGCTCGACCACGTTCGCGTTGACGGGGTGTGCGCCCACGGCGATGGCCATGGTGTATCAAGCACGCACGGGCGACACGAGCAAGAGTCCTTACGACATGGGCGTGTACGCCATGGAGAACGGATACGCCACCCAGTTCGATGGAACCGATGGCTCGCTGTTCACATATGGTGCTGCTGGATTGGGGCTCACCGGCACAATCATCGGCAACGATGAGGCATCGTTGACAAGCGCCCTCGCGAACGGGCAGCTCGTCGTCGTAAACGTTGGCCCAGGCGACTTCACCGACAGCGGACACTACTTCGTGGCAACCGGCCTTGCCCCCGATGGCAGCGTCATGATCAACGACCCGTTCTCGGCCGTCCGATCCGAGCAAACCTGGGACGCGAACACAATTGCCAGCCAGACAAAGGTCATGTACGCCATTGCATAGAGCGCAGATATGAAAAAACGCCCCAAGTTGGGGCGTTAACTGTCATGGTGGGCCCAGCAGGACTCGAACCTGCAACCAAGGGATTATGAGTCATTCTTGTTTTAAAACCCTTTGTTCTTACAACACTCAACATCTTTATTTTCCCAGTATATACAGCCTTATTGCTATCGTTTGTACTCAATGGTATTATACATCTAAAGATATTGCGCGGCAATTCGTGCGGCATGGTGT
>CACZAR010000019.1 GCA_902779135.1 uncultured Coriobacteriaceae bacterium | reverse complement strand
CCAAACCTCCGCATTTATTTATGATTTGCGTATGTTTGGTTAAATTATACTCCGTGCCATCATAAATAGCAAGCGATAAGTACTGTAAAACAGAGAGTATAAAAAAAGTGGTTTGGTTTTGCCTGCTTTTTCCGTTTCTTTCCATTAGGAAGGAAAAGGGCCCATTTTTTGAATACCTTATTTAGAAGGAATCAAACGCATTGAAAAGTCGTTTGGTTTGGGTGAGACTTTCCGTTTCTTGGATCTGGGAAGGACTAGTGCTTTTTTGCCGACGGATGTCTTTCTGGCGCTTTCCTTTCCGTATACATTAATGATCAAAACGGATGATGACAAGAAAGGAGGGCAAAACCATGAACTATGATGTGTGAAAGTTATCCGGGCATGTGGCAAGCACTGACTGAATTGGTCAGTATGGCCTGATCAATCCAATGTTTCCGGATAGAAGTCCATCCAGTTGTTGAATTTTTTCTGAGCTTCCAGAATGGCATTTGCTTTTTCAACAGGATTTTGCAACTGTTCGGCATTGTCTATGGATGCCGCGTAATCTGCATAAGCAACAAGCCAGGAAGACAGGTGAGGTTTGAGAGATTGGAATTCAACAAAGACTTCATTGCCGCTAATGGATTTGTCGGCAACACCCTTTACGATGCTGTCAGCAGTCAGAAGCCGGCCATTATACTCCGAAAAAATGTGAAACAGACGATGTAGTGCCGCGTCTTGATCGATCTCCGTTGCTTGCAGAACCTCAGGGTTTACATTGAGTGCTTCGGCGATACGAAGAATCCCATCTTTTTTGGGATTTCGAGCATTGTTTTCATAGTAACGCAAATATGTGTCGGAAATGTTAAGACGATCGGCGAGGTCTTTTACAGTCATTTTACGCAGTTTTCGTATGCGACGAATGTTTTCACCTATGGTCATTTGTTCGGGCTCCTTCCGTTCATGGCTGAGTGAATCAAGATTATAATCATACTACACCATTGTTCGCAACATGTCAAAAGGATAATGATAACAACTAAAACGATTGCATATAATTGACAAAAGATTATAAGAATGTATAATATGGTTATACAACTAAAAAGATTGCAAAACAAACACAAATGATGCGAAAAGGAGGAGAAAACGATGGATAAATATCTGGAAGCCTATCCGGCAGTACTGAATGTAAAAGATGTAGCAGAGATTCTCGGAGTTGGCGAAGCGCTCGTCAGACAGTTGATTCATGAACGAAAACTGGTTGCGATCCGGGTTGGCCGGCTTCTGAAAATTCCAAAGGAAAGACTGATTGACTATCTGGAAGGGAGAAGCGCATGAGCGTATCGATAACCATTCTGAAAAGAGAAAGCTGCCAGTTAGCTTATGCTCAACTGGCAGCTTTGCTTTCGGAAATCGCAGGTGGTTCTAAGCGTAAATTTCCTTTTCTACGACGAGCTCGTTCTTGATCTTGCCGACGAGGTTCTGCAGCGCATCGATGCAGCGCGGACGGATGTCGGCGCCGATGAGCACGTACATGATCGATTCGCCCACCTCGAGCACGCCTTCGTTGAGCCAGACTTTCACGTAGTACACGCCATCCCACGTCAAAGCTTCGGCGACAGCGGCTTCGACACCGGCGGCGTCATAGGAGAAATCGACCTGCGCGACGGCGGGCATCTCCTCGCCTTGGCGCACCTGCGCTTTGGCGGTAGAGCGGACGATGCCGTTGTGCGTGAGGAACATACCGCACTTGTCGGCGTTTTCGCTAGCTTTGGCTTCGGCGAGCCATTGGTCCATGGACGGTTCTGGTTTACCCATTTGAAATCCTTTCGACATACAACCTCTGTTATTGTATGCGAACAAGTAGGTAATTGGGCGAATTGTTCTCATGGAAGGAGACGTATGTCGCTCCCAAAATCTGATTTGACCAAGCAGGCGGATGGCCGTGTCACCATGCAGCTTGGGGCAGTGCTTCCCAAGACAGCCGAGGTGCGTGATGGTCATCTATTCATCGGTGGTGTCGACATGGTCGACCTAGCCCACGAGCAGGGGACAGCCCTCTATGTGTTCGACGAAGTCGACTTGCGTGATCGCATGGAGCAGTACCGCGAGGCGTTCCATGAGTGTTATCCGAACTCCGAAGCGCTTTACGCTTCGAAGGCGTTCCTCAACAAGGAAGTCCTGCGCATTGCGAACGAGGAGGGCATGTTCCTCGACGTGTCAGGCGGCGGCGAGCTTGCTTGCGCCCGCGCGGTGGGCTTTCCAATGGAGCGCGTGTTCGTCCATGGCAACAACAAGACCGAGCACGAGTTGCGCGAAGCTATCGAAGCTGGGGTGGGGCGCATCGTGCTCGACACCCGAATCGAGCTGGGTCGCGTTTCTCGCATCGCAGGGGAAATGGGCAAGACGCAGAAGGTGCTCATGCGCATCACGCCAGGCGTTGAAGCCGACACGCACGAGTACATCAAGACCGGATGCGAGGATTCCAAGTTCGGCTTTACCATGCTCGAGGATTTCGCCTTCAATTGCGTGGGCGATGTGCTGAATGTGCCCAACGTCGAGTTGGTCGGTTTCCACTGCCATATCGGCTCGCAAATCTTCGCGCTTCACTCGTTCGATGAAGCGGTGCAGGTCATGGTCGAGTTCGTCGCACGCGTGCGCGAGCGTTACGGCATCGAGGTGGAAGACCTCGACATGGGCGGCGGTCTTGGCATCGCCTACACCGTTGACGAAAATCCGTCATCAATTCGCGAGTTTGCCGAGTGCACGGCCAATGCTGTGCGCAAGTACTGCGCTCAGTACAGCGTGCCCGAACCGCGCCTGCTCGTCGAACCAGGCCGTTCGCTCGTGGCAAATGCGGGCGTGACGCTCTACACGGTTGGCGTCATGAAGACGCTGCCGAACATCCGCAAGTACGTCGGCATCGACGGTGGCATGTCGGACAACATCCGCACCGCGCTCTACCATGCCGACTACGAGGCCGTTATCGCCAACAAGGCCGATGAACCGCGCGTCGAGATCGTCACGTTGTGCGGCAAGCATTGCGAAAGCGGCGACGCGGTCGTGCTCGACGGATCGCTGCAGCACCCCGATTTGGGCGATATCGTGTGCGTCTTCGGTACAGGTGCGTACTGCTACACCATGAGCAGCTCGTATAACGGCCAGCCCCGTCCGGCCATCGTGTTCGTTCGCGACGGTGCCGCTCGCGTGGTCACACGACGCGAAACATACGAAGACCTCATGGCAAGGGATATCTGACGATTCTGCTAAAGTGTATCCATCACGAATTCCAAGGGAGGAACATCATGACTGTGAAAATCGGCTTGGTCGGCACTGGCACGGTGGGTGGCGGTTGCCTCGACATCTACAACAAGCACAAGGATGACTTCAAACGCCACTACGGCGTCGACATCGAACTCGTTCGCGTCTGCTCGCTCGACAAGGCTGAGGCTGAAGCGCACGGTGTGGGGCATCTGTTCACGAACGATTTCAACGAGATCATCAATGATCCCGACATCGATCTGGTCATCGAGCTCATCGGCGGCACGGGCGTTGCTCACGCGATTGTCACGGGCGCGTTGAAGGCTGGCAAGTACGTGGTCACCGCCAACAAGGCGCTCATGGCCACGGCTGGTGAGGAAATCTTCGATCTGGCCGACGAGGCGGGCGTCGAGATCGCCTTCGAGGCCAGCGTCGGTGGTGGCATCCCCATTATCGACCCGATGAAGCATTCGCTCATCTCGAACGAGATTTCGTCTGTGCTCGGCATCGTCAACGGCACGACGAACTACATGCTCACGCGCATGGACAAGGAAGGCATTCCGTACGACGAGGTGCTTGCTGACGCTCAGGCGAAGGGCTTCGCCGAGGCTGACCCGACGGCTGACGTCGATGGCTTCGATGCTGCCGCCAAGATCGCCATCCTCGCCTCTATTGCGTTCAACTCGCGTGTCGTGCTGAGCGATGTCAGCACCGAGGGCATCCGCAACGTGCAGCCCATCGACCTCAAGGCGGCTCATGATATGGGCTATGTCGTTAAGCTGCTCGCCATCGCGCATCGTACGGATGAGGGCGTTGATGTGCGCGTGCATCCCACGATGATTCCCGATACACACCAGCTAGCGCACGTGAATGGCGTGGACAATGCGATTTACGTGACCGGCGACGCTGTGGGTGAGACGATGTTCTTCGGCGCCGGTGCGGGCGCAGGTCCGGCTGCAAGTGCTGTCATGGGCGACGTGCTTGAGGTTTCGCGTCGCATCATGCAAGGCGTGCCTCCGCTGGTCGGCTGCACGTGCACCGACAAGCTTCCGATCGTGCCGATGGACAACCTCGAGACCTGCTATTACCTCAGGCTCGTCGTGCCCGATCGCGTTGGCGTGCTTGCCGCTGCTGCGAAGGTGTTCTCTGAGAATGACGTGTCCCTGCGCTCTGTCATCCAGGAGGGCACGCGTGCGCGCGATGCCGTGAATCTCATCTTCGTCACGCATGCAGCGCGTGAGAAGAACATCCGCAAGGCCCTTGAGGACCTCGCAGCCGCCGAGGATATGCTCATCGGCGAGCCGACGGTCATTCGCGTCGAAGATTAGGTTAGGTTTAGCTAGGTATTAGAGAAGGCGGCAGGGAGCATGTTTCCCTGCCGCTTTTTGATGAGGAGAATCATGCGTGCTTTCATCTTCGACATGGACGGGTGCCTGCTCGATTCGATTGGCTTCTGGCATGATGCCGAGCAGCGCCTTCTCGACATGGTGGGGATTACGCTGACCAAGGAGGAACGCGACCACTTGAACGAGCTCACGCTCGAGGAGGCAGGTGTTTGGTTCCATGAGGAGTTCGGCGTGCTCGACGACCCCGAGTCGGTTGCGAAGGCTGTGATCGAGTTCATGCTCGAGTCTTACCGCACCGTCGTCGAAGCGAATCCCGGCGTTTACGAGTTCATCAACACGTTGCATGAGCAGGGCGCGCCGATGTGCGTGCTCTCTTCGAGCCCCCAGTCTTTTTTGCAGGCGGGCCTTACGCGCACGGACCTCAAGCGGTTCTTCCCCGACGAGCTCATTTTCTCTGCTGATGGAACAGGTCTCACGAAACGCAATCCCAGCACGTTCGAGTTCGTGTGCGAAAAGCTCGGAAGCGCACTGGAGGACACGTGGCTGTTCGACGACAGCTGGTATGCGTGCCGTACTGCCCAAGAGCTGGGCATGCACGTTGTTGGTTCGTTCAGCACCGATGAATGCGGTACTCACGAGGAACTCGGCCGGTACAGCGAGTTCGTCATCGACGATTTCACCGACCCAGCTCTGGCGGCATTGCTCAGGTGATGAGTCATTGGGACAGTCCCAATGACTCATGGCACAGGGGATAACAAAGGGGCTCTCTCTTAGCGCATGCCTACGCCAAGAGAGAGCCCCTTCGCAAACCGTTTTGTACGGTCGTTTGATTAAGAATACTGCCGCTCTTCGTTTCCTCCAAGGATGCCGTTCATGATGGCCGAAACGATGCTGATGATAATCGAGCCAACGAACGCCCACCCGAAGCTCGCAACGGAAATGCCACTGCCGAAAATGGCCGTCGAGGCCCATGCAGCAAGCTCGAGCAGCAACGCGTTCACCACTATGTAGAAGAGTCCAAGGGTGAGCACGGTAATAGGCGCGCCGATCACCTGCGCGATTGGCTTGATGCTGATATTGATGAGCGAAAGTACGAGCGCACCGACGACGATGGCCATGGTGCCGTTCGGGCCGACCGTGCTGATTCCAGGCAGCAACCACACGGCTACACCAACGGCGACGGCTGTAGCTATCCAGCGAATCAAAAAGTTCATGCTCCCTCCAGACTGATCGGTAACCAAAAAGGACCGTCCCTATTTGGTTGGTTTTCGATTCAAACGGTATCATGTTCTGAAAGAAAGGGACGATATGGTTGAGGAAACGTTAAAACCAACATGCCGAGTAGCGAAGCAATGTGGTGGATGCTCCCGCATTGACGTGCCCTATAACGAACAGCTTGCAGCTAAAGACGAGTTCGTTCGGAATCTGTTCGGATGTTTCGCCGATGTCGAAATCCGATCGATTCTCGGCATGGACGACCCGAATCACTACCGCAACAAGGTTACATCTCCGTTTGCACCTGGCAAGCGCGGCCCCAACGGCGGGCGTGAGATTCTCACGGGCATGTACGCTGCAGGCACGCATCGCATAATCCAAACCGACGGATGTCTCGTCGAGAACGAGCAGGCGCAACAGGTTGTTCGCGCTGTCAAGCAAATCATGAAAAAGCATCGCATCGAGCCTTACGACGAGGACAAGGGGACGGGGTTCATGCGGCACGCAGTTGTGCGCGTTGGGCACGAAAGTGGGGAAGTGCTCGTCACACTTGTCACGAACGACGATGCGTTTCCCAATTCGAAATCCTTTTGCCGTGAGCTCGTGAAGCGTTGCCCGTTTGTCACGACCGTCGTGCAAAACGTGAACACGCGTCAGACGAACGTCATCCTTGGCCAGCAGGAGAAAAAACTCTACGGCCCAGGGTTCATTCTCGATACGCTCTGCGGTTTGAGCTTTCGCATTTCATCTCAGTCGTTTTACCAGGTCAACGCTTTGCAAACTACGGTGCTGTACGACACGGCCATACGCTTGGCGAACCTCGATGGCACGCAGACGGTTATCGATGCGTATTGCGGAACCGGCACTATCGGGCTCGTGGCTGCGAAGCGGGGGGCAGCGCGCATGATCGGGGTTGACTCGGTCGAATCGGCCATCCGCGACGCGCGTGAGAACGCGCGCCACAACGGCGTGGACAACGCCACGTTCGTGGCTGCAGACGCGGGTGCTTTCATGTGCGAGTGTGCGGAGGCGGGCGACAAGGTCGATGTCGTGTTCATGGATCCGCCTCGCGCGGGGTCGACTGAGGTGTTCCTCGACGCCCTCGTGAAGCTGAGGCCCGACCGGGTTGTCTACATCTCATGCAACCCTGAAACGCAAGTGCGCGACGTACAGCATCTCGTCGCAAAGGGCTATGCGCTGAAGACGGTGCAACCGGTCGACATGTTTCCACACACCGACCATGTTGAGACTGTGGCCCTGCTCGCTTACGAGAAATAGGGTTCGATATAGGCGAGGGGTGCCATGCGTACGGTGCCGCATTCTTCGGCGGAAAGCCCCGGTTTGGGAGCGATCATGGTTATGGTCTCATCTGCAATGAAGCGCTCGTGTGCCGAGGAACCGTGCTGGGCGCTCACGCCGCTTGGAACGTCGCAAGCGAGCTTTACAGCCGATTTCGTGTTGTTTGCGAGACTGATCCAGCTTCGGTAGGGTTCCTTGACCTCATGTGCATCGAAACCCGTGCCCAAGATACAGTCGACAATGACGTGTGATTTGCCGAGGACGCTCGCAAGGGTCTCTTCGTTGGGGTTGACGAGCACGGATGCTTTTGCCGACTCCAATGCTTCAATCGCGCGAACTGCAGCGTCATGGGCAGGTTGCGCGCGGATCTCGTCGGGCGTGCGATAGGTGACCATGTTGATTTCGATATCGTTATCAATGAGCTTTTCAGCTGCCACCCAGCCATCGCCACCGTTGTTGCCGCTGCCGCAGAGGAACGTTACGGTTGGTTTCCGGCCTTCGTTATCACGGCGCGGGAATGCGATCGTGTTGTTTGAATATGTTCCAGCCACAATGTCATCGATGATGTCAGACACACGCTTGGCGAGCGCAGTTCCCGCGCGGTCCATCAGCTCTGCAAGCGAGGTTCCATCGGCGTCGATTTGCCGCTCGAGCTCCACCACGCGTGGGACGTCGAGAGTCGGGGGTGTCCATACGTGCTCGTGCTCGAAGATGACGCCATACGCCTCCACGAGCTTCTCCAAGCTGCATGCTGCATTCGCAGGGCTCGTGGAAGGAAGCTTTGTGGCAGGAAGGCCGCACGTCTGCTCGCATTCGAGCCGACGATACAGATCGTGCGCTTTGGCGCCCGTGCAGAACACTGCTTCGATTCTCGCAGCGTCGGTAATGATTTTCAGGTTGTTTGGCTTCGCGTTCTTGATGCTCGCGTCGGAGGCTCCCTCGATATCGCATTCGGCAAGCACATCCCAAAGCGCAATGTGATGGCGCAAGCAGAAGTCGCGTTTACGCTCATTGGTTGAAGGCACAGGCTCGTTGGCGATTCTTGCCAAAACGCGCCAGAACCTATTCTGCGGATGTCCATAGTTGAACTGCATTTCGCGCGATTTCGGGCTGGGAATCGACCCGAGCACGAGCACGCGGCTGTTCTCGTCGAACGTTGGCGGAATGGAATGCACGATATGTTCTGAAACCATGTTTTGCTCCATTGTGTTTTGGCAACGTCAATAGCGGACTCTTGCAATGTGGCTTGCCAGCCAGGAATTGGATGCATAGCCGCTTCAAGCTTCGAGGATTACAATAGCAGACAGACAAGTTGATGGCTTTTCGAAAGGCGAGGAACAATCGCAGCGTGGCAGATTTGGAAGACAGAATGAGCGCGCTTGAGGAAAAGGTCCTCGAGTGCATCGTGGCGCGGGGGATGGCCAATCCTCTGCAACCTGTGCTCCTCATGGTTTCGGGCGGATCCGATTCGACGGCGCTCGCATACCTGGTGCACGCCTTGCACGAACGGGAGGAAATCGGGCCTCTTGCAATGCTGCATGTCAACCACACGTTGCGGGGTGCCGATGCGGAATCCGACGCCCGTTTCGTCGAGCAATTGGCAAGCAGGCTCGACATACCGCTCACGCTCGCGGTCGTGGATGTCGGAGGTATCGCGGAGTCTGAGCGGGCAAACATCGAGGCCGTTGCAAGGCGGGAGCGCTATTCGGCGGCGCAGGAAGCATTGACGAAGCTCTGCATGAGCGTTCAGGCTCCTGTATCGGAAGGGCGCATCTTCGTCGCGCATACGGTGGATGACCGCATCGAGAACTTCTACATGCGCTCGATTGTGGGGACCGGTCCCGGCGGCTTCAGGTCGATGCTGTACCTGAACGGTCAGGTAGCGCGTCCGCTACTCGATTGCGGGCGACAGGAGCTGCGCGACTACATCAACGATTTGGCCGAAAGCGGCGTCGATGTTGCGCGTGACGAGGATGGAAAGCTTTGGCGCGATGATGCCACGAATGCGCATACGGACCGCTTCCGTGCGTTCGTGCGCCATGAAATCGTGCCATTGGCAAAAGAGAGGAATCCGCGCCTCGATGAGACGCTCACGCGCACGATGAACTTGATCGCCGACGAGGACGACATGCTCGACGAAATGGCGGAAAAGCTTGTGGAGCAACATGTTGTTTGGCTCGAGCCGGCGGAGGAGGGTTGTGTGCTCTCACCTTGGCTTGCCGCCGAGCGCATGCCATTACAGCGCCGCATCGCCGTCAAGGTGCTCGAGTGTCTGCTCGGTCCGGACGCGCGCATCGAAACCGCATCAGTCGACGCGGTGCTTGCGGGCTTTGAATCGGGAAAGCCGCTCGGCGGTTATGTGGCCAACATTCAGGGCAATCTTGCAGTCAGTGCCAACCGAAACGGCATACGTATCGAGCCGATGGCATCATTCCGCATGCGCAGGAAGAAACAATGACCAAGAAGAACCGTCCTTTTTGGTTTGTGGAAAGACAACAAGATGAATGAAGCAATCGATATAGTGCTCGCAAGCGCATCGCCGCGGCGCAGGCAATTGCTCGAGGATGCGGGTTTGAGGTTTCGTGTTCATGCAGTTGACGCTGATGAGACGCTTGACGACAACTTGCTTGAAGAACCGCTCGAAGCGGTGAAGAAGCTTGCCGAGCGAAAAGCGAAAGCGGCAGTCGAAGAGCTCGTCGACGACGAGTATGATGGGACGATGGTCGTCATCGGCTCGGACACCATGGTCGTGTTGAGGGGCGAGATCTTCGGCAAGCCCGTTGACGCCGCTGATGCGGAGCGCATGCTCCGCGCTCTGTCGGGGTGCGGCCATGACGTGAACACTGCGGTTTCGGTTTGGGTGGTGCATGCCCCGAAAGGCCAGGATGTTGGCTTGTTCTACCGCACGTTCGTCGATACGACGTACGTCTACTTCAAAGACTTGACCGAAGAGCAGATTGCAGAATACATCGCGAGTGGAGACCCGTTTGACAAGGCGGGATCCTATGGCATCCAATCGGGCGCCGGGGCTTTCGTCGACCACATCGAGGGCTCTCTCGATACCGTTATCGGGTTTCCCGTCGAACGGCTTCGAAAAGAGTTCCCTGAGATTTTCCTGCCATAACCTGCGAAGTGGCATAACGCTCCCTGACACGCGGGCTGCGGGTGGGACACGGGCGGGTTGGGCACGGGTACCAGGTGCCCGTGTGCGCTGCGTCGAATGAACGATTACCGCCGCTGAGCGGCGTGTAAATATCGTGGCTGTTCAACGCCCGTTACCGTATTGTCGTTTGCGTTTTCGCCGCTCATGGTAAACTTTCTCTTTAATGTTCAAACGAGAAAAGGCGTGTATCGTGCATAAGGACATCAAGGAAATCCTCTACGCTGAAAGCGAGATTAAGGCTCGCGTTGCCGAAATCGGTGGCGCTCTGACTGACAAATATTCCGCGATTGCAGATGCAGGCGAGCCGGTTGTGCTCGTGTCGGTACTCCGCGGAGCTGCCATCTTCATGGCGGATCTGGCTCGTGCAACCGAGATCCCGCTCGAGATGGACTATATGGCCCTCTCTTCCTACGGGAGCGGCACGAAGAGCTCTGGCGTCGTGAAGATTGAAAAAGATCTCACGTCCAGCATCGAGGGCAAGCATGTCATCATCGCTGAGGACATCCTCGACTCGGGTTTGACGCTTCAGTTCCTCCTCGAGAACCTGAAATCGCGCAAGCCGAAATCCATCGAGGTTGTCACCTTGCTGCGCAAGCGCACCCGCGAGCAAGCGCACATCGATTGTGCGCACATCGGGTTCGAGTGCCCTGACGAGTTCATCGTCGGCTACGGCCTCGATTATGCGGAGCGTTATCGCAATTTGCCCTACATCGGCATCCTCAAGCCCGAAGTGTACGAATAAGCACCACGCAACGGACCACAAGAAAGACACCACATGCCACAAAACAACAAGCAACCTGACAACAGAAGTGTGGTCATTTGGATCATCGTGTTCTTTGTTATCGCGATGATTGCTGGCCAGCAGTTCGTTTCATTGCAGGGGTCGTCCGGAAACGGCGAGGACAACAAGCCGCTGACGACCGATACGCTCATCACCTCAGAGTTCCTGCAAGCCATCGAGCAAGACCGCGTCGTGTCGGTCGTGTACGACGCTCGCAACTACACCGTCACTGGTACGTACTATCCCGCAATCACCGCAGGTGAGACGGGAGCCGATGCGTTCAACGAAGCTTTCGGCGCCCTGAACACGAAACTTGCCATGCTCGAGTCGAGACCCGATGGTTCCCTCACAGGCCTCAGCACCCGCAGCCTGAGCGCGACGACGCTCGGAGAGGAGCATGGTTACACATCGACCTATGTCGGCCAGGAGTCGCTTGCCCAGCTCGTAGCGCAGCATCCCCAGATCACCTACGAGGTGACGCTGCCCATGCAATGGCTCGACATCCTGAGCACGATCCTCCCGCTCCTTTTGTTCGGTGTTCTCATCTGGATCTTCTTCTCGCAGATGCAGAAGGCCAACAACCAGCAGATGGGCTTCGGCAAGACGAAGGCCAAGAAAGCCCATGAGGAGCGTCCTGACGTAAAGTTCGACGACGTCGCCGGCGTAGATGAGGCTGTCGAGGAGATGAAGGAAATCAAGGACTTCCTCGCCAACCCGGCGAAATACCAAGCCCTTGGCGCGAAGATCCCGCGCGGATGCTTGCTCGTCGGCCCTCCGGGCACTGGCAAGACGCTGCTCGCGCGTGCGGTGGCCGGCGAAGCGGGCGTGCCGTTCTTCAGCATCTCCGGTTCCGACTTCGTCGAGATGTTCGTCGGCGTCGGCGCATCGCGTGTTCGCGACCTGTTCCAACAGGCCAAGGAAGCCGCACCCTCGATCATCTTCATCGACGAGATCGACGCAGTCGGCCGTCAGCGTGGCGCTGGCTTGGGCGGCGGCCATGACGAACGTGAGCAGACCCTCAACCAGCTGCTCGTCGAGATGGATGGTTTCGATTCCAACGATTCCGTCGTGCTCATCGCCGCTACGAACCGTTCCGACATTCTGGACCCGGCGTTGCTGCGTCCCGGCCGCTTCGACCGTCAGATCGTCGTGGACGTGCCCGACGTCAAGGGCCGCGAACGTATCCTGCAGGTACATGCGGCCGACAAGCCGATCGGCAGCGATGTCGACTTGAAGAATATCGCATCGCTCACCCCTGGTTTCACGGGCGCCGATTTGATGAACCTCATGAACGAGAGCGCGTTGCTCACGGCGCGTCGCGGCAAGAAGGTGATCACCATGCAGGAGGTCACCGAGTCGATGGAGCGTGTCATCGCAGGTCCCGAGCGCAAGGGCCGCGTCATGACCGAAGAGACGCGCAAGACGATCGCCTACCACGAGAGTGGTCATGCGCTCGTCGAGCATCTGCTCGAGCATGCCGATCCCGTCCACAAGATTTCGATCTTCTCGCGTGGTCGCGCGCTGGGCTACACGATGTCGATTCCGGACGAGGACAAGGTGCTCAATTCGCTCACTGAGATGCGCGACCAGCTGGCCGTGTTGATGGGCGGTCGTGTCGCCGAGGAGATTTACTGCGGCGACATCACGACGGGCGCCAGCAACGACCTCGAGCGCGCTACAAAGATTGCCCGCTCGATCGTCACACAGTACGGCATGAGCCCGTTGGGCCATCAGGTGTTCGGTCAGCCGAACCATGAGGTTTTCCTCGGCCGCGACTACGGCAACACGCAGGACTACTCTGAAGAGACGGCACGCCGCATCGACGACGAGGTTGCACGCATCATGCGCGAAGCCCACGACCGCGCCTACGAGATCCTCTCCTCGCGCCCCGAGCAGATGCACCTCATGGCATCGGTTCTGCTCGAGCGCGAAACGGTCGATGGCGAGGAATGCCAGGCTCTGCTCGACAACAAATGGGACGAGTACCTCGCACGCGAGGACGAGATCATCGCTCGCAAGGAGGCCGAAGAGGCTGCGGCACGAGCCCGCGACGAGCGTTTGGCCGACCCCAATTGGCGTGAAAAGGAGCAGGCGGCCTACGGAGGCTACCAGTCTGGCGGACAAGGCGGCTTGCCCGGTCAGGTCCAGCAGCAGCCTTACGGGCAGCAGCCCACCAACCAACAACCTTACGGGCAGCAACCTTACGATCAGCGGCCTTACCAGCAGCAATCGTATGGTCAGCATGCGGCACCGATGGTCCCGCCTGTGGAGCAGCAGCCTGTCCAGCAACCGGTTGAGTCGCCGGAAGACGCGCAAGCGCATCGATTCGATCCTGGCTTCACGCAGCAGGCGCCTAGCGCTCACCAATCGGGCGAGCAACCCGGCAATGAAGAGGAGAGCCGATAATGACCTGGCATTGCGCCACGTACGAATTCGATGAGAGGATGCCCATTGTGATGGGCATCCTCAATGTTACGCCCGATTCGTTTTCGGATGGCGGGCAGCACAATGCGCTCGATGCGGCGCTCGAACACGCGCATCGCATGCTCGACGAGGGTGCTGCCATTATCGATGTGGGAGGCGAGTCCACGCGTCCGGGCAGCGACGAGGTGTCAATCGGCGAAGAAATCGACCGCGTTATCGATGTCGTTCGCGTGCTTTCCGAAGAAGGCGTGTGCGTGAGCATCGACACGCGCCATGCTGAGGTAGCACGTGCTGCTGTCGAGATGGGCGCTTCGATCATCAACGACGTTTCGGGCTTCCGCGACCCTGCAATGGTCAAAGTTGCCACCGAGTGCGATGCGGGTCTTGTGGTCATGCATATGAAGGGCGAACCCAAGACCATGCAAAACGACCCCCAGTACGATGACGTTGTAGTTGAAGTGCGCGATTACCTCCGCAATCGTGCTGCCGAGCTCGAAGCCGCCGGAATCGCGCATGATCGGATTTGCATCGATCCAGGTCCGGGTTTCGGCAAGACGCCGAGCCAGACGCTCGAGATGGTGCGCAACTACCACGAGTTCGCCCGTTTGGGATACCCGCTCATGGCGGCGTTCTCCCGCAAGAGCTTCATCGGCTACGCCTACCATATCGAAGATCCTGCCGAGCGCGACGCAGCTTCTGCTGCAGAGGCGTTGCTCGCTTGCGAACTCGGCGCTTCTGTCGTGCGGACCCACAACGTCGCGATGACGGTCGAGGCGCTGAAGGACCTGCGTCCGCTCGTGGTGCTCAGCCTCGGGTGCAACATCGCGCTCGTAGGCAATCCCGGCGAAGAACAAGAGGGCAAGATCGCTCAGCTCAATCAGGCGATTACCCAGCTCTGTTCATTGCCCGACTCGCAGATCATCGATATCTCGAGTTTCTATTCGAGCGAGCCGGCCTACTACGAAGATCAGGAGGAGTTCGTGAACGCCATCGTGCTCATGCGGTGCGGTGTTGCTCCACGCGAACTGCTTGATTACCTCCATGCAATCGAGAACAGCTTGGGTCGTGTGCGCACAATCGCAAATGGTCCGCGCACGTGCGACATCGATATCGTGGACTACCAGATGTACGTCGTCGACAACGAAGTGCTCACGCTCCCGCATCCACGCATCCTCGAGCGAGATTTCGTTGTGAAACCGCTCATGGAGCTCAGGCCGATCTTTATGTTCGCCGATGGTAGGGTTCTCTCCGACGAGTTCGTCGCATACGGAAAGGCTGAGCGGATTCGATAACGAACGCCAGCAGAAGCGAGCTTTCCGATTGGCTGTATAATGAAGTGGGACGATAATGGTACGCATGAGCGATGACGCAATGCGGTAGTCGTGGGGGTCGTTATGGGACAAGCAGAGCAAACATCCGTCAAAGCGGTCAAGCCGCTGGCAGCAACCGAGTCGCGCACCAGGTCGATTGCGTTCGTTGCGCTGTCGATTGCCATCATTGCTGTATCGGCGTGGGTGACGATTCCTATAGGCCCCGTGCCTTTCACGCTGCAGATGTTCGCCGTCACGTTCGCCATAATCGTGCTCACGCCCAAGCAAGCGCTCGCAGCTATAGCGGGTTATCTTGCGCTCGGCGCCATCGGGGTGCCGGTGTTTTCAGGTATGCGCGGTGGTATCGGCGTACTGCTCGGGTTCACCGGTGGCTTTTTGTGGGGCTACCTCGTGGGCGTTGCGCTCGCGGTGGCTTTTCTCGCGCTCATGCGCTCGCGCGGCATCGATAACTTCGGCACCTGCGTTGTTGCTGGCATCATCTTTACGCTCGTAGCGTATGTGTGTGGTTGGGCTCAGTACATGGTGGTTGCGAACGTTGGCCCGCTTGCTTCGTTTGCAGTGACGGTCGCACCCTTCATTGTCGTCGATCTCATCAAGATCGTAGCCGCAACAGCTGCAGCCCGTGCGGTCGTGAACGCGCTTTCTTTGCGCTAAAGCCAGCGCATCTTATCGATCGAACTCGACGAGCTTGCGGAAGCGGTCGCTCGCTTCCATCAATTCGGCGGGGGAGCCGTCGAGGTCCAATCGCCCGTCTTCGATGAAGACTACGCGATCGAAGCGCTCTATCTGTGCGAGATGATGCGTGATCACGACGAGTGTGCGCCCTTCGCATGTTGTGAACAAGGTGTCGAGCAGCTGGGTTTCCGTGATGGGGTCAAGAGCTGCGAACGGCTCGTCGACGAGCACAATTGCGGTGTCGGCTGCGAGAGCGCGTGCAAGGGCGATGCGATGCGCTTCGCCACCCGAAAAGCCCACGCCCGTCTCGCCGACGATCGTATCGAGCCCGTTTTCCAATGATTCGAACTTTTCGCCGAGTCCAACGTTTTCGAGCGTTTGGACGAGCTTGTCATCCGAGGCGTCCAGCACTCCGAGTGTGAGGTTCTCGCGCAACGATCTGTTGAACAGGTAAGGTGTTTGCCCGAGGAACCCGATTGTCCCTCCGACGTCAACAGTGCCGCTTGTCGGCGCCAGGGCACCGAGCGCAATTTCCGCGAACGTGCTCTTGCCAGATCCGCTTCGTCCGAGGAGCGCGATGGAGCTTCCTGCATCAACGGTGAGCGTGAGGCCGTTAAGAGCTGGTTTGCTAGCACCCGGATATGTATAGCTGACATGGTCGAAGACGAGTGCGCCTTGACCGCAATGCCCAGATTCCAATATCTCAGGAGCTGGGGAGGTTTGGGGCTTGTCAGATACGTACTCATCGAGCCGCAGGATGGATTCTTCGTGCACAGGGGCTTGCGATACAGCTGCGGGAAGCACCGAAAACGCTTCGATGAGCGGGAAGAATCCGAGCACGAAAGCTGCTATGAAGCCCGCGGACATATCCATGCCAGTGCTTCCGAAACGGCCACTCGACCAGACGACGACAGCGCAAACAGCTAAACCCAAGACGATGGTTCCAACGAGGGAAAGCACGCGCTGGCGTGTGCGCAGCTTGAGCTCGATTTCCCGCAATGTGATGCTTGCCTTCATGTGGGCGCCAACTGCATCGGCACCGCGGTTGGCGAGCACCCAATCCGCAGCACCCAAAACGTCGTCGGTCAGAGACGTGTACTCTTGTGCTCTAAGGGACTTGGCGTATGCGGTTTGCACGCGTGTGGCCAGCAATGCAACATTGGGGAGCACGGCAACCACGAGCGCGAACACGAGAACCATGAGCAATGCAAAGGGGATTGAGAACACGCCGAACACGATGGATGCCCCAACGGCGAGAAGAATTGCAACAGCTGTAGGGAAGACGACGCGCAGATAAAGGTTTTGCAGGTGGGCGACATCGTCAGACAACAGGCCGAGATACTCTCCAGCAGCACGTCTGCGCTCGGGGTCGCCTGCACGACGCTCGATGCCCCAATAGAGCATGCGCCGCAAGTCAGAGGTGATCTTGAGAACCCAATCGTGGCTGATGAGACGTTCGAGATAGCGTGCTGCAGGCCTGCCGAATCCAAACAGCTGGACGCATGCAACAGGAACCATGATCGTGAAGAGCGAAATTCCAGGAATCGCAGTGGCGCTGATGAGGTAGCCCGATGTGAACATGAGGAGCGCAGCGCAGCCGCTTGCCGCCAACCCGAGCACAAGCGCGAAGATGACCGAGCGCCGGTACTTCACGAGGAAGGATTTGAACCATTTAGGACGTTTCGCGTTCATCGCTCGCTCCTATCGTCTAGTTCGATGACGCGGTCCATATCCTTCACCCAATGGAGCCGGTGTGTGGCAAACATCACGAGCTTGCCTTCCATGAGTGGCAGCATGCGCTCTTTCAGTTCGAGTTCGGTTTCGATGTCCAGATGTGCTGTCGGTTCGTCGAAAACGAGCACGCGCGCATTCTCATCGAGCAGAACGCGGGCGAGGGCGACGCGGTGCGCTTGTCCACCTGAGAGGCCGCGCGCTCCTTCGCCGATAAAGGTATCCAGGCCCTCGGGCAGTTCGTCTACGAGTTCGTCGAGGCCGACATCGCGCACGGCTGACTCGATTCGCTCACGTGTCGCATCGGGTGTGTAAAAGCTTATGTTGTCAGCAAGCGTTCCCCTGAAGATGTAGGGGTTCTGCGGGATGATGCGCACCTGATGCTTCCAAGAGGAGTCGGTGAGATCGCATGGAATGCCGTCGAGCAAGACCGTGCCGGAATCAGGAGCGATGAAGCCAGCGACAAGGTTTGCAAGGGTGCTCTTGCCCGAACCGCTCTTACCGATGACCCCGACTTTCTCAAAACCGTTGAGGGTGAAAGAAAGCCCCGACACGCCCGATTCGCTCTCGTCGTAGCGATGTGAGACGTTTTGGAACTCAAGGGTTGAGTTGGCGTTCCACGTTGGTGCTGGCTGTGCAGGCCCCTGCAGTTCTTCAGTTTCCGTCTTCTCGGCAATCATCGAAAGGATGGCTTCGAGTGCGTTCTTTCCATCGAGCGATGCGTGGAAATCGCTGGCAAAAGACCTGATTGGCGTGAAGTATTCCGGAGCGATCATGAGAGCCGCAAGACCGGTTGCAAGCGCGACAGAGCCGTCCATGAGCCTGAACGCGAGCATCATGGCGACGGCGGCAACCCCGAAGGTTGCGCACAGGTCCAGCACGGCGCTCGACAACGTTGCGGTAGTCATGGTGCGCACGGTCGCAGCACGCAGTTTCTCGCTGAATGTGTATGCGGATTCGCCTTCGTGTTCAGAGGCCCCGAACGCTTTGATGACGTCGATACCGCGGAGCGTATCGAGAAAACGGTTTGACAGCCGGGTGTAGGTTCCGTATTGAGCTGCTGCACGTTGACGCGCTTGCCGACCGAGCAGAATCATGTAGAAGATGATCACGGGGAACATGACGGTCAGGATAATGGCACTTGGCCAGTCGGTGGCGAATTCCACAACGAGCAGGGGAATCGAAATGGCCGCCATCCCGACGATCTTTGGCGGAATGATGCGGATATAGGTTTGCACTTCGTCGATGCCCTCGGTTGCCGTCGTTGCGACTATGGCCGAGCCTTCGTGGTCTGCGAGCATCGTGCGCGCGTCAAATGCACGCTCGACTAACTTGCGATGCAGGTCAGTGGCTCGATTGAGGGAGTATTTGTCGAGCATCGTCTCCTGGGCAAAACGTGCCAGCTGCATGATTGCGAAACAGGCGAAGAATGCGGCAATGCCCTGGATTTGCTGTTCAACGGCAGCGCCTTCCCATAATAAGGCGATAACGGAGCTCAATGTGAGCGCTTGGCCGGCGATTGTCGCAGCTTGAATCAATGCAAGGATTACCAGAGCCGCCATGATGGCGTGCATACCCTCGAGCTTCATGAGGTTGCGGTCGAACATTGATCCTCGCTGAAAACCAGACACCAACAGAACATGGGTTTTGCTCTGAATTTCAATTGTACACAATATTATTTATGCTGCTGATTATTTATGGCACGCTGCTCCCAGGGAAGGGTGTGCCACTAAACAAGAAAGGCCCTCTTGCGAGGGCCTTTCCATCAGATACGCGAAACGGGAACTAGAGCTCTTCCTCGAGCAGCTCCTCGGTCTTGGATCCGCGTGCAATCGAGCACCTTACAACGAAGCCAGACAATGCGATGAGGGCGATGGCGTTGGGGAGAACCATCAGCTGGTTGCACATGTCCTGAAGCTCCCAGACGATGTCGTTCTGCAGCACGGTGCCCAGGAATACGAAGAATGCTGCCGCAAGCGCGAAGACGAGCACGGGAATCTTGTCATTGCGTTTCCTGAACAGGTATTGCAGGTTCAACTTGGCAAACAGGTTCCACGAGAGAATCGTGGAGAACGCGAAGAACAACAGGCAGATGCACACGAAAATCGCGCCGCCGCCCGTGGTCATGAATGTACCGAAGGCGATCTGGGCCATGTTGGTCTTGGAAATGCCGATAGCACCGGCGAGCTTGGCCGGGTCGTTCATGTCGGCGTTCGTGAGGACGGCCTCGCCGTCGGCGTTCACGAGGTCGCCAGAAGCGTCAACGGTGTAGCCTTCGACGATGGCGTCGCCTTCTGCGGAGACGAACTCTGCAACGGTGTCATACTGGCCAGCGTTGCTGTATGCGGTGGCCAGCGGGCCATCGCCGACATAGAGCACGCTGATGACGACGAGGGCGGTCATGGTGACGACGATGACCGTGTCGATGAACACGCCGATCATGGCAACGACGCCCTGGTCATGCGGGTCCTTGACGTCGGCGAGTGCGTGAGCGTGCGGGGTCGAACCCATGCCAGCCTCGTTCGAGAACAGGCCACGCTTGGCGCCCTGCGTGATGGCGGCCCAGATGCCGAAGAAGGCACCGCCCAGGCCGGCAGCCGGGTTGAAGGCACATTGGAAGATGAGAGCGAAGGCAGCGGGGACGTTGCCAGCGTTCATGACGAGCACGACGATCGAACCGCAGATGTAGAGGACGGCCATGATGGGCACGAGCTTCTCGGTGACGGATGCGAGGCGGTGCAGGTTGCCGATGAAGATGAAGCCGGCGAACACGGCGATGACGAGACCGATCAGCCAGGTCGGAACGCCAAACGCGTGGTTCATGGTCTCGCCGATGGAGTTGGACTGAACCATGGGGCCGATGATGCCGAGTGCGATGATGGCAGCAACTGCGAAGAACACGGCGAGGAACTTGCCGCCGCCACCCTTGAAGGCGGTGGTGATGTAGTAGGCCGGACCACCATGGGTTTGGCCTTCATTGTCGATAACCTTCGTCTTCTGTGCGAGAACGGCCTCGGCGTAGTTTGTCGACATGCCGAGCAGGGCGATGATCCACATCCAGAAGATCGCACC
>CACZAR010000018.1 GCA_902779135.1 uncultured Coriobacteriaceae bacterium | reverse complement strand
GGATTCTCGTCAGTTCCTTCCCAAGCGAGGATGTGCGTCGCCACGCGGTCGAGGAAGAAGCGGTCGTGACTCGTGATGACCGCGCAACCCGTGAACTCGTTGAGCGCCTCCTCGAGGCTGGCGAGCGTCTCGGTGTCGAGATCGTTCGTGGGCTCGTCGAGCAGCAGCAGGTTGCCACCCTGCCGCAGCGTGAGCGCCAGGTTCAATCGATTGCGCTCGCCGCCAGAGAGCAAGCCGGCCTTCTTCTGCTGGTCTGAACCCTTGAACCCATAAGCTGCCACGTACGCGCGGCTCGGCACCTCAGTGCCGCCAACTTCCATGAAGTCGAGCCCACCAGAAACGACTTCCCAAACGCTTTTGTCGGGGTCGATGCCCGCACGGGCCTGGTCGACGTACGACAGCACGGCCGTTTCACCCAACTCGAGTGTGCCAGACGTAGGCTGTTCCTCACCGACGATCATCTTGAAGAGCGTCGATTTGCCCACGCCGTTCGGGCCGATCACGCCCACGATGCCGTTGCGCGGCAACGTGAACGAGAGATCGTCGATGAGCACGCGATCGCCGAAGGCCTTGTGCAGGTGGTCGGCAACGAGCACCTTCGAACCCAGACGCGGACCCACGGGGATGTGAATCTCGGTGTAGTCGACATCGCGACGGTTCGCCGCTTCTGCCGCCATCTGCTCGTAGCGCTCAAGACGCGCCTTACCCTTGGCTTGGCGTGCTTTCGAACCGGAACGCACCCATTCGAGCTCGGCTTTCATCTTCTTGGCACGCTTGGCATCCTGCTGGCCCTGAAGCTCGAGGCGTGCAGCCTTCGTCTCCAGGTACGTCGAGTAGTTGCCCTTGTAGGGGAAGAGCGTGCCACGGTCGACCTCGCAGATCCACTCGGCAACGTTGTCGAGGAAGTAGCGGTCATGCGTGACGGCGAGCACGGCGCCCGGGTACTTCGAGAGGAACTGCTCGAGCCACAAGACCGACTCGGCGTCGAGATGGTTCGTCGGCTCATCGAGCAACAGCAGGTCAGGAGCTTCGAGCAGCAATCGGCACAATGCCACGCGACGACGCTCGCCGCCCGACAACACATTCACCGGCATATCGGGATCGGGACATTGCAATGCATCCATCGCCTGGGAAAGCTGCGAATCGAGGTCCCAACCGTTCGCAGCATCGATTGCGTCCTGCAACTTGCCCAGCTCGTCCATGAGCGCGTCGAAGTCTGCGTCAGGATCGGCCATCTCGATGCCGATCTCGTTGAAGCGCGCCACCTTCGCCAGCACGTCAGTTTTATCCTCCTCGAGCGGGGGCTCCTGACGCAAGATGCCGACCGTATGACCGGGCGGCAGGGACGCCTCGCCATTCGACACCTCTTCGATGCCCGCCATGATCTTGAGCAGCGTCGACTTGCCCATGCCATTGGGACCGACAACGCCGATCTTGGCGCCTGGATAGAATGCCATGGTCACGTCGTCGAGAATGACCTTATCGCCATGCGCCTTGCGCGCCTTGTACATTTGGTAGATAAACTCAGCCATGGAAACCTCGCTTCTTCGGGGTCTGATTGCACATGTTCATGGTAAATGAAAAAGGGCCGCGACGAAATCGCGGCCCCTGCGTTTGTCCTCGAGCGGTTACCCGCTTTTACGCTTTCTTGGCAAACGTCATCGACGAAGAGTCGTCTGACATCACCAACTTATCACCATCGACTGCAAGCTTCGCCTTGTCAGTTCCCTCCATCGTCGCTTCGCCTTCGGTGCCCGAAGTGGCCTTCCATTGGATGTCCATCTTCTCGCCGAACAAGTCGATGGTTCCCGTCTCGTCTTCGTTGAGCGTGAGGGTGACCTCGTAACCCAGCGACTTCATCTTCGCAATTGCATCGGCATTGAGGTTCTCGTCGCTCCCCGACTCGAGCGTCCACGAACCGACGAACTTGGTCTTGTCAGCGCCGCCACCGCAACCGACGAGCGCGAAGCACAAGATGAATGCGCACACGAGCGCTGCAATGATGCCGATTTTCTTGTTCATGACGAAATTCCTTTCGTGATTGGCGAGCTTCGTCCCCTTGATATGCGAAGCAGGTCTTTTTACGATTTTAACGCACCGCCACAACACCTACAACGACGGTTGGCACCGAAAGTTAAAACAAATGCGCCACCGGATCACCAGTGGCGCATTCGATCAACCTATGATGGCAGAGCGATTAGCAAACGCCCTGAGCGATCATGGCATCAGCAACCTTCTTGAAGCCTGCGATGTTGGCGCCAGCAACGTAATTGCCCTCCATGCCATACTCCTTGGCGGCAATGGCGCAGGAATGGTAGATGTTCTTCATGATTTCCTGCAGTTTTGCGTCAACTTCCTCAAACGTCCAGGACAGATGCTCGGCATTCTGCGACATCTCAAGGCCGGACACGGCAACACCACCGGCGTTTGCCGCCTTGCCGGGGAAGAATGCCACGCCATGCTCCTGCAGGTAGGTTGTCGCTTCGAGCGTGGTGGGCATGTTCGCGCCCTCGCCCACGATCTTGCAGCCATTGGCGACGAGCTTCTCGGCATCCTCGATCAGAAGCGTGTTCTCGCGTGCGCACGGAAGCGCGATGTCGCACGGAACGCCCCAAACACCACGACCGTCCTCTGCATGATATTGGGCCTTCGGACGGTAGTCGGTGTACATAGCCAGGCTCACGCCCTTGTCGTGGCCGGAACGCTTCGCTTTGTAAATGGCCTCGAGCGCTTCGACACTGATGCCTTCCTCGTCGTAGACCCAGCCCTTGGTGTCGGAGCAGGCAACAACCTTGCCACCGAGCTGCTCGACCTTCTGGATAGCATAGATGGCAACGTTGCCGGAACCATGCACGACAACGGTTTTATCCTCGAAGGAATCAGCACGCCACTGCAAGTACTCGTTAACGAAATACACCAAGCCGTAGCCGGTGGCCTCGGTGCGGGCGAGCGAGCCGCCGAAGCTCAAGCCCTTGCCCGTCATCGTGCCAGTCCACTCGTTTGCGAGACGCTTGTACTGACCGAACATGTAGGCAACTTCACGACCGCCAACACCCAGGTCGCCTGCCGGAACGTCGGTGTCAGGACCGATGTGGCGCGTGAGCTCGGTCATGAAGGACTGGCAGAAGCGCATGACCTCCATGTTGGACTTGCCCTTGGGGTCGAAGTCGGAGCCGCCCTTGCCGCCGCCCATGGGCAGCGTGGTCAGGCTGTTCTTGAAAACCTGCTCGAAGCCCAGGAACTTGAGCATGCCCAGGTAAACGGTGGGGTTGAAGCGCAGGCCGCCCTTGTAGGGGCCGATGGCGCTGTTGAACTGGACACGGAAGCCGCGGTTGACCTGGACCTTACCCTCATCGTCAACCCACGGAACGCGGAACATGATCACGCGCTCGGGCTCGACAATGCGCTCGAGGATTGCCTGCTCCTGGTAAATCGGATCGCTCTCGACCACGACACGCAGGGATTCGAGCACTTCGGTGACGGCCTGGATAAACTCGGGCTCGTTCGCGTTCTTCTTCTTGACGTCAGCAAGGACGTCGTCTACGTAGGACATGCTGAACTCCTTCAATCGGATGACGTGGCCGTATGCTCACGTCTTGCAACTGAAAGCATTGTACGAGCGACCATTTGCTTAAACGTTTCGGAAGTGTAAAAGATGGCTGGTGGATGGGATGTGGTGAAATAGACGGGCGTAGCGCTGATTCCCGGGACGGTTCTCGCCTAAAACCTGCCGCCAAACGCCAGCTGCGTGGACAGTCCTCGCCTACAGCAACTCGGCTAATCTGAGTTTTTTCAAAACAGTGCCTCGCAAGCGGCGAGGACTGTCCACGCATTCGGCTTTGGCCTATGACTCGCTGGGAAATCCCCTACAATATCTGTATGGCTTTTCCTCCCATGAACAGACGAGAGATGCGCGACCGCGGCTGGGACGCCGTGGACTTCGTATACGTGGTCGGTGATGCGTACGTCGACCACCCGTCGTTCGGATGTGCCATCATCGCACGGCTGCTCGAAGCGAACGGCTATCGTGTGGGCATCATCGCCCAACCCGACTGGCGCGACCCGAAAAGCATCGACGTGTTCGGGGAGCCGCGTCTCGGATTCCTCGTTTCATCGGGAAACATGGATTCGATGGTCAACCACTACACCGTTGCGAAGAAGCGCCGCAAGTCCGATGCATATTCGCCAGGCGGAAAGATGGGTTTGCGCCCCGACCATGCCTGCGTCGTATACGGCAACCTGATACGCCGCACCTACAAGAAAACGCCCATCATCCTGGGCGGCATCGAAGCGAGTTTGCGCAGGCTCGCGCATTACGACTACTGGTCCGACAAGCTCAAGCGGTCGGTGCTCGTCGATTCAGGCGCAGACCTCATCTCATACGGAATGGGCGAGAAATCGATTGTCGCCATTGCCGATGCGCTCGCCGCCGGTTTGGCCGTCGAGGATCTCACGTTCATTCCTGGAACGGTCTACCGCACGCGCGATATCGCGCATGTCTTCGATGCCATCACGTTGCCGAGCTTCGAAAGCATGCAAGCCGATAAGCTGAACTATGCCCGCAGCTTCGCCGTGCAGCATGAGAACCTCGACCCGTTCTCGGCGCACGCGCTCATCGAAGAGTATCCGCATGATGTCTTCGTCGTGCAAAACCCACCTTCCGAGCCATTGACCACCGAGGAGATGGATGCGGTCTACGCGCTCCCCTACGAGCGCGCATGGCATCCTTGCTATGACGCCCAAGGCGGCATCCCTGCGTTCTCGGAGGTCAAGTTCAGCCTGATCAGCAATCGCGGATGCATCGGCGACTGCTCGTTCTGCGCGCTGAACTTCCATCAGGGGCGCATCATACAAGCACGGAGCCACGAATCGATTCTCGCTGAAGCGCAGGTCTTGTGCGACGAACCCGATTTCAAGGGTTACATCCACGACGTCGGCGGGCCAACCGCCAACTTCCGCATCCCTGCCTGCGAAAAACAGCTCACCCATGGCGCGTGCACCAACAAGCGATGCCTATCGCCCGTACCATGCAAGCAACTGCGCGTAACGCACGAAGACTACCTCGAACTGCTGCGTAAGCTGCGCGCATTGCCCAAGGTCAAGAAAGTGTTCGTGCGCAGCGGCATCCGCTTCGACTATGCAATGCTCGATTCCGATCACACGTTCATCCGCGAGCTCGTCGAGCACCACGTGAGCGGCCAGCTGAAAGTGGCACCCGAGCACATCTCGGATTCGGTGCTTTCAATCATGGGGAAACCGAGCCGCTCCGTCTACGACGAGTTCGTGCACGAATACGAACGTATCAATCGCAAGCTGGGCAAGAAGCAGTACCTCGTTCCCTACCTCATGTCATCCCATCCTGGCTCGACGCTCACGGAAGCTGTCGAATTGGCGGAGTATTGTCGCGACCTCGGGTACAACCCCGAACAAGTACAGGATTTCTACCCGACTCCCTCGACGATCTCGACCTGCATCTATTTCACCGGCGTCGACCCGCGCACGATGGAGCCGGTGTACGTTCCCAAGTCGCCGCACGAGAAGGCGATGCAACGCGCGCTCATCCAATACCGCAATCCGCGCAATCGAGACCTTGTGCGTGAGGCATTACGTAAGGCGGGCCGCACCGACCTCATCGGCTATGACGAGAAATGCCTCGTGAGACCTGCGAAACGCAAACGCTGAGGATGACTGGTACCTGGTACCGGCATCTCATCCTCACAACCTGCTTTAGGAAAGCTCCAAACTGTAAAGCGGCGTGTAGGTGGCGCCTTTGCGATTCATCTCGCTCTTGAACAGCGTCATCTTGGTCGCAACGTCGTCGGAGGGAAAAGGAAGCGCTTCAGGAAGCGGATCGAACATCTTCGCGTGACGCGCGATCGTGACGTGTGGCTTGAAAGGACGCTGGTCGAAATCGATGTTGCGTTTATCGAGCAGGCCCCACAGATCACCGACCAGTTTGTCCATTTCGGTGGAGCGCTTGATGCCAAGCCACAGCGTTGCGTCCGACCTCTTGCCGAACTTGCCCAATTTGTCAGCTGCCAACGGCACAGGATGCGCAAAGCCGGCAGCGGCATTCATCGCCGCAATTACCGGAACAAGCTGCCCATCGTTGATGTCACCGAGGAACGCGAGCACGATGTTGTGGCTGCCACGTTCGCCGTAGCGACCCTCAATCTCGTATGACAGCACACGCGAGAGTTGGGATACTTCGCCCGCGAATCGCTCGGGCAACTCCAGCGCTATGAATGTCCTCATGTTTTCCTCCGTCTGACTGCGAGTTACCAGACAGGTTACCTGGTAACCTGTCTGGTAACTCGCTTTGCTCAATCTCGCAGCTAGTACATGTTGTGGATGACCTCAGCAGAGCCGCGTAGGTTCTCGATCTCGAAAACGGTGCCGTCATCGAGGACAACGTGGCCGTTGAGCAACCCGAACACCTGATGCTGATCGGAAACGACCACCTTGAAATCGATGAAATCGAACCGATCGATCTGCGGCGTAAACACGAGATCGAGACGTCCTTCGTCGTCGGTCATGTGCCACGGGCTCATGAGATCGAAACGCTCCCCCACCTCGTTTGCCGTCACATCTTTCATGGAAATGCCGAAATCGACACGTCCAAGCTTGTGGGCAATGCCATCGAGGAAGAACATGTTCTCCGAAGCAGCGCTCGTGTCACCGAAACCGTAGCCGAGGTTGAAGCCGGCTCGATGCCCGTTTTGCATGCCCTGCGCCACACCCCAGTACCACGTGTTGTCGCGCGTCCACACGCCGCGGCCCCAATCGAGCAAGCCGAACGCAGACTGCGAGTTGAACGTGTGATGCAAGTTGCCTACGCTGAACGAGCCCATGGCCCGCATGGCCACGATCTTCTGGTTGTAATAGAACGCGGTGGGGTCTTCTGCCCACGGTGTTGCAATGACCATGGAATCGCGCGGCTCGTCGCTGAGAACGATTTCGGCGCGCAAGGGCTCGCCATCCTTGAAATCGTTGAACTCGACAGACAACAAGCGCATGCCGTCAACGACGCTGAAGCACATGTTCGCGCGTTTGTCCTCGAAGCGTGTGATTCCTTCGGCAGATGTTGTAGGAAGCCCGAGCTTGCCAAGCGGCAAGATGCCCAATGTGCTCTCGGTGATGTACGTTCCCTTGTTGAAATCGAGAAGCGAAGCGGACACCATGGTGATGTAGCCCAAATCGCCAATAGTAAACGCGAGGGCGTACTCGTCATCGTTGACCAGGTAGTAATCCCATTCTTTAATGCGAAGCTTCGATGCCGCGATGCGCGAACGGTCGTAATCGAGCATGAGCGACGTTGCCCAACCCGGCGTGACCAACTGACCCGTCTCGTCAAGCAGTGGACCATGCTCGGTGATGCGCGTTTGAGCTGCCGTGCCGCTTTGAGCCGTGTTGCGCTCTTCAGGCTCGGATTCGACCGCAAACGCACCAGCTGCACGGAGCAAGACCATCTCGAACATGAACTGCTCCCAAATGACAGGCACCGGATAGGCTGGGTTGGCCTCTTCCTCGGCCTCCGCCGCCAGTTGTGGGATGTCGGCTGCGCGAATCTCAGGAATCGTCGCAGGAATGCCCAGCTGCTCATCAAGCTCGCGGATGCGAGCGATGAACTGCTGTGCGCGATCGTGTGCTGACCCGTCCACAATGCCGACGACCCCGGCGAGTTCTGCCAACCGAGGCTCCGCGTCAGCACCGTATTCCTCCATCACGATGGGCAGCAGTACTGCATTAGCGAGGCCATGCTGCACGTGGTAGCGGGCACCGATGCCATGCGCGAGTGCATGCACGTAGCCGACCATCGCATTCGAAAACGCAAGACCAGCATAGCACGACGCCAGCAGCATCTGCTCTCGATGCTCGAGGTTCGCCCCATCGTCATAGGATGCTTTGAGGTGCTTGAAGATGAGATCGACAGCTTGCTTGGCATAACGACGCGAAGCCGCCGAGCCAAACCGGTTCGTATAGGCTTCGACCGCATGGGTCAAGGCATCCATGCCCGTATAGGCAGTCATGGCCGGCGGAAGGTCAACGAGCAGCTCGGGGTCGAGCACCGCCACATCGGGAATGAGCGCAAGGTCGGCAATGGCGAATTTGCGTTGACGCTCGACATCGGTCACGACAGCAGTTGACGTCACTTCAGAGCCCGTGCCCGCCGTCGTGGGCACAGCCACGAGGAACGGCGTCTTGGCGCGCACGCGCATGACGCCCATGAGCGAACGCACATCACGCTTCGGATTGACCGCAAGAGCTCCGACGACTTTGGCGCAGTCGATAGCCGACCCTCCACCGAGAGCGACGATGGCCTGGCATTCGTTATGACGGTACTTGTCGGCCGCACGGACAATGCATTCGATATCAGAATCGGGGTTCACGGCCGAGAACACGATGGGGGTTACCCCATGCGCGCGCAGTTTCCCGACAAGCGAATCGACGGTCCCCCTGCTCACGAACCCCTCGGTGGTCACGATGAGGATGGTGTCGATACCGCGGTCGGCCAACATTTCAGGCACACGCGCAAGAATGCCCGCGCCTTGCATCAGACGCGGCTTGATCGCAAGCCGAGCACGTTGGAGTTGAGCTACACCGAACTGACCGAAACGCGTTGCTAACTCTGACATGTTCGCTCCCTTCCTGGGATTGCGCACCTACTTTTGGTATTCAAGGGCACTTGCGAACAACACGGTGCCCTCAGGATTGATGGCTTTCACCCGGACGGATTCGCCTTCGCGATGTACGTACAGCGAAAGCGGCACATCCGGCAACACTTCGTGGCGGTAATCGATCTGGAACGTGCGCAACGAGCCCTCGGGCCCAGGGTTGAGCGCGTTCATGACGAAGTTCGGATAAACGGCGTTGTTCACATGACCGTTCACATCGATGTCGGTATAGGCTGGCGTGACGACGAACGTCGGCTCGCCTTCGATTTCGAAATCTGAAATCTTGCGAGGCTTCTGCTCGAACGCGCGCGCTTCGTCGAAATCGTGCGGACCATGGTAGGCATCTTTCGCAGAAGAGAACCGGCGGGTTTCGAAATTCATGAGCACCCATTCCTGCGTCGCCTTCACGAGCAGCTCGCCCTGCTCGTCACGAATCGTGAAGTCGCGGATGAACGAGAACTTCGAAAGCGAGTGCGGCCACGTGCGCGCCGTCACGATAGTGTTGTACTTCGGCTCGCGCAGCACCTCGAGCTTCGTGCGAATAACTACCCAGACGACGTTCTTCTCGAGCATCGCACTGCGCCCGATGCCCAATTCCTCAGCATGTGCGATTGCCAAATCTTGGAAAATCTCAAGCATCGCCGCAGGTTGCATGCGCCCATATCGGTCGAAATGCATCCACAGCAGCCGATAGTCTCGTTCCATTGCAATCGTCATACGTTTCCTGCCTTACCTTCGACGCAATCGTAGTGCATCGCGTCAGATGCGCTCATCAGCCATTTTATCGCACTCTCCCTTTGTCACACGATGAGGTGGATGTGGTTAGTTTTACAGAATGTAAACGCGCCGATTTCGCACCGTTGTCCGTTTCAGGCGCGCTTCAGGTACGCCCGTATAATGACAATCAAAAGAGCATTTCAGACGAGCGGAGCACACCATGAACGACTACCAGCCCATCATCGACGTAACCCCCATCGACCACTCGAGCAATCAAAAGCCGGGCGGCTCACGCTCGAGCTCTCAAAACGCGTCGCACCAGCAACCCAGCTGGAAGACCTCATCAGGGTATCGCGCGCCGGGCAGCGCCTATACGCGAGGTGCCATGAACATCCCTCCCTTCGGCACCGTTTACACCTACTCAAACACGGACTCCGTCGCGACCTCCAAGAGCGGCGGGTCCATCATCGGTAGCGTCGCGCAAATCGCCATTGGCACCGGGCTGGTCATGATCGGCATCCCGATGCTCCTCCTCCCCGGGCCCGGGCTCCTGTCAATCGTCGGCGGCTTCGCGCTGGCGGCCAATGGAACACGCCGACTCTTCAGCTAAGGAATTGCACTACAACCATAGAAAACCGCACCACAACCATAGAGAGCTGAACAGATGGGGCGAGCTTCATGCTCGCCCCTCCTGCGTTCTTTCCAACCTCGTACGTAATCAATAGGCTGCCCATCGACGAACCGCCTTTCAACTACAATAACGGAAACAACAATTCGACCGAGCGGGGACGCCATGCCACGAGAGTCTTTGAAATCAAAACGGGAACGCGCACTTGTCGTCTGCGAGCGCATGGGCGAGCACTACCCCGCCGCGCAACCTGCCCTCGATTTCGGAGGCGATCCGTTCCGCTTGACCATTGCTGTGTTGCTGTCGGCGCAAACGACTGATGCAGCCGTCAACAAGGTCACGCCCGAACTGTGGAAGCGCTACCCCACCATCGAAGATTTGGCTGCAGCCGACGTGCATGACGTCGAGGAGATACTGCGATCGATTGGCTTCTTCCGCGTCAAGGCGGCGAACTGCATAAAGTGCGCTCAGATGGTGCTGTCCGAATACGGCGGCGAAGTGCCACATACGTATGAAGAACTGCAGAAACTGCCCGGCATCGGGCGCAAGACAGCCAACATCGTAATGAATGCAGGCTTCGGCATTGTCGAAGGCATTGCCGTGGACACGCATGTCTTCCGAATCGCCCACAAGTTGAAACTGTCGAATGCCAAGAATCCGTCGAAAACCGAACAGGACTTGCTGAAAATCATCCCGCAGGACCTTTGGGAACCCGTCAACCATCAATGGATTCTCTTCGGTCGCGAAATCTGCAACGCCAAGAACCCCAAATGCGGCGACTGCTTCCTCATCGACGTGTGTCCCACCCGCAAGTAATATGCCAGTGAGTCGGTGCCCTGGCCCCTGACTCATTGTGTACAATGAGTCAGGGGCCAGGGCACCGACTCACTTGAAGGCACGCATGAACGAGCAATTCTCGAGAACAGAACTCTTGATAGGCGCAGAGGCCATGGACAGGCTCGCGCATGCGCGCGTCATAGTATTCGGCATCGGCGGCGTAGGAGGCTATGCCGTTGAAGCGCTCGCCCGCTGTGGTGTGGGCGCCATCGATGTAGTCGACGACGACAAAGTCGGGATCACGAACCTGAACCGCCAAATCATCGCTACGCACAGCGTCATCGGACGTCTGAAAGTCGAAGTTGCTGCCGAACGTATTCGCGACATCAATCCTGCTTGCCACGTTACAACGCACAAGTGCTTCTTCCTGCCAGCAACGGCAGACCAGTTTGATTTCTCGCAATACGATTACGTGCTCGACTGCGTCGATACCATTACGGCAAAGCTGCAGCTCATCGAGCGCGCTCATGCAGCTGGCACACCCATCATCTCGAGCATGGGCACTGCCTACAAACTCGATCCGACGGCATTCGAAGTCGCCGACATCTACAAGACGAGCATCTGCCCACTTGCAAGGATCATCAGAAAGGAATGCCGCAAGCGCGGCATCAAGAACCTGAAGGTGGTCTATTCGAAAGAAGAACCCCACGAGCGCTTCGGTGGCACGAGCCTCGAAGATGTGCGCAGCGAGGAAGGAACGACCGATGACGGCGGCCATCGCGTAGGCCGCGCCGGCATCCCTGCCTCGATTGCTTTTGTCCCTCCAGCAGCCGGCTTCGCAATGGCCGCGGAAGTCGTGAAGGACTTGATAGCGTAAACGCTACTGAGGACCCAGGTACGGCTGGCCAGTAGCCTTGTCAATAAGAGGGGCGCCGCGTTTCGCCAACTCGGCAGCAAGTGTATCGATCAGAAGCGGAACAGCAGCGCGCACACGCGGTGTGAGGTCTTGTGTCAGGAATTGCGGATCGGCGTTTTCCACCTGAACAGCAATGCAAAGGCCCTCGGCATTGTAGTCGAGCAAGATAGCGGCATCAAACAGATCGACAAGACGCAGATCGTGCAGTGACATGTTCATACCCTGCGATTTCGCCAAGTCGCTCGGCTTTCCCATAAGAACCGTGCCCGGCTCCTCGCCCGAATGTTCCATGGCGTCAACCGTGATGACCACATCGCATTCGTCGATGTACCCGATCATATCGAGCGTGAGCACACCCAAATCGAACAGTTGGACACTTTCGGGAACGATGAAGCGCTCAAGCACCTCGTCGTATACAGCAGGACCGACCCCGTCATCGAGGTGCAGACGGTTCCCCACGCAGAAAACCGCAATGCGCGGTTTGTTTGCAACATCACTCATCAAAGAACTCATTTCAAAACAGTGCGAATCTCAAGATTGTAATAGGTGGCCCAAGCTAGCGCGATAATCAAAACAATCACGCACACAACCGCCCAAATGCGCTCACGCTTGAGGTACTGCTCGCGTGAAACACCTTTCGCTTCGGCTCGATGGGCCGCAAACGGCTGACTCACGATCGAGAACACAACGCTGGCAGCAATATAGAGAGCGACACCGATGACCGCAAGCGCTATCGTCCATGCCTCCGGCTTGATGTAGGCCCCATACACGACATAGTCGATGAAGATCATGAGCGGATAGAACAAGATGCAAGCCCAAAATCCATGAGCTGGACCCCATATGCCCGGCATGACAAGCGCGCCGATATTCACGCGCGGCAGACCTTTAAGAAACTTCTCTTCCTGTGCGATTTGCTCGTCAGTCAACTCGGCCACGAGTCACCTCCCATTCGCTTCAATCATAAAGACTGCCTCCTTTTTAACACAAACCCTTCTGGTCTATTCAAAAGTCGACCATTTTGTTTGTGTTAAGAAAGAGCTGTCTTCTTAACGCAAAGGGGGCTCGCCAGTTGACGAGCCCCCTTCGACAGCGTCATGCAATCACTCGAGTGATTACTCGTCGATCATGTCGTCGCCAACGATGACATGCTTCTCGGGGTCGTAGACCAAGCCGCCATGCTCTTTGCGGAAGAACATGAGCTTCGTCGGTTCAGCACCTTCGACGTTCGCCAAGTAAATGTGGATGAACATGAAGATGATGAACACGAACATGCCAAAGTAATGGATGATGCGGATCGACATGGCACCGCCCCAAGCAGCAATCAGCCACTTGCAGAAGCCGAGCTCCATCGTGGGAGCCCACAGGCACAGACCGGTGATGAACATCAGGATGATCAGAATCGGAATGAGCAGGTAGGAAAGCTTCTGCGGAACGCCCAGCTTGGCGGACAGCGGATGATCCTTCTTGAGGAACAGATAGTACTTGATCCATGCGCCGGCCTGATGGCGATTGTCCTTCTGGGGCAGCCAGGTCTTGAAGTCCTTAACTTGTTCGCGAGTGCCGCCTGTAGGAGCGGACTTCACGAAGAAGGACATGATGACGCGAGCGAGGCAGTTGATGAAAATCACAAAGCCGAAGAACACATGCAGACCACGGACGACACCCATGGTGCCAGCAACCGGGAAGTGGATCATGAAGCCGGTGATGATGAGGAAGATCATGGCAACTGCATTGATCCAGTGGGTGATCACGAACGGCAGCGGATGAGCTTCCTTATAGTGTGCGAGATGCGCCATGCTACTTCACCCCCCAAGGATTCGTGACGGTTTCGAAGTGCTTGCCCGTCGCCGGCTCGGAGACGTGGACAGCGCACGACACGCACGGGTCGTAGCTGTGAACGAGACGCAGAGCGTTGATGGGCTTTTCGATATCGCCGACCGGGCAGCCGATGAGCGCCTGCTCGATGGGGCCATGCTCGCCATTCTGGTTGATGGGAGCGAGGTTCCACGTGGTCGGGATGATGATCTGATAACCCTCGATCTTGCCACCGGAGACCTTCTCGGAGTGGTAGAGGGCGCCGCGCGGGGCCTCCCAGAAACCAGTGCCGGCACCGGAGTCGGTGAGGGACTTGGTGAAGTACGTGGAGTCGCCACCGGCAACTGCCGCGATGAGCTCTTGCGTCCAGTCCTTCATGAGCTGGGCGATGTAAAGCGTCTCGATCTGGCGGACAGCCGTGCGGCCGAGCATGGAGACGACAGCGGAAGCCGGAGCAGCACCGTCGAGGCCCAGGCCACCACCGAGGTCCTTGAGGAACTTGTCGACGTTCTCGGTGATGAACGGAACGCCGCGCTTGTAAGCGACGAGCACGCGCGAAAGTGCGGAGCACTCGAGAGCCTTGCCGTCGTAAGACGGGGCCTTGCACCACGAGTAACGCTCTTCGACGTTGTACTCGGTGAACTCGGGCTCGGTAACGAAGTACGGAGACTGGTAGGTCTCGCTGCCCTTGTACCAAGAAGTGCCGACGTATTCAGCGATCTTCGACTCGTCGACGTTGTCGACCTTGCCCTCGAGGCCGTTCATCAGAACGCCGGCGGGCAGGTAGCGGTTGTTCATCTGCTCGGTGTAGTCCTCGCCATACGGCCAGCCCGGACCCTCGAAGACGCCCCAGGCACCGAAGCGACCGCAGCCGCCGCCCCACGTCAGACCGTCCTTGTAGAACGGAGCGAGCGCGAGGGTGTCCTGAATCATCGTCGTGGAGACCCAGTCGTAGATCTCGTTGACCATAGCCCACAGGTCGTCGAGTTTCTGAGCCGTCGGAACGAATGCGGTACCACCCGGGATGATGGTCATGACGTGCGGCATCTTGCCGCCGAGCAGACCAGCCACCTCGGAGGAACGCGCCTGCATCTTCAAGGCCTCGAGGTAGTGGGCCGTGCAGATGAGGTCGAGCTCGGGCGGCATCGTGTAAGCAGTGCCGTCCTCAGCATCGAACCAGTTGCCCGAGAAGATGGACAGCTGGCCGTTGGCCGCGAACTTCTTCAAGCGCTCTTGCACCTGGGCGAAGTCGCTGTTCATGGAGGTGCCGGCTGCCTGAGCCAGAGCGTAGGTATCGGCGATGTCGGCCGTCAAAGCGTTCAGCGGATTGACGTAGTCGAGCGCCGCCAGGTTGTAGAACCACAGGATGTGGCTGTGCAGGAACTGCGCGCCCTCGATGAGGTTGCGGATGATACGCGCGTTGTTCGGAATGGTGATGCCGTACGACTTCTCAGCAGCGATGGTCGAAGCATGCGAGTGCGAAACCGGGCAAACGCCGCAGATGCGCTGAACAATTTGAGCTGCGTCCTCGGGAGCGCGATGCTCGACAACCTTCTCCATGCCGCGGAAGCTACCGCCGGACACCCATGCGTCGACGACCTTGCCGCCCTCGACTTCCATCTCGCAACGCATATGGCCTTCGATGCGGGTAATCGGGTCGATTACAGAACGTGTCATGTCGCCTACCTCCCTTCTTCAGTCTCAGCAGCTGCATCTTCTGCAGCCTCGGCTGCAGCAGCGTAATCAGCCTTGATGGCTTCCTGAGCATCCTTGAGCTTGACAGGGTCGCCATCGAGAATCGAGTACTCATACTGACCAATCGACTTCTCGGGGTTCTTGGCATCCCAAGCACGGACCTTCTCGAAGTCGGCGCCGCCGTCCATGCGGCCAGCAGCCTTCATGCCGAAGCCGTGAACAACCAACGCTGCGGCAACGAGTGCCGTCAGGCCGCCAGCGATGACGGTGGGTTGAACGAACCAGTTGCCGATGTGGACGTCGCGATGACGCTCGTAGAACGGGGTGTTGACCTCGACCCAGTTGTCGCCCGGATCGTTCGGGTTGGCTTCGCAGCAGCCAAGGCACGGCGAACCAGCCTGGATACACCAGCTGCGGCGGTTGTTCCAAAGAGTGACGCCGCAGTTCGCCTTGGTCTGCGGGCCCTTGCAGCCGAGCGGGTACAGGCAGTAGCCGAGCGCCTCTTCCTTGCTGCCGAACTCGTAGACGAACTCGCCGTTCTCGAAGTGACCGCGACGCTCGCAGTTGTCATGAATCGTCTGACCGAAGATGCCCTCGGGCTTGCCTTCGGCGTTGAGGCCAAGCGTGCTGACCACAGCAGGGACGTCGCCAGCAACGAGAGCTTCCTTGCCGCCCATCATGAGAACCTGGACGAGCACCGACATCAGCCATTCGGGGTTAGCCGGGCAACCGGGGATGTTCACGACCGGCGTTGCAATGCCGCGCTTCTTCAGGAAGTCAGAAACACCCGTTGCATTCGCGGAGTTCGGATAAGCGGCCATCCAGCCACCGTTGACGGCGCAGGAACCGAGCGCGACGACTGCAGCAGCATTGCTCGCAGCCTCGGCCAGGATGTCCTCGCCCGTCTCCATGGCCACGCGCAGCGTGTTGCCGCCGAAGCCCTGGGTGATGCCACCCTCGTAAACGACGATGTAGCCACCAGCTTCGATGGTCTGCTTCTTGGCTTCCTCGATGGAATGGCCTGCACCTGCGCACAGAACGTCGCTGTAGTTCAGCGAGATGAGCTCGAGCACGATCTTGCCCACATCGGGGGTCTCGATCTGCGCGAACGACTCCGTGCAGCCTGTGCAGGATGCGCCCTCGATCCATAGGACCGGGAACAGATTGCCCTTCGTTGCGCCGATGACGGACTCTTCGATCGCCATCGCAACACGGGGCGCGGCGGCCGAAGACAATCCGGCAGCCACTGCAACCGCACCGCAGAACTTGAGGAAATCGCGGCGTGAAACGCCCCTCGCATCCAGCAAGCTATCAAACTCGGCCGGTACAGTATTCTCCACCATGTGCACCTCCTCCTTCTTTCTTACTCTCGTCTTACCTTTACCGTTCGATGCCGATTGAGCGCTGCCTCCCCTGCATGTGAAAAGCCGCTTTCACGTTAACGCTTGCATCGACATCTTCGATGTGTTACACTATATTCAATTCGTAATACCGCCTAACGGCTCCTCAAAGCGCAAACGAGTCGCCGTTAGGCGAAGCGTTATGCGGAACAACCGTTGCGTGCACATCCCCTTGGGCTGCTGAATACAAGTATGCAGCACATGCAGAACTCCCGCGTATGCACACTGACTAAATATAGCATAAGCGCGCTTCCTTTTGTGCATTATGCTAGGTACGATTTCGCGAACGGTAGTGCGGATTTTCGGCACTTGTCCTTGGAAAATAGAAGTTGCTGGCACATAAATAACCCGACCAGTGACCGCCTTAAACCTACCTTTCATGCAAACGTTTTCATCGCATTCAACAACAATGCGATTTGGAAGCGTCGCGCAGGCGGCTTTTCGGTAAATTTAATCGGCGAATCGAGTCGGTTTTCTAGCCCAGGAAATGATCGAGCACAATCTTGATTCCGATGCATATGAGGATGATACCGCCGGCAACCGTCGAGGCTTTTTCCCAGCGGCTTCCGAATTGATGCCCAATGGCCACGCCGCCAAACGAGATGACGAACGTCGTCACGCCAATCAACGTCACCGCAGGAACGATGTTCACATCGAGGAACGCGAACGTCACGCCAACAGCAAGCGCATCGATGCTCGTCGCGATGGCGAGGAGCAGCAGTTCGCGAATCGACAAGCGCGCTACGTCTTCTTCCTCGAGTCCGCCGTCTTCATGAAACGCATCCCAGAGCATCTTGCCGCCGATGAACGCGAGCAAAGCGAACGCTATCCAGTGGGCAACTGCTGTCACGTAATGGGCGAACTGCTCACCGAGCACCCAACCGATTACGGGCATGAGCGCCTGGAACCCTCCGAAGAACAGCGCAATTACCAGGGCTTGGCGCACATCGAGCTTGCGCATGCCGAGGCCCTTGCCGATTGACACGGCAAATGCGTCCATGGAAAGGCCCACGGCTATGAGAAACAGGTCAAGAATGCCCACGATTACCTCTCTCGAAAACGAGGCATATGGTACCAGAGACGAGTGGCACAGCGCTCCCAGGGAAGGGTGTACCACTTCTGAAAAATGGCACACCCTTCCCTGGGAGCGCTGTGCCACTCGAAACGCAATTCATCATGGTATCAGCAATTCGCCTTCCCGACGGAAGAAGCCCTCGTCAATCAACTCTGTGACAATGGCCTCGAGCAGCTCCCGATCGACGGCACTGCGTTTCGCCAGCTGCTCGTATTCGTCGAGGCGGGCAGCAAGCTCGTCGAGCTCGATGCCGTCAGGCGCAGCGAGCACCTGCTTGAGCAGGAAACTGCGCTTCTCGCGACGGCTTCCCTCGAACTTGCTCTGGCGCGCGTAATGCTTCGACCGACGGGATGGATTGACCATTTGGGACTTGAGATGCGCGCCGTAATCGAGCAGCGCATAGTACCACGCACGAGCGCCCTTGCTCGGGCATGTGTCCACAACGTATGGAACGAGCTGTTTGTCTGCCACTTCTTCCCTATCGGGGAAAAGCTCGTGCAGAAACACGCTGCGCACGTTCGTCTCGATATAAACCGAAGGCTCGTCGTAGGCGAACGCGATGACGCCCGCCGCTGTCGCCGGACCTATACCAGGCAACCTCACGAGCTCATCGATTGTGTCTGGAAGCAAGCCACCGTTTTCTGCTGAGCAGACCTCGCATGCGCGCTTCAACGCGAGTGCCCGACGGTTGTAGCCCAACCCTTGCCACATTTCGAGCACGGTCGCCGTGTCAGCTGCCGCCAGTGCATCAACAGTTGGGAACAACTCCATCCATCGTGTCCAATACCGTTGGACACGAGAAACCTGAGTTTGCTGCAGCATGACCTCTGACACGAGCACAGCATACGGGTCATCGATGTTGCGCCAGGGCAAATCACGGTAAAGCTCGACGCCTTTCTCGGAAACGAGCTGCACAAACTCTTCCCGCGAGATGGCGCACGCAGACCAATCGGGCGCCTGAGAGGCGCCCGATTTCGGCTGATTTGTTACTCGACGTGCCAACTTCTATTCGTGCTGATCATCGAGCAGCCGCTCGAGATCGTCGAGGCTGTCCACGAAATCGCTGACGACCCGGTCTTCGAGTGCGTGGTACTCATCCGAGTCGAACGGCTGGCATGCAGCGATCTTGTCGAGGATGTTCTGCGAGGTAACTGGCACGAAGCCGCGCTGCACGAGGCCGGCTTTGTACGCTTCCTCGATTGCTTCGCGAGCTGCCATGTAAATGTCGTAACGCGCCAAACCCGCCGAGTACTTCACAAGGTCCTTGACATCGAGAGAACGGGTCGAAGGATGGTCCTGCATAATCTCGGCCCAGATGTCAGCGCGCTCCTGCTCGTTGGGGTTGGCGATATCGATGATTGTCAGAGGCTCGAGCACTTCGTAGAAGAACGGGTCGACCTCGCCACCTATCGTCGATGTGGCCAACACGATTACATTCGGATCTTCGACAGCTGAACGGATGAGGTTGATTGCCTCACGAGCACCACGCGTCATGTTCGCCAACACGAAAGCTTGCATGCCGCCCTCGACACTCTCAGGTGGCTCGGGAATGCGCCACGTATCGAGTTCGTCGATAACCAAGATCGCAGGACCCTGGAAGCGGTTCTGCTGGTGGTTCATACGCGGCCGGTTGCTGCTGTCGGCTGTGACGCATAGCATCGGCACGCCTTGGACGCCTTCTTCCATCCCCATGCGCAGTGGAGGCAAGCCCAGCTCGCCGATGGTTGCCTCGACGAACCGAGCTGCATCTTCGATAGCAGGCGCACGGAACAGCATTGTGTCAGCTGCCGGCATGCGGTCCAGACCATGCCGTTCATTCAGCGTCTTCACGAAGCTGATGAAGCTGGCGTCACGTTGCAACCCGAAACCGTAATCGCGCATGATGGCAACGGCTTCGTCATATCCGACCAAGCTCTTGTAGTTGAACACCGGCTCACCGACGGGTGCCACCCCAGGCATGGAAGGCATGTTCGAACGTGACTTTTGCTCGACGCTATTGGAAGCGGGCGCAACAGAAGGCGCCACAGATTGAATTTGCGTTTCGGTGACAGGTTGATCAATGGAAGGCTGCGCCACGCTCTCTATCTGAGGCTGGCTCTTGGACTGAAGTTCTTCAGCGGCAGCATCTTTCGGTAAATCAGACACTGCGGGCGTTTCGTTTTCGCGAGACTCGTCACGAGCTGATTCGGACTCGTCTTCGTGTTTGATGACTGGCGAGAAGCCCTCGAAGCGCGAGTCGAAGACTGTCGTTCCGTCGAAGCCCAATGACTCGCTCCAACCTGAACCGACATTCGTTGCAGCACGCCAACTCGTACCCTCCGAACTCGGAGGATAGTAGTCGTACGGATTGAAGGTATCCGCTACGTTCATGCCAAGCTTCTTGGCATCGCGCGGCTTGACCTCTTCGACATCGGGACCATCGGCAACAAGCTCATCCGTCGCCTCTAGAGCAACATGGTCGGAGCTTGTCTCGTTCGCCTCCTCGACAACTGCAGCGACGTCCTGAGGCGCCGCTACCTGCTCAACATCGATGCTCACATCGGCGAAAAGCTGATCGGGGCCACCGAACATGCCAGCTCCAGGAATCGTGATGTGCTCGACCTTTACGACAGAGGCATCGCCACCCAGGAAATCGTGCGAGATGGCCTCGGCCATATCCTGCAGTTCTTCGCGTGAGAAGCCGTATTGCTCAAGCCGATCGAGCGCCAAATCCTGCAAAGCAGCTGCGCACTCGGCAATTTCCTCGCGCGACAGATACGGCTCGAGCTTCTCGAAAACGTGCTCGGCCATCGAGCGTTCCTTGAGGTCGCAGGCAAGATGCCACGCCTCGCGCAAGGCAGCGACAGCCAGCCCTGTCGAGGTGCCAGGCTCGCTCACGGCTTTCTCGTAGGCCGCCAAATACAAATGCAAACCCAGCGTCATATCGCCTGCAGCACAAGCTTCCGCCGCCTTGTTCAGGTAATCCATCGGATGCTCGCTGCAATTACTGTTCTGGTTGGGCAGTTCGTTCTCGCTCATAACCCAACCCCCTTTTCAAATACGTCTACAGTTATTCGATAGTATTATCGCACGCAATTCTCGGTATACCGAGAAAACGTAGGTAACCGTTCGGGGACAGCTCCGTTTCGGCTTAATGAATTCGAATCAAAAAACAGCCACGAAGGGCTGTTCCCTAATGGTTAGTAGAGCTGGCCGAGTCGTGTTCTAAAGCTTGGAAACGTCCATTTCCCAATCGAGAACTGGCCAGCCCGTCTCTTTCACAATGTGCTTCATGCCCGTGTTGGGCGTGACGACGAACGGATGCTTTGCCGCTTCGAGCAGCGGCCGGTCGGAATGGTGATCACCGTAGGCGTACGTCAATTCCCACTTGCCCTCGCCGAAGCGGCCATCGGCCCATTGCTTCAGCGCCACGAGCTTTTCCGCACCTTCGATTGGCTTGCCATCGACCTCGCGCGTGTACGTTCCGTTCGGCGCCACCTTCATACGCGTCGAAATCTGCACTTGGAAGGGATGACTTTCCATCGCGCGCATCACGATGGGCTCGAAAGAAGCCGAGACGACCACGACGATGCAGCCTTCCTCGGTGCGTTTACGCATCTCCTCGTCAGCCTTCGGGCGGAAGCGCTTGGCGATGATCTTGTCGTAGAACGCGACAAGATACGCGTCGACGAGCTCTTTCGGCTTGCCTTCGAACGCCTTGAACACCTGACCACGCACCCAAGCCTCGCTTTGAGGCAGATGCCACTTGTAGGCAAGACCCCAAAACCCAATCTTGAGTGACGTGATCGGCGAGATCTTGTGCTCGAAAATCAAGCGGTTGACGAGCCACGACGGCGACGACCCCTCGATCGATGTGTCGTCGAAATCAAAAACGGCCAACCGTACTCTGTCTGTCATCTGCTCTTGCATAGCTGCAGTATTGTACCAAAGACATGTGAAGGAGTGGCAAACGCCTGTCCGAGCAAAGCTACTCTTGGAACTGGCTGTTGTAGAGCTCGGCGTAGAAGCCGTCTTGTGCGAGCAGCTCCTCATGGGTGCCTTGCTCGACAATGTCGCCCTCGCGGATGACGAGGATCAGGTCGGCATCGCGGATGGTCGACAGGCGATGCGCGATGACGAACGAAGTGCGCCCGGCCATCAGGTTGTCCATGGCTTGCTGGATGCGTTCCTCGGTGCGGGTGTCGACCGAACTTGTGGCTTCGTCGAGCACGAGCATGCGCCTGTTGACCAAGAACGCGCGTGCGATGGTAAGCAACTGCCGCTGGCCGGCGCTGATGTTGCTCGCATCCTCGTTGATCATGCAATCGTAGCCACCAGGCAGCGTCTCGATGAAGTGGTGGGCGAACGCTCGACGAGCCGCTTCCTCGACTTCCTCGTCGGT
>CACZAR010000017.1 GCA_902779135.1 uncultured Coriobacteriaceae bacterium | reverse complement strand
GGTCGTGCCGCACACGTAGTCGATACCCAACTGCATGTAAGCACGCTCGTGATCGCTATTGTACAAACGCGCAATAACATGGGGGACGTTGTACAGACGACTTGCAACCTCAGTCGTCATGAGGTTGGCATTGTCCGATTGGGTGACGGCCGCCACGACATCGCAGTCTTCGATGCCCGCTTTGACCAGAGTGTCTTCGTCGTACCCGAGACCCTGCACCGTCGAACCGTTGAAATTTCGCCCAAGATTCGAGAATGCGTCCGCCTTGATGTCGACAACGCAAACGTTGGCGCCGTTGTCGGGCGAGAGCCGACGCGCCCACATCCCACCACGATCACATTACGCATACCATTCCCTTCTTTGGAATTCAGCGCATATTATTGTAGTTGATTTGGCCGCAATGACCTAGATGGACGCCATTTGAGCGAGCGTCTTGTTGTACCAGTCGGCAGCATGCGGCGGGCAATATGCAGCAGCGCCTTCGGGAGTCAGGCTGTAACCGTAACCACTCGCCAACCCAGCAACGTGTGCACGGATGGCAGTATCCCAATCACCCCACGCTGAAGAACCCCAACCCCATGCGTTATGCGGCAGGAAACAAACCGAACCCTTGCCCGATTCGGTGTTGGAAATGGCAGGCGACCAGCGCGGATCGATGCCGTTTTCCCATGCAGCTTCAGCGAATGTCGTGCCGTAACCCGAAAGCGGCGATCCGGCAAGATAGGCGTCAATGCGTGCCGACCACTCAGCCACAAACGCCTCGCGCCCAACCGACCAGTCGATTGCAGGAAGGTTGTACTCCATCAAAGGCTCTTCCTGGACATCCGCCTCAACTGGCTCGGACTGCTTTTCTGCAGGTTCGACTTGGACATCTGAGGCGGCATCCACTGTGGGAGCTGGTGCGGAAACAACACCTTGCATGGCCTTCTTCGATTCGACCCGTTCGAAAACGGCGATGTTGTCGGCAGCAATGCGCTCTTGCTCGGCCTTTTCCTTTGCGTCAATCATCTTCAAGCCGCTATCAACGTTGCGCTGAGAGGTCGACGCAAGCATCGATTGCTCGCGAACGACACCGCTCGAAGAGTCGGTAGTGGTAGCGGCATTCGTCGCCCGCGAAGTCAGTGTGGATTCATTGGTAGTGGAGTCGAAACCGAACGCGCCAGCACGCGCGAGCTCGTCGTCTGGGTCGGCTGAGGCCACACCGAGACCAACGCTACCCACGATAGCGAAAATAAAAAAGCCGGCGATGGCGGTCTTCACCATTTTGCCGGCTGTTCGTTTAGGCTGCTTCCGACTCATATTTCAAATTCCTTCTCAGCGATAGCGTTGCTAACGCTGTGGGCGTTATATTTTAGCGTAGCAGGGTATTTCGATGCAATTTTTTGTGGAGACGCGATTCACGTTTTGTTCGACTTTTTGAGGATTTGATTACATCATGCCTGTTCAACTGCTATGGCATTGGCTAAGAGACAAGTGTGCATAATCCATCGCCAAAGGCGAACGGTCGTTCAAAACCCAATTACGAACGTCTTTGACGCTTCAGCTGTTTAGGGCAAGGCAAAGAGATAGAGGGTCAGCAAGCAGAACATCGCAAAAAGGACCGACCCCGTAATCACAACAAGGCCCTTTTTCGTTGCGATTCCAATTACGAAGATCACAAGCGCCATAACGGCGAGAGGCCACAGCGTTGCGAAAGCATCGGATATCGAATCGGGAGGCGCAATCTCGAGAACGATGGGCAGCAATAAGGCGGCCGCCGAGGTGATGAGGATGCCGACTGCATGCCAGAGCGCCTCGAACTTGCTTTTCACCGGCATGATCATCAGGAACAAACCCACGATCATAAATGCGAGGGGCCAGAACTGCCACCATCGCGTACCGGGAACGAGCGGGGATACATTAATTGAAACAACGAGGAACAACAACATGAGCCCAACCGCCACGGCAAGGCGAGCAACAATGGGGAACCCTTCGCTATTCGACTGATTGAGACTGGTGCTCCTGAGCACCGTCCCGTCTTCTTGGTAGACAATCGTTCCGAACACGTTCGATTCGGCATTTTCTGGCATGACCTCGAACGGCTCAGGGCCTTCAGGCTCGAGCGGCAACCGCACCCACAGCACGGCGTACGCGATTATCGCCAAGCCGAACGTGACGCACGCAAGCAGAACGGCGAATATGCGCACGACGATCGCATCGGCATCGATTCGTTCGGCAATGCCAGCGCAGACTCCTCCAAGAACCGCGTTGCGCGAACGATATAGCTGTCTGTCAGCCACGCAACCCCTTCTTGCTTTCTACGAAGCGAAATACGCTTACATCGCCTTGCGCTCAGGTCGTTCACTCAGATGCTTCGGCATCCGAAAGTCGTTTGACCTGCAGCCCCTGTATCCGACGGCGGCGCATCGCGCGCACTTTGAACCGATAGCCGTCGACGACGAGTTCATCGCCGATTCGCGGAACAGCATCGAGCGTGTCGAGCAGCCATCCCGCGATGGTGTCGTACTGATCCGATTCAACGACTGGCCAACCGAGCTCGCGCGCTTCCTCGACAGGAAGTCGACCGTCTACGAGCCATTCGTCCTCCGTGAGGTTGGTTACGAACGGGACGGCGTCATCCGTCTCGTCGATAATCTCTCCCACAATTTCCTCGACGATGTCCTCGACGGTTATTAAACCATCGGTTCCGCCGTACTCGTCGACCACGATCGCTATCTGTTGCCTATTCGTTTGCATCTCCGAAAGCAGCGGCAACAGGTCTTTCGTCTCCGGGACGAAAAGCGCTTCGCGTATGTACTCCGTCACAGGAGCGTCCGTCTCGCCGTCGAGCACAGCGGGGATAAGGTCCTTGTAGCGCACGATTCCAACGATGCGGTCGAGATCTTCGTGGAACACCGGCAACCGGGAGTAGCCCGTACCCCTCATGCGCTCGAGCGCAGCGCGCACTGTCTCGTCGTCTTCAACGGCGATGATGTCGACGCGTGGTTGCATGACATCGGCCGCAGTGAGCTCGCCAAGCGAGAGAATCTCGCCGATCATGCGCTTCTCGTCATCAAGCAACTCGTCGGCATCGCCAACGAGCTCTATGATCTCTTCTTCGGAAACTTGCCGCTTTCCACGACCGAATGCGTCACGTAGACCGCTGAGCAAACCTGCTGGCTTATCGCCTTCCTTGGACATCGGATCACCTAGATAACGAAGAGTACGACTGATAGGAACAGACACACGGACCCGCCCAGAACGAGCAGGTGAGACACGAACCACAGATAGGGAATGTGGCGGAACATGTAGAACACGAGGCCGGCAACGAAGCACGCAGCAGCCGCTACGAGCAAGCCCATACCAGCCGGGGCAAGAACGGCTGCGAGCGCAGGCGCAAGGGGCAGGCCGATGCAACCCATGACGATGCACAGCCCGATTTGGAGCCAGCGTGGACGATTAACCCACAACGCCTCGACCATGATGCCGACAAACGCCAACAGCCATTCGACACCGCACAAGATGGAACCGCCGGCATCCGCCAGCATGAGCATGCAATAGGGCGTATAGGCTCCGGCGATGTAAAGGAACACGAAGCTGTGGCCCAGAATGCGGAATACGACCCGAGGCAACTCGGCGGGAATGGCGTGATAGAGCGTCGACATGAGGAACGCCAGCAGCATCGGCACCGCAAACGCAAGCGCCACGAGAAGGCTCACGCCTCCCCCATGCATCACAGCCGTGACGATGAGTATGACGAGCGCAGCGATTGCCAGCGCAGCACCTACACCGGTTGATATGGCGTTGGCAATGGTTTCTCCAAGAGAAACGTCCTCGAGATGCATGGTGCGATCGGCACGGCGCTTGGCAGAGCCCTTCAGCTGCGAAGGAACCCACACGGGGACATGCGGCGAATTGGGCTCTGGGCTTGGATATGGAAGTTCGGGAATGCTCATAGGGATACTGTATCACACCGCCTTGCCATCAATTTGCTATTCGAACTCGAGACGACCACGGAACGTGCGATACACGAACACGTGGTAAATGAGCACGAGCGGCACACCAATGCATGCAATGCCCGTCATCCAGATCAACGTGACATCACCCGCAGCTGCACTCGCGATGTCAATGGTTGCCCCGATGCTCTCAGGCGTGGCAACGACGAAGTTGGGAAACATCGACGTAGCAAGCAAGGCCACAAGCACGAATGCAGCGACGCTTTGGCAGATGAAGGCTGCCAGATCGCGTTCGTCGTTGTTGCCGAGCACGATGGCGGCAACCATGCTGAAAGCGAACAGGGCGGCGCACAGCCAACGAACAGCACCCAGCGCCGGATCCATCGCCGGCTTGATGCCGAGGATTGCATAGGCCGAAACGAGCAGGAACACCACTACGGCGACGACCTGCAAGATGAAGCGCATCTTCGCTGCGCGTTTCCGCAAATCGGAATCGGCCGGCGCCTTGAGCGCAACCCAGGCAGCGCCCGCTGCGCACATCATGACAAGCCCCAAGACACCGCACAGCAGCGTGAAGGGCGTGATCAAACCGAGCAGCGGCACACCAGAATAATTGCCTGCAGCATCCATCGGAATGCCGGCGTAGATGTTGCCAACCGCAACGCCCAGCAGCAACGCAGGCAGAAGCGAGCCGATGAAGAAGCAGGCGTTCCACAGCTTGCGCCATTTGTGGTCGTAGTGCGCATACTCGAGTGCAACGGCGCGGAGAATCAATCCGAACAACACGAGCATGACTGCGAGGTAGAAACCCGAGAACGTCGTGGCATACGCCGGTGCGAATGCTGCGAACAGCGCACCACCAGCCGTGAGCAACCACACTTCGTTGCCGTCCCACACCGGCCCGATGCTACGGCCGAGAAGGTCTTGTTCCTCCTCGTTCTTGGCGAGGAACGGCGAGAGCACTCCGACGCCCAGATCGAAACCATCGAGAACGAAATAGCCACCGATGAGCAGGAAGATGAGGAAGTACCAGAGGATTTGCAATGCCGTGAACGTCATGTTACTCACCATCCTCTGCTTCGATGGCGACGCGACGTGCTACGTCGCCTGAAATCTTATCGACAAGGGGCGCGATGTTCAGGTCGTCCCCCTTCATGGCATCAGGCCCTGCCTTGATGATGCCAGCTGCCAAACGGCCCCATGCGACGAACAGGAGCAGATAGATGACGCAGAACAGCACGATGGTCAGCAGCAGTTCGGGCGCTGAAACCGATTTCGACACCGCCTCATTCGTGAGCAGCACGATACCGTCAGGCGCGTGAGCCGAGGGGTACACGACCCACGGCTGACGGCCGAGTTCCGCAGTGAACCAGCCTGCCTCGATAGCAGCTAGCGGGAAGATGGGAGCTATGACAAGCAGCTTCTGGAACCACTTCCATTGCTGGATCTTGCCAGTCTTCACAGCGATGATCGCTATCACTATCAGCAAAAGCAGGATGCCAGAAACCGCAACCATGAGATGGTAGCTTTGGAAGATCGCGTTGACGGGAAGCTCAGACGTGTCAAGATCTCCGTATTGTTCCGTCTCAGCCAGCGAGTTGAGGCCGGGATACACGGTATCGAACGTAAACGTTGCGAGGAAGCTGGTGAAGCCTGGCAGCCCGAGGCCCGTGACCTCCTCGTTCTGCTCGTCAACCCAACCGAAGAAGTAGAGCGGAGGCACCTCATCCTCATACTGGCCCTCCATAGCGGCGAGCTTGGTGGGCTGCTGCTCCCACACGCCAACCGCCGTCGAGTGCGCGGATACGAACAACGCGCACGTGGCAACGAGCGCCACGACGATGCCCGTCTTCATGGTCTTCTTCGCGAAGTCGACGTTCTTGCCCTTAAGGTAATGGTAAGCCGCAATCGAGAGGGCGACCAAACCGCCCATGACGAGCGCGGCGGTGATGACGTGGAAGTAGCGCAGACCCGTCGTGGGGTTGAACGCAGCAGCAAAGAAGTCGGTGAGCACCGCCTTGCTGCCGTCGGCTGCCAACTCAGCACCGGCAGGCGTTTGCATCCACGAGTTGGCGATGAGGATCCACAGCGCCGACAGGCACGACCCGAACCATACGAGCCAAGCCGATATGCAGTAGAAACGTGGGCTGACCTTGCCGCGGCCGAACAAAAGCACGCCGAGGAACACCGACTCGAGGAAGAACGCGAACAGCGCCTCTGCGGCGAGAGGCGCACCGAAGATGTCGCCGACAAACCTCGAGTAGTCTGCCCAGTTCGTTCCAAACGAGAATTCCATCGTGATGCCCGATGCGACACCGATGACGAACGTCGTGGTGAACAGCTTCACCCAGAAACGCGCTGCGTCGGCGTCCTCAGGCAGACCCGAACGGTACGCCCGCGTCTCGGCAATCGCCGTGATGAGGCCGATGCCTATCGAAAGCGGGACGAACACGAAGTGGAACGCAACAATGAGCGTGAATTGCAGTCGGGCGAGAAATGCCACGTCACCGAACAATTCCATCATACGCCTCCTTTATTTCCCCTAAAGGCGTATTTTACCATGCAGGCTGTACAATGATACCCTTAGCTGCAATCTAGAGCAGGTTGCAAACCATCGAACAGCATGAAACGAGAGCCCATGATTGAAGCGCTTGACATACGAGTGCGCGGCATCGTGCAAGGTGTAGGATTCCGGCCTTTCGTGTACCGACTGGCCAGACGTTACATCATCAACGGCTGGGTGCTCAACGACCTCGACGGCGTGTTCATCCATGCTGAAGGCGAAACGAAACTCCTCGATGGGTTTGTCACCGAATTGCACATGAACCCGCCTGCGGCTGCAGTGGTACGCGAGGTCGAACTGAAGGAAGTCCCCCTCCAGGACTGCACGCGCTTCGAGATTCGTGAATCGCAAACGGCAGATGCCGACGAGGGAACACTCGTGTCTGCCGACCTCGCCACCTGCGACGACTGCTTACGTGAGCTATTCGACCCGAGCGACCGACGCTACCGCTACCCGTTCATCAACTGCACGAATTGCGGACCTCGGTTCACCATCATCGATTCGCTGCCCTACGACAGGCCGGCCACCTCGATGGCCTCATTCAAGATGTGCCCCGATTGTGCGCGCGAGTACGCCGATCCGGCAGACAGACGCTTCCATGCGCAACCGGATGCTTGCTTCGAATGCGGGCCTCAGCTGAGCTTCATCATCTCGAACGCACCTGACGACATCTCGTGGGCGCAAAGCCGTGATGAATCCGATTCCTTGATAGCAAAATCGGTGGATGTTTTGGCGCAGGGCGGCATCTTGGCAGTGAAAGGCCTCGGAGGATTCCACTTGGCTTGCGATGCCACCAGCACCGAAGCGCTCGAAAGGCTGCGTTCGCGCAAGAAGCGCGACGGCAAGGCGTTTGCCGTCATGGTCGCTACCGTCGACGACGCGCGTGCCACATGCGAGGTCTCGCCCGAGGAAGAAATGCTGCTCAAATCCCCCGCGCGCCCAATCGTCCTGCTAAAAAAGCGCTCCGACGCCCACTTGGCCGAAGGGCTGGCGGACAAGCTGCCCGAGCTGGGCGTCATGCTGCCCGCAACGCCTGTGCAGCACCTACTTCTGCACGACTACCGCGAAGCAACCGGAAAGACGATGCTCGTCATGACTTCGGGCAACGTCCACGACGAGCCCATAGTGACCGACGACTCCGAAGCTGTCGAAAAGCTGGGCCGCATTGCCGATGCCGTGCTGGGTAACAACCGTCCAATCCTGTCGCGCTACGATGATTCGGTCGTGCGTGTCGTATCGCTCGGCGGCGTGAACGAACAGGGCGAGCCGAACGTCGGAGTGCAACTCATCCGTCGCGCCCGCGGGTATGCGCCCGTGCCGATGGCGCTGGGCGATAGCAAATCGCCCGCAGTCTTCGCTGCCGGACCTGAACAGAAGAACACGTTCGCATTTGCGCGTGCTGGTCAGGCGTTTGTTTCGCAGCACATCGGCGACCTCGAGGACGCCGATGTCTACGACGCGTGGCTCGAGGCGAAAGCGCGGTTCGAGAAGCTTTTCGCGATCGAGCCCCAAGTGCTTGCATGCGACACACATCCCGAATACCTCGCGTCCAAATGGGCACGAAGCCAAGCAGCTGACAGCGGCCTATCGCTGATCGAAGTGCAGCACCACCATGCACACATCGCATCGGTGCTCGGTGAGCATGGCCTGTTCGGCCCGTGCTGCGGTATCGCACTCGATGGGACGGGCTATGGCGTCGACGGTGCCATCTGGGGTGGCGAAGTACTTTTGGCCAACCAGGTCGACTACGAACGCTTCGCCAACTTCTCGTACGTGCCCATGCCAGGAGGCGCAGCATGCGTGAAGCACCCGCAACGTATGGCCTATGGCGTGCTCTGGGCATTCGACCTGCTCGAACACCCTGGCGCACAGCAACTCGTCGATGCACTGGGCGATCAGGCTGGCATATGCAACCAGATGATCGAGGCTGGCTTGAACACACCGTACACGTCTTCTGCTGGGCGCCTGTTCGATGCGGTCAGCGCATTGATCGGCGTGTGCGCCGAACCAACATACGAAGGCGAGGCGGCCATTTTGCTCGATGCTGCAAGAGCCGAGGGGACCGTTTCCCCCCAAGATGCCGAACGCTACGCCTTTGCCGTGACGAAGAACTCCGCTCTTCCCACGAGCACAGCGCACGACACGTCGGTCGTCCTGCTCGATGCCGCAACGACTGTGAAGGCCGTGCTTGACGATTTGGTAGATGGCGTACCAGCTGGTGAGATCTCACTGCGTTTCCACGATGCGGTTGTCGGCGCCATCGTAATGGCTTCCGAGCTCATTCGCGCTGCCTACGGAATAGAGCTCGTCGCGCTATCGGGCGGGGTATTCATGAACCGCTACATCGTCGAGGAAGCAACACGCCGCCTTGGCGAAGCGGGCTTCACCGTTGCGTTGAACGCCAACTTGCCACCGAACGACGGATGCATATCGTATGGGCAGGCCGTCGTGGCTTCGGCTTCGCGTTAGAATGTGCGAAAAGATAGAAATGGCCAAATAGGAACTCTCCTGCTTGGTTGGTTTAGATAAGGAACGCATATGTGCCTCGCAGTGCCGATGAAGATAACTGAACTGAAAGACGGCGGAATGGCCGCCGTGACCGTCATGGGGACGATGCGCGATGTCGCCCTCGACCTGACACCGCAGGCGCAGGTGGGCGATTACGTGCTCGTGCACGCTGGTTTCGCCATCGAGATCGTCGACCAGCAATATGCCGAGGAGACGCTCGAACTGATCCAAGACATGGCCGACATGCTCGACGACCCGCTGCTCAACCCCAATGCGGAGGGGGCGCTGGCATAATGTCCGTCGATTTTTCGACCGAGCTGGCAAAATTCAAAGACCCCAAGCTCGCGCGCGAACTCGTGCGCGCTTGCGAGATGTTCGCACCTGAAGGTGGCGCGACGCTCATGGAGGTCTGCGGCACGCACACGGTGGCGATCGCCCGCAACGGCATTCGCGACCTCATGCCCGAAAGCACACGTCTTGCAAGCGGCCCCGGATGCCCAGTTTGCGTCACATGCAATCGCGACATCGACACGGTCATTGCGCTCGCCCGCGTGCCCGAAGTGACAATCGCCACGTTCGGCGATATGACACGAGTACCCGGGTCGACGTCGAGCCTTCTTGCCGAGCAGGCCGCCGGGCGCGACATCCAAATCGTCTACTCGCCGCTCGACGCACTAGCGCTCGCACAGTCCAACCCTGACAAACAGGTCGTGTTCGTAGGCGTCGGCTTCGAAACCACTACCCCGCTCGTCGCGCGCGCCGTCAAGCGCGCCTCCGAGCTCGGGCTGGCCAATTTCAGCATCTTCGCTGCTCACAAGAACATGCCCAATGCGCTCGAGACTATTGTTGCCGATCCTCAACTCAAGATCGATGCGCTCATCTTGCCAGGCCATGTCAGCACCATCATCGGTGCCAAGCCGTACCAGTTCCTCGCAGACCGCTACGGTGTGCCAGGTGTCATCACGGGCTTCGAGCCAGTCGACGTGTTGCAGGGCATCGCCATGATCATGCGCCAATTGCATGAAGGTCGCGCGGAAATCGAGATTGCATACGCTCGTGGCGTCATGCCCGAGGGCAACCCCCACGCGCTTGCAGCCATCGACGAAGTGTTCGAAACCTGCACGGCAACGTGGCGCGGCTTAGGCGACATCCCCAGCAGCGGCTACCGCCTGCGCGACGAATACGCGCAATTCGATGCCGTGCGCCGATTCAATCCCGAAATCGAACCTACCGTCGAGCCCAAAGGCTGCCGCTGTGGCGACGTCCTGCGCGGCATCATGGCTCCGAGCGACTGCCCGCTGTTCCGCAAGGTCTGCACTCCCGAAAACCCCATTGGTCCTTGCATGGTTTCAAGCGAAGGCAGCTGCGCGGCGTACTACCGGTACTACTAATCTGGAAACATCTCCATAACAAAGATGCCCCTCCTTCGAGGGGCATCTCTATGAGTCGCTCTAACTGCCAAAGAAACTTATTTCACGAGCGTGGAAGCAAGCTCCTTGATCTGCGCACGCGTCTCGTCGGACAACGCGCTCTTGATTGATACGACTGGCTCGATGACTTCGATGCCCTTCATGGCCTCGACCTTGGCGCGCATGGCCTTGGCGGCAGCCGGCGCCCACGTGCCGTTCTCGACGAGCGCTACGCGACGGTTCTGGTAAGCATGGTCGGCCAGATGATCGAGGAACGCCTTCATGAACGGGAACATGTCGGCGTTGTACGTGGAACTGGCAAGCACGAGCGTGCCGTAGCGGAACGCGTCCTCGACGGCTTCAGCCATGTCGTCGCGCGCGAGATCGCTCAGGGCAACCTTCGGACAACCAGCGGCCTCGAGCTCCTCAGCCAGCAACTTCGCCGCTTCAGCGGTGTGACCGTAAATCGAGCAGTATGCGATGGCAACGCCCGGCGTCTCGACTTCGTAAGCCGCCCATGTGCTGTAGAGACCCAGATAGTAGCCGAGATCGGCATCGAGCACCGGACCATGCAGCGGGCAGATGCGCTCGACATCGAGCGCGCCAAGTTTCTTCAGCACACCCTGCACCTGCTTGCCGAACTTGCCCACAATTCCGAAGTAGTAACGACGCGCCTCGCACGCCCAATCTTCTTCAACGTCGAGCGCACCGAACTTGCCGAACGCGTCGGCCGTGAATGCGGTCTTGCTTGCGGCATCGTAGGTCATCATGACCTCGGGCCAATGCACCATCGGCGCCGTGATGAACTTGAGCACACGCCCGCCCAGATCAAGCTCGTCGCCCTCCTTCACGATTATGCGGCGATCTTCGTAAGCAGCGCCGTAGAAGCGCTCCATCATGTCGAACGCCTTGGCAGTCGCCACAACCTGTGCCTCGGGGTATGCGTCCATGAAGCGCGTAATGTTGGCGGAATGATCGGGTTCCATGTGCTGTACAACCAGATAGTCAGGCTTTTTGCCATCAAGCACTTCGGCAATCTTGCCAAGCCACTCTTCGCCGAAACGCTCCTCGACAGAATCCATGACGGCAACCTTCTCGCCAACCACAACATAGGAATTGTATGCCATGCCGTTCGGCACGATGTACTGTCCCTCGAACAGGTCAATATCGTGGTCGTTCACGCCTACGTAGAAGATGGAATCAGTGATGTTCATGCACACTCCTTTCGCCGTTCTTTTGAAAGCAATAATACCTGAAACGCATTGACGAACGTCGAGTTTCAGCAAGCGGCTGCATTTGCTCCGTAAGATAGAAAAAGGGCCGCCCGAAGGCGGCCCCGGCAAAGCAATGTGCTCTACGGCACTATTCGCGCACGGCGTAGGTCACGTTCGCGCGCGTGCCCTCGCGAGCGGGAAGCTCGAACAAGTGGTAGTGCAGGTCCAGGCAACGCTGAACCGCCTGGCAATAGGTGCCTTCGGGATCGGCGTCATCGCCCCAGGCGAGCGCCTGGGTCGGACAATCCATCACGCAATACTGCGGATTGCCCTCAGCCACGTTCTGGGCGCAGAACGTGCAGCTCTTCTGGTAGATGGGCTGCCAGCTCATCTTCAGGCTCGGGTAGGTGCCCTGCGGACGGTCGATGCCCGCGCCCGAACCGTTGGTGCGCACGATGATCCGATAATCGTCGTCTTCGAGGCCATTGCCCACCTTGCAGGCCATGGCGCACGTCCAGCATCCGACGCAACGCTGGAGGTCGACCAACATCTTCTTAGCCATAGTTACGCCTCCTTACGCGTCTTCGTACTTGCGGATATTGCAGACCGAATCCCAGTAGCAGTCGGTCGAACCAATCTCGGTTGCCATGAACTCGACCCACGAGTTGCCGATATGACCGCCAGCAACCCAGTCGTTCCACCACTTGTCCTCGACTGCAGATGTCGAATCGAGGTTCGGGCACTGGTGCACCATCTCGGCGTAGGTGCCCTCCTCGAAGTGGTGACGGCGCCAACCAAACCACACGTGAACGGTGCCTGCAGGCACGCACTCGTCGATCTCGAGGCGCGTGACCACATGGCCGCGGCTGTTGTAAACCTCGACCTTGTCGCCATACTTCAGACCAAGCTCGCGCGCGTCAATCGGGTTGATGCGCGTCGAAGGAGTGCCACCGGAAAGCTCGACGGTGACGGGATCGTCGGTAAAGCTCGACTGCATGAAGAAGCGCTGGCGACCAGTGAACAGCTGATAGGGATGCTCGGGATCTTTGCCCAGATAGTTCGGCTCGATCGGATGCGGAATGGCCAAGTCGAATTCTTTCAGACGCTCCGCGTAGATTTCGAAACGACCAGTCTCGTTCTCGAAGATTTCCGCTGGGTTCATCCACGGATTCCACGGGAACTCGGGAACGGCCGCGCGAATCATCTTCTCTTCCTTCAGGCGCGCGTACGTGACCTTGGGCTCGAGGTTGGCAATGAGCGGGTAATCGGTGTCAAGACGCACGTCAAGCCACTCGCCAATGCTCTTGTCGAAGTACTCGCCCAAGCCGACGCGCTTGGCAAGCTCAGACCAATACCAGACAGGTTCGCGCGGATCGCAACCCTCAGGCGGCTCGATGGCCGGTTCCTGCAGGACGAGGTGGTTGTAGCACGCACCCGTGATGAGGTCTTCGCGCTCGAACGGCATGCAGTCGGGCAAGACGTAGTCGGCGATCTCGCCGGTGTCGGTCATCCAGATATCGTAGTCGACGACGAGTTCCATCTGGTTGACGATGTCGAGCCAACGCTGGCGGTCGGGCTGCTGATGGACGGGGTTGCCGCCGGCCACGATGAGCGCCTTGTAGGGGCTGTTCGGAGCCTCAGCCTCAGCGAACCAGTAAGCCATGCGAACGGGGTTCGATTTCACGGAAGCGAGCGTCTTGCCGTCGGGGAACACGATGGCGGTGTCGTTGAAGTTCAGCGGGAAGCCCTGCAGCTGCAAGCCCTCGATGACGCCAGCGCCCGGACGCCCGAACTTACCGCATAGGATGCCGAGCAGGTGCTGCAAGCGGTACGTCTCGTTGGTGTTGTGATAACGCAGGCCGTAACCGCTGCAGATGAAGGCCTTGTCGGTCGTTGCCCAGTCGGTGGCGAGCTTCTCGATGATGTAGACCGGAAGACCTGTCTTCTCCGACACGACATCGAGCGGATATTCCGCCGCCTTGTCGACGAGCTTCTGGAATGCGGGCACCATGCCGATGCCCTCCCACTCGAAGTGACCGGTGAGAGCGAGGTTTTCGCTGGGCAGCTCGCCGCCCTTCGGCGCAACCGCCATGAAACTGGCAGCGTCGTTGTCGTAGACGATGAAGTTGCCATCGTCGTCGCGAACCAAGTCACCGTTGTCGTCGCGCACCATATAAGCGGCGATCGAACGCTTGGTAAGATATGCGGCATCGTGCAAATCGTTCTGGATGATGTAGTTGATCATGCCCATGGCCAAATCGCCGTCGGTGGAGGGCTTGATGCCGTAGAAATCATCCGCAAATCCGGCCGTACCGTCGAAGATCAAGCCGATGCAGACAATCTTTGCACCGCCTTCGCGGGCCTTCACCAAATGCTTTGCGAAACGCATCTGGTTCTCGATGGGGTTGCAGCCCCAAATGTAAACGAGATCGGTGTCGTCGAGAACACGCGGATCGATGAGCACGTGGCGCGCCGTAGAGCCGACGCTATAGAACTCGGTGTAGAACGGACCGTTGTCAAGGCCAATCGACTGCATGGGGCACGTCATGCCGAACGTGTTACCGAAACGCTCGGGCATGAGGGCCTCAAAGCTGTACGCAGGCGGAACGCCCGCGCGCAGGTTCCACATGACCAGCGATTCGGGACCGTACTTGTCGCGCAGCTCGACCATCTTGGCGCCAATCTCGTCAAGAGCCTGATTCCAGCTGATCTCTTCCCACTTGCCTTCGCCACGCTCGCCAACACGCTTGAGCGGCTTTTTCAGGCGCTTGGGATCGTAGGGCTGACGGCATGACAGACAGCCCTTCTGGCAGATGTGACCCTCGGCGGCCTCGGGACCGAAATAATCAACGGCCTCGGTGCGCACGATCTTGCCATCCTTCACGATGGTCTTGAGCGCGCAGTAGTCGTGGTCGCCCCATCCGGGACATGCCGTGTAGACGAAAGACTCGCCTTCCTTCAACATACGCTTTCCTCCTTCTTGTACTCGTCTTTGATCTGCATCGCACGAAATGCGACACCCCTGTCCGAAGGCGCACAAGCAAAGCACCCTGCACCCTCATCGCAAGGTTTGCCTGAATAAATTGTATGAAATCGAATAATTTGCAACCATTAATACTTGCCTGTATAGATACACAATGATTTGTTGCCTATCTCAACCATGGTTTTTAGCAGGAGCAACTCTACCAACCCATATAATTGAACAGAGGGAGCGCACGTCCGCGCGCATGCTGCGAGCGGACGGGGAAAGGGTCCCGCTGCGCTCATGCGTTTCAAGGGGGTATGTATGACGAACGCAGACGAACGCGTCACCCTGAACCTGTGCCAAGGCTTCGGGTGCCATGAGCATTGCGTAGTCGAAGTTTACTCGAAGAATGGGAGGATATCCCGTGTTCAAAAAGCCCCCCTACCAGGCCCCAAACCGGGGTGCCGCGTATGCCCGAAAGGCGTTATGAACTCGAAGATTCCCTATGCCGAAAACCGTCCGCTCTATCCGATGAAGCGCGTCGGCGAGCGCGGCAGCGGCCAATGGGAACGCATCTCATGGGATCAGGCGATCACCGAGATTACCGACAAAATGAAAGAACTCATCGCCGAATATGGCGAGCATTCCATCTTGGTCGGTTCGTTCTGGTGCGGTCTTCCCGGCGCCGACCGTTCCACGAATTACGACTTGGCGCACCGCTTCGTGAACGCTACTAACACGACGCGCCTCGAGCTGCCATCGGTGGACATGTGCCTCGTCTACGCCAGCATCATCGAGCAAGGCGGTCCCGCGTCGAATAACAAGTACCTGCTCAACATAGCCGATTCGGAGATCATCATTTGGGGCTCGAACCCCATCGGCTTCACACGCCCGGGCGAGACGACCAACATGTTAATCGACGCCCGCGAACGCGGCGTGAAGCTCGTGCACATCTCGAACCTTTACGACGTAACTTCGGCGAAATGCGATGAGTGGGTGCCTGTGAAATCCGGCACCGATGCGGCGCTGGCACTGGGCATGGCGAACGTGCTGGTCGAAAACGATTTGGTTGACAAGAAATTCCTGCTCGGCCGCACTACGGCAGCTTACCTCGTGCGCGACGACAATGGTCAGTACCTGCGAGAAGCCGACATCGTCGAAGGCGGCGACCCGACCAAGTTCGTGCTTGTCGACGCCGACACTGACGAGATCTTCATCGTCGAGCGCGAAACCGGTAAAAAGGCGAGCGGCGCACTGGGCTCGGACTCCTCGGGCGACTCGGTCGGCGGCCTCATTGACGAGGGCACGACCGATTCGTATGGCGGACACATGCCCAAACTTGAAGCGACTGTGGAAGTGAACGGCATCGGAGCCAAGACCGTGTACACGAAGCTGCGCGAGCATCTGGCCAAATGGACGCCTGAAACACAGGAGGCGCTGACCGGCGTACCCGCCGCACAGTGCGAGAAACTTGCTCGCGACCTGTGGGACGCTACGCCTGCGATGATCTTCCTGTACGACGGATTCCGCTACGCCAACGGCACGCAATCTGCGCGCGCCGTGTTCCTCTTGACGTACCTGACAGGCAACTTCGGAAACGGCAAGGGCAACTTCCTGCCGGCACCGCTGGACTATTCGGCCCCCACCGCTTTGAACGTCATGCCGTTCTGGTTCCCACAAATGCCCGAACCCACAAAGTCCGACCAGCAAACCCTCACCGAAATCATGGCGAGCTTCGGCAACCCGGATGCCCCGCAGCAGTTCAAAGCCTACATCAACCCGTTCAGCAACCCGCTGACCAACTGGCCGAACAAGGACCTATGGCTCAACCGCATCCTGCCCAACCTGGAACTGTTCGTGGCTTTCGAGATCCGCATGAGCGATACGGCGAAATATGCTGACTACGTGCTACCCGAAGCGACCATTTTCGAGCGCTACGAGTATCTGTCCGGTCCCAACGATTGCGTCATCCTGAACGAGCCCGCCATCGAACCGCTCGGCGAAACGAAGGATCCGGCGGAGATTTGGTATCTGCTGGCTGACAAGCTCGGTGCCGGCGAATACTTCTACCCCAGCATGAAAGAATGGGCGGAATTCAAGGCCAACCTCGCCTATCAGCAAGGATCATTAGTGGAAGACGGCGAGACGGGCGAGATCGTGCCGTTGTCTTGGGATTTGCTGCAAAAGCAGAAGTTCCTTCACTTCCCCATGCCCGAAGCTCCGTACGACAACTACGACGGCACCACGTTCAACACAAAGTCGGGCAAGATCGAGTTCTACGCAGCCGGCATGGCTCCTTTGGGTGCCGCTTTCGCCGACTACCAGAAGACCTACATCCACGACGAGGAAACGCTCGCAAAATACCCGCTGCACTTCTATCCAGGCCGTCACAAGTACTTCATGCAAAGCCAGTTCACCAACATCCCTGACCTACGCAAACTCGCGACTGCGACACAGACAGGCGTAGCCTTGAACCCCGTCACAGCCATTGAGCGCGGGCTCGAGGACGGCGACTTGGTGGAGGTGTTCAACGACCGCGGCGTCATAACCTGCAACTTGCACCTGCGTCAGGACATTCCTCCTGGAATGGCGCACATGTGGTATAGCTTCGATGAGGACGATTACAAAGACAAGAAGAACCCGCAGCTCATCGCCACGCCGCTCGGCGCACCCGAAACGGTCGACCTCATCATCAAATACACCTCACTCGGTTTGCAGCAGGTCTACGATGCGGCAGGTGTTCCGCGCTCGGCGCGCTTCATCGTCGAGAAGGACACGCCCGAAGTGTTCTGGGATACCCTCTGCGACGTCAGGAAGGCGGAATAACCATGGCTAAGAACATTCTTGCAAACGTGAATCGCTGCGTGGGTTGCTGGACGTGCTCTCTTTCCTGCAAGCAGGCATATGGCCTTGCCGATGACGAGTATCGCGTGTTCATCCGCACCATTGGCGGCGGCCAGATTGACACCCCGGGCGGCAAATGGCCCAACCTGTACATGAAGTGGATGCCCATCTACACCAAGAAGTGCATCGGCTGTGCAGGCAACGCCGCAACGGGCGGGGTTCCCTACTGCGTGTTCAACTGCCCGACCGACGCGCTCGTGTACGGCGATTCGGACGACCCCGAGAGCGCGTACTCGAAAACGCTCGCCGAGCTGAAGTCGGAAGAGTTCCGCGTTTATCAGCTCGATCCGTGGGAGGAGCCGCGCGACGGCGTCTTCTATGCGGAGAAGGGCATCTAGCACGCAACGTCTTTGACAAGGCGCATGAAAAAGGAAAGCCCGCATTGCTGCGGGCTTTCCTTTACTGGATGAGTCACTTTGACAGTCAAAGTGACTCATTCGCAAACTAGATATCCTTCTCCGCGTACCAGACGCCTTCGCGGGTCTTCTCCCACGCATGCAGCTGGTAGATGCGGAAATCCTTCTGACGCAGCTCCTCCATCTTCTTGGAGATGGCGCTCTCCGGGTCATCCAAATCGCCGTAAGTCAACGCCTCGGTCGTGCAGTTGTATGCGCAGAACGGCTGGTTGCCAGTGCGTGCATTGCCCGAGCATGCCAAGCAGTCGAGATGGTAGACCGGCATCCACTTCATGTACAGGTTGGGCCACTTGCCGCCCGGCGTGTCAATCTGGCCCCCGCCAATGGTGCGCACGTACATGCGGTAGTCGTCGACGCCAAGCCCATATGCTTTCTTGCAAGCCATCGAGCACGTCCAGCAACCGACGCAGCGGTTGACGTTCACAAGAATCGAGTTTGCCATTATGCTTCCACCTTCCTCACATCGCACAGGGAATCCCAGAAGACCTCAGCCTTGTTCTTCTCCACGACGTTGCACACGGCGCGCGGGATGTTGTCAGCCACATCGCGCATGTGGGAGCCATACGTGACGATGGCAGTCAGGGTGTCCATGCCCTCCATGGTGTTGAGCGGCGTGGCCAGCACCTGCGGGCAATCCGTTCCTTCGTACTCGTGCTCCTTGAAGCTGTACCACATGTGCGCCATGCCAGGCGCGATGTCCTCGCGCAGGTGCAAGGTGGTTCGAATGCAGCCACGCTGGTTGAAGACTTCGACCTCGTCGCCCTCATGCAAACCGCGTTCCTTTGCGGTAACGGGATTGAGCGCCACTCCCTTTTGCGTCGACGACGCGAGCGCGTATACCTCGGGGATGTTCACGAACTGGCTCTGCATGAAGTACTTGTGACGGCCTGGATAGAACTGCAGCGGGTATTTCTCGAGGGTTGCCTCGTCGTGGATGATCGTGGGAACGTAGTTCACCATGGCGCACCCGAACGGAGCCAGACCTTCGTTGTAGAACTCGATCTTGCCCGTCTTGTTAGGGAACGACGGGTTCGTGAAGTTGTCGAACGGAGTGCCATCAGTCACGGCCGAAAGTGACTTCACCTTCTCGAGACGCTCGAACGTGATGGGCGCCAATTCGCCAGCGCGCTCGGAATCTTCCTCCTTGGTGATGTAAGCCATCTGCGGCTTGCCATCAGATTGCGGCAAGGTGCTCTCGAAGATGCACCACTCACGTGTGTCTTCGAGGGTCCAATCGTCTCCACGACCAAGGCGCGTGGCAATCTCGCGCCAAATCTGCGCACAATCTTTGCTCTCGCCTTGCGGCGGAATGGCCGGTTCGCACAGCGTGAAGCACTCGTTGGGGCCGTTCATCCACTCGTAGCGTTCGAAGATGGTGGTTTCGGGCAGCAGGTAATCGGCATACGCCGCCGTATCGGACATGTAGATGTCGAAAGCGACGAACAACTCGATGTTGAGCAGGAATTGCTCGCGCCACAGCTTCTTGTTCGGCCAGTTGGTCAGCGGGTTTGCAAACGGGTTGATGAATGCCTTGTATTGCTGTTTGGCCTCGTCGGGATTCTCGAAACTTGCCAGAATGTCGGTCATCGCCGCGTAATCACCGCGATGCATGTCATTGAAGTCCGGGAACCACAACGGCATGACGTTGAGCTGCGTCGTCGGGTAATAGTCCAGCGGACCGGGCAGCAACGTGCCGCCCTTCTTGCCCACGTTGCCCGTCAGGTAGGCCAGCAAGTACACGGCGCGCGATGACTGCCCGCCGTTCTTGTAGCGGAAACCGCAGTTGATGAAGATCGAAGCAGGAGAAGCCGCCTTGAACTCGCGCGCGAACTCGGCGCAGGTTTCAGCGGATACGCCGGTGATGGCTTCCTGGGCATCGGGCGTCCATTCAGCCAGGTGTTCGCGGAGCTTCACAAACGCCGTCTTGCAAGCGATGCCATTCACTTCTGTCACGACGTCGAGAACGGGCGCGAAGCCGCCGTAGACGTCCATCGGTTGGCCTTCCTCGACCTCGCCGCGATCGAGCAAGTCGCGGCTTTGCGACGTGCCCAAAGCACCGATGACAGCCTTGCCGATGAAGCGCGTAGCCGCATGGGGCTCACCGTCCTCGCCCATGAACACAAACTTGTTCGGGTCTCCACCTTCAATGATGTCGGCCTCACGCAGGTACTGGCCGTTGTCATCGCGCACCAGGTAGGCGCCAGCCGTGCGTTCGATAAGGAACTGCTCGTCGTAGAGGTTTTCCTCTATGAGCACGTGTGCCATGGCCATAGCCAATGCGCCATCGGTACCGGATTTCACCGGAATCCATGTGTCTGCCTTGGCGCTCGTCACGTCGAACAGGTTCGACACATGCACGATCTTGGCCCCGCGCTCTTTGGCGTCGATCATCATGTGCGACGTTTCGCCGGGACGCGTGAAGCCGATAGGGTTGGAACCCCAGATAATCAGCATGTTGTCCACATTGTTGATGAGGTACTTGTTGTTGGAGACGACCTGCCCCATGTCGGCACCAGCGCCGATGAGGATGCCCTCATCGACTGAGGGCATTTCCAGGCGAGTAGCACCGAACGAGTTGATAAAGCGTAGAGCCAAGTCGTAGTTCAGCGAACGATCGGCACCCGGAACGCCGCACCAGAAAGCGTTAACGAGCACCGAACGAGTGCCGTATTTATCGGTTATCTCCTTCAGTTTGTCCGTGATCTCGGTCAGCGCCTGGTCCCAGCTGATACGCTCGAACTTCGCTTCTCCACGTTCGCCGACGCGCTTCAACGGGTACAGGATGCGATCTTCCGCATACGGAATATCGCCAGACAAGATGCCCTTGCTGCAGATGTGCGGGCCCGTGCCCGGACCCGGTTGCGTGCCCTTCTGGGTTGCTACGATCTTGCCGTCTTTGGACCACACGTCCAAGACGCAATGTTCATGGCACCCGAAGCCCTGGCACGCGCTTCGCGTTAGCTTCAGCTCGCCTGTTGCCATAAAAACCCCTCTCGCATTGCATAAGCGCACGGGGGCCCTTTGCCCCTCCGCGCGGCACATCACGCGCGCAGCGGTGCGCTTCCTATGTTCATTGTAGGGAGGTCGAAGCCCATTTCTTTCACGATTGATGACTAGAATATGCAACAATTAGTTGTGCAGCTAATGAATGGAAAAGTGCCGTTCATCCTCTTGCCATACTATGCAACCAACCATTGCCTACAAACAGAACCCGCAGCTATACTTAAATACAGTTTGCGCTCAATAGAATACCCGACTGTCCTGCACGATGGGGGAGCCATGCAAATCGATACGTTGCGCTATTTCGTGGAGCTGACACGCGTGGGCTCGTTTTACGGCGCCTCGAAAAACGTGTTCATCTCACAACAAGGCTTGAGCAGGGCTATAAGCTCGCTGGAATCTGAGCTTGGCGTCAAGCTCGTCGAGCGCGAAAGCCGCGGTGTGCGTCTTACAAGCTCCGGAGAGGTGCTGCTTGAGCATTCGGTGAAGCTGTTACTCGAATACAGCGACATGCTCAAGGATCTTTACGCCCAGCACGCCACCTCAAGCCCCGAAGATGCTCGCATCGTCATCCATATGACATACTACCCCTCCCAAGTATCGGAGCCGTTCGTGCGCAGCATGAAGGACTCCCGCTCAATCAAGATCGTCGAGGAGCCCTTCCAGCAAATCATCGAAGGCGCACGCGAGTCTGATGGTAGCGAGTTGTTCTTGTGCGATCTCTACGGCGCCCATGACCGTGTGAGTGATTTCGATGACCTCGTGTTCGAACCTGTGATCACGACTCGAGGCGGCATCATATGGCGCGGCAAACCCCCGATCAAGATCCTCGACGCCGTGCATCGCGAGCAAATTGCCAACGTACCGCTCACAGTTGACTCACATCGCGAGATGATGCGGTTCGCCGAGTACATCATGCAGGATTACCCGCTCAACAACATCCGCATGGGTGTCGCCAACCCGAAGGGTCGTATTGAATACACAATCTCGTCAGACGATGTCGCCTCTCTGTACGATTCGTTCGGATACGAACTC
>CACZAR010000016.1 GCA_902779135.1 uncultured Coriobacteriaceae bacterium | reverse complement strand
GCGACAGTCTGGCCCTCTTCGACCTTCGCGCTGAAATCCTTGATGATGATCTTCTCGGGGTCATAACCGAACTGCACATGATCGAACTCGACGTCGCACGACAAGTCGGCAGTATTGACCTCGGAGTGTTCCTCGGGCTCTTCCTCAGCCTCGAGGAACTCGAACACGCGCTCAGCGGCAGCGGCTGTCATTTGCAGTACGTTGGCCACTTGCGCGAGCTGGATGATGGGCTGCGTGAAGTTCTTGACGTACTGGATGAACGCTTGGATGTCGCCCACCGTGATGATGCCCTGAACGGCGAACACGCTGCCCATGATAGCCACGACGACATAACCCAAATTGCCAATGACATCCATGACGGGACGCATGAGCCCCGAGAGGAACTGAGATTTCCACGCACTCTCGAAGAGTCGCTCGTTCGTGTCGTTGAACTCGTCTATCGTTGCCTGCTCACGGCCGAACGCCTTCACGATCGCATGGCCGCTGAACGTTTCCTCGATGAGGCCGTCGATGGCGCCGAGGTTGGCCTGCTGAGCATAGAACTGCTTCTGCGAGCGCTTGACGATGATGCGAATGCACACGATCGATGCGGGCACGATAAGCAGCGTGACCAGCGTCATGATCACGTTGATGGAGAACATGACGGCCAACACGCCCACGACGGTGACCACGGCACGCAGTAACTCCGAAATGCCCTGATTGAGGCTTTGACCCAACGTGTCGACATCGTTGGTGATGCGCGAGAGCGTGTCTCCCGTCGACGTGCGCTCGAAGTAACCCACGGGCAGCCGGTCGATCTTCTCGGAGATCTCGCGGCGGAACTCGTAGCACGTCTTCTGCGAAACGTAGGTGAGCACCAAGCCCTGCACGAACATGCAAGCGGCGCTGCCCAGGTATATGACGAGCGTCGTGATGAGAATCGTCCAGATAGCATCGAAGTTGATGCCGCCGGTGCCCTCGACTTTGGCAACGATGCCGTTGAACAATTCGGTCGTGGCAGTCGAAAGGACCTTCGGCCCGATGACGTTGAACACCGTCGCGCCTATGGCGAACACCAGCGCCGCGAACATCGCGAACTTGAAACGGCCGAGGAAACGGATGAGCTTGCCCACCGTGCCCTTGAAATCGCGCGGTTTCTCCGTGACGATCATGCGCCCCGCTGGCCCGCCCGGGCGGTAACCTCGCTTCTTGCGCTGCGACGCTTGCATGAGCTGCCGTTCTTGGGCCTCATCATGTTCGCTCATCGACCGTCACCCCCCTTCGAGCTGTCTTGCAACACAGACCCGGTCTCTGTTGCAAGCTCTTCAGGGGAAAGCTGCGAGTAAGCAATTTCGCGGTATTGGTCGCAGGTGCGCAACAGATCCTCGTGCGTGCCTTCACCTACAATTGAACCTTCATCGAGCACGATAATCTTGTCAGCGCGCATGACTGTAGCGATACGTTGGGCGACGATGATCTGCGTCTTGCCAGGCAGACGCTCGGCCAACGCCTTGCGCAGTGCGGCGTCGGTCTTGTAATCGAGTGCCGAGAAGCTGTCATCGAACAACAACGCCCGAGCATTGATGGCAAGCGCACGGGCGATGGCGAGACGCTGGCGCTGACCACCCGACACGTTCGTGCCGCCTTGCGTGATCTCGGCATCGAGACCTTCTTCCTTCGACTCGAGAAACTCGCTCGCCTGCGCGATGTCAATTGCCTCGAGAATGCTTGCGTCGGAAATTCCATCCACACCGTAACCGACATTCGATTCAATCGTGCCCGTGAACAGGAACGCGCGTTGCGGCACATAGCCGAATTGCGCGCGCAGGTCATGCAGGGACATCTCGCGCACATCGACGCCATCGACCCGCACGGCACCTTCGGACACATCGTAGAACCGCTCGATAAGCTTCAGAACTGTTGACTTACCCGACCCGGTCGACCCGATGATCGCAAGCGTCTCACCCGGCTCCGCGGTGAACGTAACATCATGGAGCACATACTCGTTGCTATCGTCATATCGGAAAGAAACGTGATCGAACTCGATATGCGCTCCAAGTTCTTCGCACGCGTCGACCCCGACCGTCGCAGGCTCCGCGCCTTCGACGGGCGCCATTGGATCAACAATCGAAACTTCCGCTTCCAAAACCTCGTCGATGCGCCCAGCTGAAACATCGGCGCGCGGTGCGATGATCGCCAGCATCGACAGCATGAGGAAGCCCATGATGATGACCATCGAGTACGTGATGAACGCGATGAGGTCGCCGGTCTGGATGTTGCCGGCGTCGATCTGGCCGGCGCCGACCCATACGATGACGACCGACACGATGTTCATGATCATCATCATGATCGGCATCATGAAAACCATGACGCGATTGGTGAACAGCTGAGTACGCATGAGCTCGGTGCTGGCTTCATCGAATCGTTTCTGCTCGCGTTCCTGCTGGCCAAATGCGCGCACAACCGACACGCCGGTGAGCATCTCACGCGAGACGAGGTTCACGCGGTCGATGAGCTTCTGCATGATGCGGAACTTGGGCATGACGATTGCCATCAGGACGAGTGCAACGACCACGATGGCCGCAATGGCCACGCCGATGATCCAGCCCATCGAAATGTCCATACGCGCAATCATGATGACACCGCCAACGGCGAGGATGGGCGCATAGAGCACCATACGCAGCAACATGATCGACATCATCTGGATCTGCTGGATATCGTTGGTGCCGCGCGTGATCAGCGAAGCGGCCGAAAAGCGCTGCACTTCGGCATCAGAAAACGACATGACTTTCGTGAACAGTTTCGTGCGAAGCTCGCGTCCGATTTTCGCGCCCGTACGCGACGCGACGAAACCGACAAGCGTCGAGATGACGACCGACCCGAGCACGAAGCCCATCATCTTGAGCGCTATGAGCAGCAGCGCGTTCATCTGCATGGCGTTCATGTCGTAGCCGAGCGACGCGTATTCAGCTCGCGCCGCAACAATTGCCTGCTGGTCGACGAGGTCTTCGTCGATGTCGGCATCGGCCCCGGCGAACACGGTGATGAGGGGCAATGCCACAACCTCGTCGAGCTCGGCGCGGTGGGCTTTGCCGAAATCGTTCATGACGTAGGTTCCGCTAGGTCCGATGTCGTACGAGGAGTCGAAGAGTTCGGCCTCGTCACCTGCGAGCTGTGCGGCAATCGTGTCATGCGTTGCTGCGCTCAGCTCGGTTGTTGACGCATGGTCAACACCCGCTTGCTGGATTCCCACATCGACGATCTGGGCTGTGTAGTTCGGAAGCATGAGGTCGCAGAACGCCTGTCCCATAAGCAGCAAGAAAACGAGCGCAACTGCGCCCAGATGCTTGGACAGATACTTGAATAGTCGCATGCGAAACCTCTCGATTTACTCCGACACAGTGTACCGTGTCAGGGCAACGATGTGCAGTTTCGAATCGGTGACAATTTCGACTGCTATTACTGCGAAGAGGAAACGGTGGAATCCGTTGTTTCTTGGGAAGGTGCCATGCTCACGAGCACCACTGCCGCCAAGATGAGCGCCATGCCGAGAAGCTTCAGAGGGCCAGCGCTCTCGCCGTACGCGAGTATGCCGAGCAAGCCACCAACGAGCGGCTCGATCGTCGCGAACACGGCAGCGAGGCCAGGGTCGAGATGCCCGAGGCCCGCCGTATAAAGCAAGTACGGAGCGATGGTGCATATCACGCCCAAGCCGATGATCCACAAGATGTCTGACGGCTGCGAAGAGATCACCGTCGCAACGTTACCGTAATCGGCGAGCACAAACGAGGCGATAGCACCGGTGACGAACGTGTAGAACGTGATGGTCAGCGGTTTATAGCGCGTGAGTGCCACGCGGCCGAATATGGAATAAGTCGCGTAGAAGAAGCCAGCTGCAACACCAACGACCAGCGCGAACGGCGTTAGCTGCACGGCACCGCCGAGCAATCCCGAAACGAGCACGCATCCGGCGAACGTCATGGCAATTGCCACAACTTTTCGAGGAGTCACCCGCTCTTTGAAGAAGACAGCAGACATGAGCATGACGAATATCGGCGAAGTGTAGAGCAGCACGACCGCAATCGAGGCCTCACTGATGGTCATGCACGTGAAGTAGCAAACATTGAACAGCATGACCGAAACGACGCCCGTGCCGATGAACATCCACAGATCGCGAAGCCTGATGCGCAACAGGCTGCGGTCAACGACAAGAACGATTGCAAACATGCCGATAGCGCCGACGAGCATGCGCACACCGGCGATGTCCATCGACGAAAGCCCCGCTGCGGACAGATGCCGAACAAAGAGGCTGATGCAGCCCCACAGCGCACCCGCAGCGAGTACGTACGTTATTGCCCTTGCCCTGGTCATGTTTCCACACACTATGCTATTCGAAGCATCGAGACAAGCGGGCAATCTGCACAACACTCAAGGCTAGTAATGCCTGCGCACACGACCCGGCTGGTTAACGCGATAGCCGCCAAGTTCTTCCATGCGGGCACGGAACGCATCGCTTCGCAGCACATCGAGCAGCGCCTGAACCATGGGCGTTTCCCACGCGTAATCGGGAATCAGAAGGTCGTACTGCTCCTCGCACACGGGTACGAACCCAAGCCCGTACATCTTGGCGGCAGAGTAGATGCCCATACCCGCATCGGCCGAACCCGCTTCGACGAGCGCAGCAACTGCCGTGTGGGTGAACTCTTCATGGTCGTAGCCATAGATCTTGCTCGAATCGATGCCATCTTGCTTGCAGATGTAGTCACTCAAGATGCGCGTGCCCGACCCTTTCTGGCGGTTCACAAAGCTACGCCCTTCGACCGCGAGGTCCGCAAGCGACTCGATGCCAAGCGGATTGCCCGGCGCCACCATGAGACCTTGCTGACGGTAGACGCACTCAACCTGGCGCACACCGCCCTTGGGGAAATGCTTCTCGAGATACGGTTCGTTGTAGACGCCTGTCGACTCGTCGAGCAGGTGGATGCCGCCGCAATGGTTCTCGCCACGCTTGGCTGCGACAATGGCTCCCATCGAACCCACGTGGGTCGATGCGATGGAAAGCGCTGGATCGGCTGCATGGATGAACTGCGCAATCTCGTCGATGAGCGGATCGTGGCTGCCGATGACGACGAGCGAGCGCTCGATGTCGACCAACGGCCGCAGCAAGCGCACGTCAACCTCTTCACCCGCTTCGTAGCCCTCCACGTTCTGGGGAATCGTCAAGATGCCGTCGGCTTTGACGAACGACGTGACCACACCTGCTCCACGCGAAAGCGGTGTTGCGACGAGCTTGTCGCCCACTTTACCGACGCGCACGCGCACGAACTCCTCGTATTTGAGCGACGACGTGCACGGGCGGGCCAGCGTGGCACGCACGTTCTCATCGTTGCTCGCGCGGCAGCCGAGCAACCACTCGATAATCGGCTTGACGATCTGCTCGACCACGATGATGCCACTTACTGGATAGCCAGGAACGCCCACAATGGCACTACCAGGTGCGCAACCCAAGATGGCAGGTTTGCCCGGTTTCATGGCGATGCCGTGGTAAAGCACCTCGCCCACCGCGGCAACCGCACGTGACGAGTAATCGTCTCGACCAGCCGACGACCCCGCGTTGAGCAGCACGATGTCGCATTCAGCAACCGCTTTTGCGACAGCATCGCGCACCAAATCGGGCTTGTCGGGAACAATCGGATAGGCGATGGGGTCTGCGCCCCATTGCCGAACCATACCTGAGAAGATCGTCGAGTTGAACTCCATGACATCACCCGGCTTGGGATTGGCAGACGGAGCCACAACCTCGTCTCCCGTCGGAATAACGCCGACGCGCGGTTTCGCTATGACAGCGACCTGCTGCACGCCTGCGGCAAGCATGGCGCCCATGGCCGCCGGTTCGATGCGAACGTTCGACGTGAGCAGCATCTCGCCCGCGCAGATGTCCTCACCAATCTGACGCACGTTGCCCCAGGGCGCAATGGCCGCATGAAGGATGACCGGGCACGTGCCCAGGTCGTCAATGCTCGAGCCTTCCCCATACACGACGTCTTCGATCATCACGACCGCATCGCAACCATCAGGCACGGGGTCGCCTGTGTCGACAACTACGTAATCTTCGGGCTGGACGATCACTGGCGTTGTCGCCGTGGCCCCAAACGTCACGTTGGCAGCCAATGCGATGCCATCCATGGCGCATGCATGATAATGCGGCGCCGAGATGGCTGCGTACAACGGCTCGGCTGTTATGCGTCCAAGCGCTTCGCCGACAGGCACCATATCGGTGCGCGGCGCAAACCCACGCTCCTCGAGCGCCTTCAGGAATCCTTCGAGCGCCTTGTCGAGCGGCTCATTGCTCAAGTATTCGAACGCCATCTCGTCTCTCCTTTTCTCGAATGAGTCAGTGCCCTGGTCCCTGACTCACTCCGCTAGAACATACGCACGTCGACTTCGGAACCGACGGCCAAACCTTCTTGGTTGCGACCAACAACAAAGAAGCCGTCGGCATTGCTGAGCTGCGAGATCAAGCCCGACTTCCCACGCACGGGAACGGCTATCAATCCATCATCACGCCGTTCAAGACGCGCTGCGACGAACTCACTCCGACCATGATTCGAAGGAACGCCGGCAGACAACGTTGCTTTGACGCCTGCGATTGTCTGATCTGAAGCAAGCAGCGGACGCACCAGTTCCAGGAACATGAAATACGCGGCAACGGGATGCCCTGGTAGCCCGAACACAGGCTTGCCTGCAACATCGGCACACATGGTCGGCTTGCCAGGCTTCACGGCAACACCGTGAAACAGCATCTCGCCGAGCACGGAAAGCACGCGTGCGGTGTTATCCTTCTGCCCCGCCGACGAACCGCCGGACACAAGCACCATGTCACACGCCTCGAGAGCCTGTTCGACCGTAGCAAAAAGGGCATCGTAATCATCGGGAACAATGGGATACGTCGACACGCATGCTCCGCATGCTTCGGCAGCTGCCTTCAGAGTCGGCATGTTTACATCGCGCATCTGCGATGCCACAGGCACCGCATCGACGGGAACGATCTCGTCGCCTGTCGAAATGATTCCAACTCGCGCCTGCTTGCGTACCTCGCAACTGACAATGCCCAAGCTTGCAAGCGTTCCCACATGATGCGGGCGCAGCAGAGTGCCCGCCGGAATGAGCACCTCGCCTGGTTTAACATCATCGTTCTCGAAGACGATGTTCTCGCCGGGAGCTACAGCTCGCGCCACTCCAACGGTTCCGTCGCCGTATTCCTCGCAGTACTCGAGCATGACGACCGCGTCGGCGCCCTCTGGCACCTGCCCTCCCGTGGGTATGCGCACGCATGCGCCCGGCATGCAGGCGACATCAGGCTCGGCGCCCATGTCGATTTCGCCCGCCAACTCGAGCAAGGCCGGCAACGATTCTGAACATCCAAACGTATCGGAGGCGATGACGGCAAACCCGTCGACCGTCGAACGGTCGAATGGTGGCACACCTTCTTGCGCGACAACATCGTTGAAAAGAATGCGCCCCGCCGCTTCGCTGAGCGGCACCTGGACCGATTCGTGCGCATAGGCTTCGAAACGGTCGACAACGACCGAGCGCGCGTCTTCCAAAGAGACAACTTCAAGCATCGAGCACCCCTATCGCCGGACGACCAGGCCGGCAAATCCCAAACTCGACTAACAAACCTCATAATACGCCAATTGCGAACGACGCTCGAGGATAGTTGTGTCAGGGGATGGTTTTCGAACAGGAACACCGATTGAATTACAGCATGGGATAAACCAAAGTCATAAAGCAGAACACGGCAGCGAGCACGCACATAACAATGCGCAGCGGCGTCATGAGACGCTTGGAAAGCCCAATGTCTTTAAGCAGGGATTTCATGCCGACACAGATATGCCAGGCAAGCACAATTGACAGCACGACCGTCGCCAACGTCGGAAGAAGCGGAAACGATGCAACGAGGCCTGGAACACGCGCACAGGCAATGTGCGTCACGATGGAACATGCGAGCAAAATACCCGTGAACCACTTAAGCGCAAGATGGCGTTTCTTTCGCGAGCTCGGAGGAAACTCGACATCAGTTAGCTGCTGATAGCTCGTCACGACACTCAACATCACGTGCAACACAACGAACCCAACGCCAATCCAAACAACCCAAAGAAACGGGTGCGCAGACGGAAGAGCGAACGCGAAACTGCCTAACAAGCCGTGGAGCAGAAAGAAACATACGATAGCTGCCGAAGCAACCCCATTCGCCAACCGCATGTTCAATCGTTTGCGCATTGTTCCTCTTCGACGACGATTTCCGAAGGAATTGTAGCGCATGACGCAAAAGGCAATGTGAGCAACGGTAGATTGCACTATCAAATACTAGTTTGGGCGCTTACACCGTCCAATACGAGAGGAATTCGCGACCTGCTTCGCTGGTCGGAGCATTCAAGACCGTCTCGGTCTCACCGAACTCAACGATTGCACCAGCGCTGAGCATGATAGCGGTATCGGAAATGCGTCGAGCTTGAGAAGGCGCATGGGTGGCAGTCACCAACAGACAACCTGTGCGATCGCGATACTCCTGCAATGCCTTCTCGACGAGCATCGTACCTGCAATATCCATGGAGGCGGTTGGTTCGTCGAGCAGCATCACATCAAGGTCTTGCACGAGCAAGCGAGCAAGGGCGACGCGCTGCGCCTCACCGCCGGAAAGGCCACCGCCACGTGCATCGGCCATATCTTCCATACCGACTGCAGCAAGAGCCTGCTCGACCCGTTTCGCCACCTCATCGCGCGACAAGTTGGCAGTAACCAAAGCGAGCGAGACATTTCGGAAAACCGTGAAGCCGAACACGTAGCTTTTCTGCGGCATGTATCCCACGGTCAGGCTCTCGTAGGTTGCTTCGCCTTTGACTTTCACTGAAGATGCGGTGGCAGTCTCGACGCCTGCCAAGATGCGCAGGAGCGTCGACTTACCAGAACCGTTAGGGCCGACGAGTGCATACGAATGCCCCGATTCGAGCTCAAATGGGCCGGTGTCGAGCACGACACGGTCGCCGTATTGCTTGCGCACAGTGCCCAGCTCAACGGAGAATGCGCCGTTCATCGACCATCGCCTCCGAGTTTGCCACCGCGCGATGCATTCCACGCGACACCCGTCTCAACACCCGATGTGCGCTCTTGAAGAGTCAGGGCAATAGAGTTGATGACGAACGAGATCACGAGCAACACGATGCCAAGCGCAACCGCATATTCGAAATGCCCCATATTGGTCTCGAGCATGATGGCAGTCGTCATGACGCGCGTCTTGTATTGAACATTGCCGCCGACGAGCATGACAGCACCCACTTCGCCGATGGAACGGCCGAAAGCGACAAACAAGATCGACAGCAGTTGGGAGCGGCACTCGTACAACAGGCACAGAAGCTCGCGTTTGCGCGTGAGGCCCATGCCGTGCGCCGTTTCATGGACGAGCGGCGCGATGCCCGAAATCGCAGTGGCTGAAAGCCCACACACGATAGGCGTGATGAGCACGACCTGTGCGGTGACCATCGCCGGCAAGGTGTAGAGCAACTTGAGTGTGCCGAGCGGGCCAGAGCGCGACAGGATAAAGAACACGATGAGGCCAGCCAGCACTGGCGGCAGGCCCATGAGCGTGTTGAGTATGCGCATGATGAGCCGTTTCCCACGGAAACGGTACAGCCCCACGCACACGCCGAGCGGCACACCTATCACAGTCGAGATGACCGTCGAGAATGCGGACATCTGGAGGGTCAGAAGAACAATCTGCGATAGCTCGCTGCCCGGCGTGAACAGTAGGCTGAAAGCTTGAACGAGTTCGTCCATTACCGAAATCGGGCGCGTGACAAAAGTTTAGCCTCCTGTCACGCGCCGCTTAATCGAATTGGTAATTACTTGGCGGACTCGAGCAGGTAGAACAGCGGCTCGCCGTATTCCGCAACACCGTAATCGGCGATGAGCTTGGAGGCTTTCTCGCTGGTCATCCACTCGATGAAGGCGTTGGCACCGTCGATGTTGGTGTCAGGCCACTTCTCTGGGCTGATGGCGATCATCGAGTACGTGTTCTTCATGTCGTCGGCTTCGCCCAACACGATCTTGAGCGAGTTCTTGGCATCGTTGCTGAGGAACGTGCCCTTGTCGGTCAGGGTGTAGCCCTGACGCTCAGCAGCCTGGGTCAGCGTCGCGCCCATGCCTGCACCAGCGTTGACGTACCAGTCCAAGCCCTCCGGAGTGATGCCGGCGGCTTCCCAAATCTGGAGCTCCTTCTTGTTGGTGCCGGAATCGTCACCACGGGATACGAAAGTCTGACCAGAATCAGCAATTGCCTTGAAGGCGTCAGCAGCCGTTGTGCAATTGGCAACGCCAGCAGGATCGTCCTCGGGACCGACGATTACGAAGTAGTTGTACATGAACGGAATGCGCTCAACACCGAAACCCGAGTTGACGAACTCTTCCTCACTTGCCTTTGCATGGACCAGCAGGACATCGGCGTCACCCGTCTCGCCCTTCTTGATGGCGGCACCGGTACCGGCGGAGGTGACCTCCATCTGGTAGCCCGTGTCAGCTTCGAAGGTGGGCTGCAGGTACGGCAGCAGGCCGGAGTCGTTCACCGACGTGGTGGTCGATACGCGAAGCACCGGGTTAGCGGGCGTTGCCGCTGCAGACGATGCGGCTTCGCTCGACGCAGCTGCAGAGGACGCAGCCTCGCTCGAAGCGCTGGCCGACGCGCTCGAAGCGCTTCCCGACCCGCTCGAGCATGCAACCATGAACAGTGCGAACATCGCTGCAAACACGGTTGCGAGCAACAGTTTGATCGTAGTTGATTTCTTCATCGTTTCCCTTCCCTCGTTTTACCCAAGCGAAACGCGAAACGGCGTGACCCTTTGCACCGTTTCGTCACGTTTCAGATTACTTGGTCACGAACGCAAATGAAACGAGATTTCCCAGCGAATGGCGCAATATAGTTATCTAATTTATAGATAATAGGCAGAAAACCAGCCCGCCTGGAACATACCAGACAGATCACCAGGTAACTTGTCTGGTAAAGCAGCTTGTCTTACACGCGCTCGTAAGCAGTCGAACGACTGGCACCAACTTTACGTACCTCGCCCGCTTTCACCATCTTGCCAAGCACGTTCTCGACAGTCGCTTCGCTGATATCAGGGAAGGCGTCGAGGATCTGGCGTTTCGAAACGGCCGTGGCAGAACCGAGCACGAAAGCCCTCACGCGTTCCGACTTTCCGCCCGGTTCGCGCGAAGCAGCCTCGAGCGCATCGAACAAGCGCTGGTAGGCGTCATGGATGCGTTCGAGCCAATACAAGGCATACGGTGCGTAGTTGTTGCGACCTTGGTCCCAGCCCTCGACGCACGCGTTCAGGGCATCGTAGTAGCCCATCGCATCGCCTTCGATGACGCGGTCGAGGCTCATGTAGCGAGACACGTTGAAGCCAGCCTTTTTCATCATGAGGTCGGCAAACAAGCGCGCAATGCGCCCGTTTCCCTCGTCGAACGGACGAATGCACAGGAAATCGACCGTGAAAACCGCCGCCAGCACGAGCGGGCTCGCATGGGCTGCCCCGAACGTTTCTGCCAAGCTGTCGCATGCGCCGCCCAACACAAGCGGCGTCTCGAATGCCGTGATGGGACTGACTGGCATCGCTTGTGCATGCCCGTCGACCTGCACGTATATGTAATCCTTCTTGCGATAGCGGCTCTTGCGACCCAGATTTCGGTAGCTGTACATCGTCTCGAACAACTTGACGATCGTAGCCGTTGACAGGGCAAGGTCTGCAAGCTCGCTGTCGATGACACCGAGCGCCTTCGCGTACCCCGCAATCTGCGCTTCGGTTTCTCCGATGGGCTCATCGCCCGCCATGAGCGCCGAAACGCGAGACTTGTCGATATAGAGTCCCTCGATACGTGCCGAGGCATCGGCGTTGTCCGTACGCGCCGCTTCTTCGAACGGCGCGAGCAGCTCGGGATGCATCTGTTCGTAAAGATCGAGCTTCCCCTTGTCTTCGAAAACTTTCATGTTGGCATCGCCAACTTTGCCGCCGAAGAGCCCCTTGGGCAGATGACCGTAATCGAACGTGCGCATGGCCCTTCCCCCCCCCTTAACGTGAAGTGGCACAGCGTTCCCTGGGAGCTGTGTGCCATTTTGATAAGTGGCACACAGCTCCCAGGGAACGCTGTGCCACCCATCTCATCATATTAGGCAGAAACCCTCTCTGTTTCTACCTAATTATAGGCACAAATCGGCAGCAAATCGCAAGTCAGCCAAGGTTAATTCACCATCCTCAAGTTTGCTGCCTAATGCACGTGATTGAATGGTTTCGAGGGTAAATGAGAGAGAAGGAGGTGTTCTATGGCTAAACAGCTAGTCGTAGACCCGAAGAAGTGCGTTGCATGCCGCACGTGCGAGCTTGTCTGCTCGTTCAAGCACAACGAGGAGTTCAACCCGCGCCTGAGCAACGTGTCCGTGTTCCATTACGAGGAAGCGGCCATCACCGTGCCCATCATGTGCATGCAGTGCGATGAGGCCAGCTGCGCGGCGATCTGCCCGACCGGTGCGCTCAAGCGCAACGCCGAGGGCGTCATCACGCACGACGCCAACAAGTGCATCGTCTGCAAGATGTGCGTCAGCGCATGCCCGCTGGGCAACGTTTCGTACTCGGTTGCCAAGAAGAAGATCTTCAAGTGCGATCTGTGCGACGGCGAGACGTGGTGCGCAGTCCACTGCCCGACCGGTGCGATTTCCGTCGTCGACCCCGACGAGGTCCCCGACAAGAAGAAGCTCGCCGCTGACAAGCTCAAGGCAGCTGTTGAGGAGGTGTGTGCATAATGACACGCGGAAACGGCTGGATCGGAACGATCCTTCGCGTCAACCTGACCGAAGGCACCATCAAGAAAGAACCGCTCAACATGCAGGACGCCAAGGACTACGTCGGCGCACGCGGTTTGGGCACCAAATACTACTGCAACGAAGTCGACCCGAAGGTCGACCCCCTGTCGCCCGAGAACAAGCTCATCTTCATGACCGGCCCGCTCACCGGCACCGCCGCATGCTCTGCCGGTCGTTACGAGGTTGTCTCGAAGGCACCGCTCACGGGCACCATCGGCGCTGCCAATTCCGGCGGCCACTTCGGCCCCGAGCTCAAGTACGCTGGCTATGACGGCATCATCTTCGAGGGCAAAGCCGAGACGCCTGTCTACCTGCACATCGACGACGAGCTGGTCGAGCTCCTTCCGGCTGACGACCTGTGGGGCCAGGGCGTGCACCCCGTGACCGAGGCCCTCGAGGCCAAGCACGGCAAGGTCCACGTGGCCACCATCGGCCGTCCGGGCGAGCGCATGATGCTGTACGCCGGCGTCATGAACGACAAGAACCGCGCTGCCGGCCGTGGCGGCATGGGCGCCGTCATGGGTTCGAAGAACCTCAAGGCCGTCGTCGTGCGTGGCACGGGCGGCGTGAAGGTCGCCAATCCTGAGAAGTTCATGGAGGAAGCCACCAAGGCCCGCACCATGCTCCGCGCACATCCTGTCACCGGCGAGGGCCTAGCTGCCCTCGGCACCGAGATCCTCGTGAACATCGTCAACGAGGTCGGCGGCCTGCCGTTGCACAACGGCCGTGACGGTTCGTACTGGGACAAGGCCGATGACACGTCCGGCGAACGCCTGGTCGAAACCCATCTCGTCAAGAACCAGGGCTGCTTCGGCTGCACCATCGCCTGCGGTCGCGTGACCAAGATCGAAGGCCGCGGCGACCTCGACGGCTTCGGCGAGGGCCCCGAGTACGAGGCCGGTTGGTCTTACGGCGCTGCCTGCGGTGTCAACGACATCGGCGCCATCGTCAAGGCCAACTTCATCTGCAACGAAGAGGGCATGGACCCGATCACCCTCGGCTCGACCGTCGCCTGCGCGATGGAGCTCTTCGAGATGGGCGCCATTCCCGAGTCCGACATCGGCTTCCCGCTGCGCTTCGGCGACGCCGAGGCCATGGTCAAGCTGACCCAGATGTGCGCCGACGGCGAAGGGTTCGGCAACATCATCGGCCTGGGCTCGTATCGTCTGGCCGAGAAATACGGTCATCCTGAGCTCTCCATGTCCACGAAGAAGCAGGAAATGCCGGCTTACGACGGCCGCGCCATCCAAGGCATCGGCCTCGAGTACGCCACCTCGAACCGTGGCGGCTGCCATGTCCGCGGCTACATGATCAGCCCTGAGGTCCTCGGCCTTCCGGTCAAGCTCGACCCACAGGTCACCGAGGGCAAGGGCGCACTGCTCAAGACCTTCCAGGACCTGACGGCTCTGTGCGACTCGACGGGCATCTGCCTGTTCACCACGTTCGGCATCGGACTGCCCGAGATTGCCGGCCAGTACCGCGAGGCCGTGGGCTCCGACGAGACCGACGAGGAGATCCTGCTGAAGGGCGAGCGCATCTGGAACCTTGAGAAGCGCTTCAACATCGAGGCAGGCGTCGAGAAGGACACCCTGCCGCCGCGTCTGCTGCGCGAGGCGCTGCCGTCCGGCCCCGCCAAGGGCAAGGTCAACGAACTGCAGACGATGCTCGCCGACTACTACGCGGCCCGCAACTGGACGTCCGATGGCATCCCCACCCAGGAGAAGCTCGACGAGCTGAACCTGACGTACTAGTTACAGAGAATCGGGTCGGAGGGGCTGTCCCCTTCGACCCGACTTCGAACGGAGCTACCTATGCTCGTCAAGTTCTTTGCAACATATCGCCAAATCACTGGCTGCAAAACATGCGACGTTCCCGCGCCCGGGAGCGTCCTTGCGCTTATGGAAGACCTTTCCGAGCGTTGGCCCGAGTTCCGTGACCTCATCTTGAACGAGGACGGCACCGACAAGGGCGACGACGTCATCATCATGGTCAACGGCCGCCATATCGAGCATCTCGACGGCGTGGCCACCAAGCTGACCGAGCAGGATTACGTCGCCATCACCCCTCTCGTTGCCGGTGGGTAATGAGTCGTTGGGACTGTCCCAACGACTCATTGGAAAACGAGGTATCTATGACCGAAGTCAATCATGCCTCGAAGATTGCTGAGATCATCGAGGCGTATCCTGTTGACCAGCGTTTTGCACTTGCTGCGATGCAGGACATGCAACACGCATTCAACTACATTCCCGAAGAGGGTCTTGCGGCGCTAGCCGAATACCTTGGCTGCCCGCAAGCCCAGCTGTATTCCATGGCGACGTTTTACAAAGCGTTGTCGCTCACCCCGAAGGGCGAGCACATCATCAAGATCTGCAACGGCACGGCGTGCCATCTTCGCGGCGCCATGAACCTGGCCACCGAACTCAAACGAGACCTCGGCATCGAGCCTGGCGAGACCACCGAGAACGGCGAGTTCTCGGTCGAGCTCGTCAACTGCCTGGGTTCGTGCGCGCTCGCTCCCGTCATGGTCGTCGACGGCAACTATCACAACAAACTGCGCGTCGAGCAGATTCCCGGCATCATCGAAAGCTATGCCGCATCTGGAGCCGAGGAGGTGACCGCAAATGATTAACGGAACCGAGAGGATCCTCGTCTGCTGCGGCACCGGCTGCATCGCTAACGGCGCACTCGGCGTGGCCGACGCCATCGAGCGCGAACTTGTCGCGCACGACTTGTCTGACGAGGTGAAAGTCGACGTCAGCGTCGTGCGCACAGGCTGCTCGGGCGAATGCGAGCAAGGCCCCATCGTGCGCTTCATGCCACGCGACCTCATGTACTACCGCGTGAAGGAACGCGATGCCGCAGCCATCGTCGAATCACTCGAAGGCGAACCCGTCAAGAAGCTTCTCTTCAAGAAGGACGGCGAAACCTACGAGCACATGGACGACAACCCCTACTATGCCTTGCAGCACAAGGTCGTGCTCAAGGACGTCGGCATCATCGACCCGCTGTCACTCGACGACTACATCGCACGCGGTGGCTACGAGGGCCTGAAGAAGGCGCTTGCCATGACGCCCGACGAGATCATCACCGAAGTCGAGAAATCCGGCCTGCGCGGCAAGGGCGGCGCCGGCTTCCCCACCGGGCGCAAATGGCGCACAGCCGCCGGCTACGATGTCTTCCCCAAATACATCGTCTGCAACGGCGACGAGGGCGACCCCGGCGCATTCATGGACGGCTCGACGATGGAGGGCAGCCCGCATGCCGTCATCGAGGGCATGATCATCGGTGCGCTCGCCATCGGCGCCGAAGAGGGCGTGCTCTACATCCGCGACGAATACGCGCTCGCACGCGACCACATCCAGCACGCCATCGACGACGCATACGCAACCGGCATCCTGGGCGAGTCCATCATGGGAACCGACCACAAACTCGATCTTTCCATCGTCCGCGGCGGTGGCGCGTTCGTCTGCGGCGAGTCGACGGCGCTCATGGCGTCGATCGAAGGCCGCGTGGGCGAACCGCGCGCCAAGTACATCCGCAGCGTGCAACGCGGCTTGTTCGACCACCCGACGGTGCTCAACAATGTCGAGTCGCTCGCATCGATTCCGACGATCCTGCGCGAAGGCGGCGAGGCGTACGCCCAGGTGGGCACCGAGCGCTCGAAGGGCACGAAAGTGTTCGCCATGGTCGGCAAGGTCAAGCACACGGGCCTCGTCGAGGTCCCCATGGGCACCACCCTCCGCACGCTCATCTACGACATCGGCGGCGGCATCATCGACGATCGCCCGTTCAAGGCCATCCAGACCGGCGGCCCGTCGGGCGGCTGCATCCCCGAAGAGCTGCTCGACCTTCCCGTCGACTTCGACACCCTCGTCGAATACGGCGCGATGATGGGATCGGGCGGCATGATCGTCATGGACGACCGCTCGTGCATGGTCGAGGTCGCGCGCTACTACGTCGACTTCCTGTGCGAGGAAAGCTGCGGCAAATGCACACCGTGCCGTGAAGGCCTGCGCCAGATGCGCGCCATCCTAACTGATATCTGCGAAGGTCGCGGCAAGCCGGGCGACATCGAACTGCTCGAGCGCATCGGGCGCACGATGCAGGACGCATCGCTGTGCGCCCTTGGTCGCACGGCACCGAACCCCGTCATGACCACCATCAAGTTCTTCCGCGACGAGTACGAAGCGCACATCGACCGCAAGGAATGCCCTGCGGGCGTCTGCGCCGAGCTGACCCAGTTCGCCATCAAACCCGATGCCTGCACAGGTTGCGGTTTGTGTTCGCGCGCCTGTCCGGCTGGTGCCATTTCGGGCGACCGCAAGGAAGTTCACGTCATCGATTCGACCAAGTGCATCGCTTGCGGCAGCTGCCGTGAGGCGTGCCGCTTCGATGCGGTGCTGACCGAAAGGAGGCCCGCATGAGCGACATGATTACTGTGACCATCGATGGTATCGAATGCACCTGTGAAAAGGGCGAATACATCTACGACGTCGCCAAACGCAATGGTATCAAGATTCCGACGCTGTGCCGCCACGACGCATTCGAAGACCACCGCGCATGCTGCCGCATCTGCATCGTGGAGGTTGAACAGCGCGGTCGCACCAAGGTCGTCACCTCGTGCGTCTACCCCATCGACGGCGAATGCGAGATTCGCACGAATTCCGAGCGCATCCAAGAAGAGCGCGCCGTGCTTTACGCGCTGCTCGGCCATCGCGCTCCCGAAGCCGAGCTCATCGGCAAGATGAGCCGCCGCCTCGATATGAGCGGATTCGAGCGTCTGGTGTCGATTGACAACGAGAAATGCATCCTGTGCGGGCTGTGCGTACAAGCATGCAACAGTCTGGGCACGGGCGCCATCTCGACCGTGCTACGCGGCACGGAGAAGAAGGTGGCAACGCCCTACGATGAGCCTTCGAAGTTCTGCGTCGGTTGCCTGAGCTGCGCGAACGTATGCCCCACTGGCGCCATCGAGTACTCGCAAACCGATACGATTCGCACGATTTGGCACCGCGATTTCGAACTTCTGCATTGCGCGGAATGCGGCGAGGTCATGGGCACGGCCGAGTCGGTGCGCCATGCAGTCGGCCCCGACGGCGAACTGCCGACCATCTGCGATGCGTGCCGCAAGAAGAGGCTCGCGAACGAGATGATGGCAACATATCGTTACGTGTAGTCGGCGAACCTGGTCGAAAGGGTCAACCCCTTTCGACCAGAGCTGTTATACGCCACCGCATAAGTCGAGTTGACCCCTCGCTGCGGCGGAAAGGATGAGCCGGAGCGCTTCCCAATACCCACAGCGCCCCGGCTCATCTATACTTTAACACCATACCGAATACTAATGAACACAGCCGTCATTAGAATGAGGAATTGACTATGAATTTCCCGCACCGTTATGACCGCAATAAGATCGCTCTTTCCGAAGAGGAATGTGCCGCGCTTGCCGATAAACGGATTGTTGTCGTCGGCTGCGGAGGATTGGGCGGCTCGGTCATCGAGGCACTCGCCCGCATAGGCGTCGGCCACCTGCGCGTCATCGACGGCGACGTGTTCGACGAGAGCAACCTCAACCGGCAGTTGCTCTGCACCGAGAACGAGCTTGGACGTGAGAAAGCCGTTGTGGCTGCTGAACGCATACATGCAATCAATGGCAACGTCGAGGTTGAGCCAGTTGTGACGTACCTAGGCGAAGCGAATGCTGCCGCCTTGTTCTATGGCGCAGACTGCGTTGTCGATTGCCTCGACAACCTCGAGGCGCGCTTCTGGGCGGCACACGCTTGCCAGAATCTTGGAATCCCCATCGTGTACGGCGCCATCGCCGGCTGGTTCGGCCAAGTGTGCACGGTTTATCCAGGCGACCCCTCGTTCGCCTGCGCATATGGCGAACCTTTCGAAAGCGGTGGAGAAAGCCAACACAAGAAGCTGGGCAACCTTCCCTACACCGCCTACGTCATCGCCGCCATCCAAGCCGCGGAAGCCGTGAAGGTCGTCTTGGGAAAACCAGGGCAGATCCGAAACCGCCTGCTCATGGTTGACTTGCTCGACGGCTCGGTTGACGACATGGAGCTGAGGTAACGCCCACCATGCTGGCGGCGGATGCGAATCGGATCGACCTCGATTGCGGCATTTCATATGCACGCATCGCCACTTGGCTCGACGATGAGCTAGGCCTTCCGCATGAGCGGGAATGCTGGGTCTATACCCTGGAAATGCAAACCTGCACCATCGCACTCGAGCCACTCGAGGACCGCCCGCTCGGCGCCGTCCACCTTGAGCGATCGCATCTGACCGTGCATGGTGGCCCCGACGCACTCGCTTCTTTCGAGAAGCTGTTCACCCTTCGCTTCATATCAGCTGGTGGCTAAGGCTGCAACGGAGACCCGGTCTTTGTTGCATTAAAGCCGCAACGGAGACCCAGTCTTTGTTGCATTTCAGCCTTTGCTGCAGTTACAAGTTGTCGCGCACCCACTGGATGTTGGAGGTGACGGTGGCGATAAGTTCCTCGGTCGAATCGAACTTGATCATGGGACGCAGGTACTTGATGAACTCGATGGTGACATCCTGACCGACAAGGTCGCCGGAGAAGTCGAGGATGTGCACCTCTATGTTGGCCGTCGAAGTAGCCTCAAACGTCGGCGATACGCCAACCGATACCGCTGCCTTATAACGCACGCCCGCAACGGTCGAATACGCTGCGTAAACACCTTCACCGAGCACACGGTCATGGGGCTTCACCTGCAAGTTGGCCGTCGCGAAACCCATGTCAGTTCCCTCACCGCGCCCGCGCTGCACCGTCTCGCGCAGCGAGTACAGATGGCCAAGCAGGCGATTGGCCTCATCGAGCTTGCAGTCGAGCAGCAGCAAACGAATACGCGTGGCCGTAATGGGCGCCCCATCGGCGCTCACAAGCTGGTGCGGGTGAATCTCGCAACCCACACGACCGCCCCATTCCTGCAGCGTGGCTACCGTGCCGGCTGCCCGCGCACCGAACCTGAAATCCTCGCCCACATGCATGTGCGCGGGAACGCCTTTGGGAAACGCAGTCTCAAGAAAATCCTCTGCGCTCTTCGTGTAAAACCGCTCGTTGAATGGAATGACGACCACATCGTCAACACCCGATGCCTCAAGCGCCGCCAGACGATCGGCATTGCGCATGAGCTTCTTCAACCGATCAGGATGAAACACCTCGTCGGGATCGATGTCGAATGTGATGGCAATCGCTCGTTTCCCCGCAGGCTTCGTGTTCACAGCCTGGTCGATAAGGTATTGGTGCCCTGTGTGCAATCCATCGAACACGCCGAACGCGCACGATGCGCCCGCGAGCACGCCCCAGTCGAACGATTCATCAGCTATGTAAAGCGCCATACGCAATCCCGTCTCAATGAGTCACCCTGACTGTCAAAGCGACTCATTCGATTATAGGCAAGTTGCCTGGAACGAGCGGGAACAAACGGTGCACACTGTGCCAGATTTGCCTATTGCGAGCCCTGTAGGCCAGCGCTACAATCCATGATTGTACTGTTTCAGGGCGAGGTGGAATTCCTCACTGGCGGTAATCGGGCGGCAATGCCGCCCCGTAAGTCCGCGACCCGGGCAAGCGCATTGCCTGGCTGATCCGGTGAGAATCCGGGACCAACGGTTATGGAGCCGAGAACTGACTCCTCAAAGTCCGGATGGAAGAGACAGGAGGATACCTATGTCTACGTATGCGCAGAATCAGAACGGCCAGGTCAAGAATACGAACCGATGGAGCACCAAGCAGTTGGTGACCATGGCGCTCATGTGCGCCATCGCCATCCTGCTGAGCTTCCTCGAGTTCCCCATCTTCCCGGCCGCATCGTTCCTCAAACTTGACATCTCGTTCGTACCGTCAGCCGTCATGGGCTTCGCGTACGGCACCGGCCCCGGCATCCTCGTGGGCATTGCGTGCGCTGTGGCGCATGGCGCCATCACGGGCAACTGGGTGGGCTGCTTGATGAACATCATCGCGTGCTGCGCGTTCATCATCCCCGCGGCTGCCATCTACAAGCGCAACCGCACGTTCAAGGGTGCCATGATCGGGCTCATCACGGCAATCGTATGCTTGGTCGTTGCCGCCATCATCGCCAATCTGGTCATCGACCCTGCGTTCTACGGCATCCCATTCGACGTGGTGAAGGGGTTGATCGTGCCAGCTATCCTGCCATTCAACATCATCAAGGGCGTGGTGATCGCCGCGTTGACGGGCATCGTCTACAAGAGCATCTCGAATCTGATCACGCCAACAAAAGACCAGGTGAAAGGTCGTTAATCACAATTGTGCCTGCTGTCAATGGTTTCAGCTGGCGCAAAGCGCAAACCCTCAACAAGACAAGGAATGCACTACTCCATGTCCATTATCGATTTCAGCAACGTTCGGTTCAGCTACGACGGAAAACGCAATGCACTTGACGGCGTGACGCTCGCCATCGAGCCCGGCTCGTTCGTCTGCGTGCTTGGCGGCAACGGCAGCGGTAAGTCGACGCTTGCCAAGCACATCAACGCGCTGCTTGCGCCCGACGAGGGGCGTGTGCTCGTGATTGATCACGACACGTCTGAGCCTGAAAACGTGTTCTTCGTGCGGAGCAACGCAGGCATGGTGTTCCAAAACCCCGACGACCAGATCGTTGCAAGTGTCATTGAAAACGATGTAGCATTCGGCCCTGAAAACCTCGGCGTGCCCACCGACGAGCTACGCTCACGCGTGACGACGGCGTTGGCTCAAGTGGGCCTTCGAGGCTTCGAGAAAAAGCAAACCGAAACGCTTTCAGGCGGCCAAAAGCAACGAGTCGCCGTGGCAGGCGTCCTCGCCATGGAACCGCAGATTCTCATCTTGGACGAAGCCAGCGCCATGCTCGACCCGCGCGGACGGGCTGGCCTTCTGCGCGTGTGCCGCGAGCTGAACTTCGCAGGCCTCACCATCGTGCTCATCACGCATTTCATGGAAGAGGCGGCGCTCGCCGACCGCGTCATCGTGCTTGACGATGGCCACGTCGCACTCGATGGTACGCCCGATGAGGTGTTGCTCCAGGCGAATCGATTAGTCGAGCTAGCACTCGACGTGCCGTTTGCAACACAACTCAGCATGAAGCTTTCCGAACTGGGCGTACCGGTGAAGGTACGTGCAGACGAAAGCGAACTCGAATCCGAGCTCATTGAGCTGTTCGCAGGACGAGAGCAAACTTCTCCCACTTCCGCGAAAGCAGCTGGAAAAACGTTCGACAACGAAGGCCAAATGGAGCATTCCCCCGCTCCTTCCGTCATTCGATTCGAGAACGTCTCGTTCACCTACGAGCCCGTCTCTCAATCGCGCCGCAAGAAATCATCGGTCGCGCCCGAGGGCAAGCAAGCCGATTGGGGACGCTCGCCATCCGAATACTGGGCGCTCAAGGACCTGACGTTCGAAGTCCGAAAAGGCGAGTTCTTCGGCATTGCCGGCCACACAGGCAGCGGGAAAAGTACGCTCATCCAACTGGCAAACGGGCTATTGAAACCCAACGAGGGCGCAGTGTACGTCGAAGGACGATCGCTGGCCGACAAACGAATTGCGTCTGACGCACGCCGAGACGTCGGAGTCGTCTTCCAATATCCTGAGCATCAGCTGTTCGCCGCAACCGTTTTCGACGACGTTGCCTTTGGCCCGAAAAACCTGGGCTATTCGACCGACAAAATCGAAGAGAGCGTGCGCACGGCCATGGAGATGGTGCATCTCGACCTCGGTGAGCTGCGC